>NZ_JBFPNH010000044.1:0-56336 GCF_040815545.1 Streptomyces sp. LMG1-1-1.1 | reverse complement strand
CGGCTGCCCCCGGCCAGGCCCCGGGACGCGTCGCGGCGGGCTGCGCCTGCGCGGGCGCGGGCTGCGGGGCCTGCTGGAAGGCGGGCGCGGGCGCGGCGTGCGCGGGCTGCGCTTGGACGGGGGCCGCGTGCACGGGAGCCGCCTGTACGGGAGCCGCCTGTACGGGAGCCGGGGCGGGCGGCGGCGGTGCCATCGGCGTGTGGGCCTCGGGCCCGGGCACGTACCCCAGGGCGGGCGCCGGCGGCCCGGGCGTGAAGACGGGCGCGGGCGCGGCGGCGGCTCCGCGCTCAAGGCGGTCGAGCCTGGCCTGGAGCGAGCGCTCGTCGTCGAAGGCGGCGGGCAGCAGCACGCGCGCGCAGATCAGTTCCAGCTGGAGCCGGGGCGAGGTGGCGCCCCGCATCTCCGTCAGCCCCGTGTTGACCAGGTCCGCCGCCCGGCTCAGCTCGGCGGCCCCGAAGACCGACGCCTGCGCCTGCATGCGCTCGATCACGTCGACGGGGGCGTCGATGAGCCCCTTCTCCGCCGCGTCCGGCACCGCCGCCAGGATCACCAGGTCCCGCAGCCGCTCCAGCAGGTCCGTGACGAACCTCCGCGGGTCGTTGCCCCCCTCGATCACCCGGTCGACCACCTCGAAGGCCGCGGCCCCGTCCCCGGACGCGAACGAGTCCACCACCGAGTCGAGCAGCGAGCCGTCCGTGTAACCCAGCAGCGACGTCGCCATGGCATACGTCACACCGTCGTCGGTGGCCCCCGCCAGCAGCTGGTCCATCACCGACATCGAGTCACGCACGGACCCCGCACCGGCCCGCACCACCAGCGGCAGCACCCCGTCCGCGACCGGAATGCCCTCCTGCCCGCACACCTCGCCGAGGTAGTCCCTCAGCGTGCCCGGCGGCACCAGCCGGAACGGGTAGTGGTGCGTCCGCGACCTGATCGTCCCGATGACCTTCTCGGGCTCCGTCGTCGCGAAGATGAACTTGAGGTGCTCCGGCGGCTCCTCGACCACCTTCAGGAGCGCGTTGAACCCCGCCGACGTGACCATGTGCGCCTCGTCGATGATGTAGATCTTGTACCGGCTCGACGCCGGCCCGAAGAACGCCTTCTCCCGCAGGTCACGCGCATCGTCCACACCACCGTGCGACGCCGCGTCGATCTCGATCACGTCGATCGACCCCGGCCCGTTCCTCGCCAGGTCCCGACACGACTGACACTCCCCGCACGGCGTCGGCGTCGGCCCCTGCGCGCAGTTCAGACACCGCGCCAGGATCCGCGCACTCGTCGTCTTCCCACACCCACGCGGCCCACTGAACAGGTACGCGTGATTGACCCGGTTGTTCCGCAGCGCCTGCTGCAACGGGTCAGTGACATGCTCCTGCCCGATGACCTCAGCGAAGGACTCCGGACGATAGCGGCGGTAGAGCGCGAGAGACGACACAACTACGAGGTTATAGGCGCCCACCGACAACCCGGGAAAAACCGCCCCCGCCCGCCCCGGGCCCGAGGGCTCCGCCCCTCCCGGGACCCACCGGCTCCACCGGTCCCGGCACCCACTGGCTGCACCCGTTCCCGGCCCCGCGGGCTCCGCCCCTCCCGGGACCCACCGGCTCCACCGGTCCCGGCACCCACTGGCTGCACCCGTTCCCGGACGCAGCGGGCTCCGCCCGTCCCGGAACCCACCGGCTGCGCCCGACCCCACCGGTCCCGGGACCCACCGGCTGCGCGCCAGTCCCCCGGACCCACCGGCTGCGCCTATCCCAGGCCCCACCGGCTCCGCCCGTCCCCGAACCACCGGCTGCGCCCGTGCCGCCCGCCGGCTCCCCCGGAAACGCAAGCGCCCCCCACGCACCTGCCAGAGCCGACCTACCCTTGCTGCCTTCCGGCCCTGGGGGAGTTCAGTCAGATAGCACCGCGTGAGGGGCTCCGCCCAGCGTACCCGATCCCCAGCACCCCCCGTGCCCCTCCCTCCCTCGGTCCCACCCGCGACCCCACCCGCAATCCCACCCCGACGCCCCTCGTACCGATCACGTTCGCGAGCACCCCTCAACGTCTTGTATTGTTTGCCCCGGAGGATTCGCCTAGTGGCCTAGGGCGCACGCTTGGAAAGCGTGTTGGGGGCAACCCCTCACGAGTTCGAATCTCGTATCCTCCGCCATTGCTCTCACCGGGCAATTCGTTGAAGGGCCCCACCGTTCGCGGTGGGGCCCTTCGACGTTGCCGGGGACGGAGGCAACGCCGTCGCCGCCCAGGCGCAGAGTGACGTGCGTCTCAGTCGCCCGCAGCGCGGAAAGACGAAAGTCCGGCCGGCCTCGACCACCCTCCCCCTCCCCCTCCCCCGCCCCTCAGCCGCTACACAGGACAGGGGCGGTACTCGAGGCTCAACTCGCGGTCGACCGCGTAACTCGTCCGCATCGACGCGTCGATCACCTTCTGCCACGAGCCGTACTTGGCGTACAGCTGATCCGCCGTCGGCCCGAGCGGATTCCCGTACTTCGCGATGTTCCGCTCCTCCAGCACCCGCACCTCCTCCGGACTCATCCCAGCCCTGGTGATCTCCTTCGCCTGGTTCCGCATGTCGACCAGCTCCCGCGCGATCTCCTCATCGGTGAACCCCGCCTCCCGCATCGCCGCCTCGGTGCGGTGCATGTCCTCCAGCAGCCCGTGGTACCGCATCCGCGTCCGCTGGGCCTCCACCTTCTCGTCCATCGGCAACACCCGGATCCTGCACACCACCGGATCCGTACTAGGGCACGGATCATCCGCCGCCACCGGCCGCGCCAGCGGCGCCGTGATCACCGACCCACACGCCTCCACCGCCCCGGCCACGCTCGTCCCCGCCGTACCCAACAAGGCGACGGCAGCCGCAAACGGAACCAACGCGCGCCGCAGCCGCGCGGAAGACAGAGAGGTGAAACCCGAGCCGTAAGAGAAAAACGAAGAGTGCATGCGCGCCACCTTGGCGACGCTCCCCCACCCCTTCACGCAGGCTCACCGACGATCACCCCTACGGGCACCCGACCAGCCGCCCTGCCCACCCCCGACCCCCTCCCCGTCACGCCTGATCCCCCCGTTCACCGGATCGAGGGGTCATGAGAGGGAGGGACGTTACTGCGCGCATCCTTATGTAGTCATGCCGATACTTTCTGTGATGACCAGTCGGCGCTCGACCAAACAGGGGTTATCGATGCGGAAGTTGGCTACAGCGGTGGTGGCTGCGGGGTTGTTCTTCGGGGGGATGGGGGTGGCGGTGGCCGATTCGGCCCACGATTTGGTGATGCGGACGCCGGGGGTCGGTTTCGTCGGCACGTACCAGTGGCAGCCGACGACCAAGATCCCGAGCGGCCTGCATGTGAAGGGCACTCTGCGCGACGAGAACAACGACGACGGCCACAACGTGTACCTCCGTATCAGGGTCGAGGGCTACGCGTGGGGCCACCTCACAGGCGTCCAGAGGAGGCACATCAAGGTCGACAAGGTGTTCTCCGACGGTGCGGTCCTCAAGACCAAGCAGGTGAGGATGCACGCGTGCATCGACCGCGGATCCCTGCGGCCTGATTACTGCTCACCGGAGCGGTTGTTCTCCCGCAAGTAGTCATCGGATCTGGGGAGCCGCTTAGGCGCGGCTCCCCGCCCCCAAGGAGCGCACCACGATGGACGTCATCCTCCGCGCCGAGGGCGTGGATCTCCTCTACGGCACCGAGCAAGCCGTACGGAACGCAGATTTCACACTCGAGCGCGGTGAAGTGGCCGCCATCATGGGAAGTAGCGGATCGGGGAAATCGTCGCTGCTGTACTGCCTCGCAGGAGTTCTGCCGCCGAGCAGCGGAACCGTGACCTTCGACGGCGTGCAACTCTCTTCGCTCCCAGACGGGGAGCTGAGTGCCCTGCGACGTACACGCCTGGGGTTCGTCTTCCAGTACGGGGAGCTCCTGCCCGAGCTGACCGTGGAAGAGAACACGGCCCTTCCCCTCCGGCTCGCTGGAATCAGTAAGACGCATGCCCATGCCATGGCCGCCCAGGTGCTGGGACGGCTCGGGATGGGCGATCTATTGCGACGCAGAACCTCGAAGCTGTCAGGCGGCCAGAGCCAGCGTGTCGCGGTGGCAAGAGCTCTGGTCCATAGGCCTGACGTGGTGTTCGCGGATGAACCGACCGGCGCCCTTGACAGCGTCAATGCATCTGCCGTGCTGGAGGAGTTCCTTCAGCTGGCGCGGAGGCAGAAGACAGCCGTGGTCATCGTCACGCACGATGCCGAGGTCGCGGCGAGGGCCGACACGCAGTACACGATGTCGGACGGCCTTCTGGCCCAGAGGGTGGCGGCGTGAACCCGCTCGTCCTCGGAATGCGGTTGCTGCGCGGCAGCGGGCGTCGGGGACAGGCCCGATTCCTACTGATGACGCTTGGGTCGGCACTCGGAGTGGCGTGCCTGGCCGCCGTCCTCACGATCCCATCGATCCTCACCGCTCATGACGGGCGTACAGCTGCGCGCGAGCCCGCGATGGGAACAAGTAGCTTTCTTTACCAGGAATTCCGGGATCCTTACGGGTCGCAACCGCTCCATCGGGTCTTCGTCGCACGGAGAAGTGCTGGGCCTGCTCCCGTGCCCCCGGGCATTACACAGCTTCCTGACGCCGGCGAAGCGGTGATCTCACCGAAGCTCGCCGAGATTCTGGCTGCCAATCCGAATGCAGCCGGTCTGGTCCCCGGTCGCGTCACTGGCATCATTTCACCAGAAGGATTGGGCGACACCGAAGATCTGTACGCCTATATCGGCACCACCCCTGCTGAGCTGACTGAGGCAGGAGAGCTGGGTAGCTTCGGCACCAGTCGATCGTGGCGTCAGATCGTCGAACCATCGACCCTCAGCATCCTGCGCTTCACCCTCGGGTGCATCGTGCTGCTTCCCCTCGTCATCTTCCTCTCCGTCTGTGCGCGGCTGTCCGGAGAGTCGCGTGCGCGGCGGCTTGCTGCGCTTCGGCTGGTGGGCCTGAGTGTGAAGGACACGCTGCGGGTCAATGCGGGGGAGAACGTGGTGGCGGCCTCAGTTGGTGCCCTGCTTGGGGTCGTGGGGTATCTCGGGGTCAATGAGGTGATGGCACGGGTCGGGCTTCCTGGGTTGCATTGGTATCCGAGTGATGGGCGACCCGAGGCGTCGACGGTGGTCGTGTGTTTGTTTGGGTGTCCGGCGCTTGCGTGGGTGGTGGGGCATTTCGGTGCTCGGCGGGCTGCGTTGTCGCCGATCAGTGTGCGGAGGACGGGGGAGCGGAAGGCGCCGAGGAAGTTCGGGTTGCTGCTATTGGTGCCTGGGCTGGGGGTTGTCGCGGGGTATTGCGTGGCCAGTGCGATGGGGCGGGATCCGTCGGGAGGGACGGCGGCGTCGCTGTTGGTGCCTGGGGCTGTGTTGTTGACCGGTGCTGGGCTTGTTTTCGGGTTGCCGCCGGTGATCGCGTGGATTGCGCGGCGGGTGGCGGGGGTGGCGACGTCGCTGCCGGTGGCGTTGGCGATGCGGCGGACAGAGGTGGATCCGGGGGCGTCGTTGCGGGTGGTGACGGGGCTCGTGCTGCTGGTGTTCGGGGCGTCGCTGACGCAGGGGGTGTTGATCGAGCTGGACCAGGTGAGTCGGCGGAGCGGGCCGCTTCAGGAGTACGACATTCGGCTGAAGGATGTGTCGCCGGCACAACGGGAGGCGCTGGCCGAGGTTCCCGGGGTGCGGGACGCGACTGTGTCGTACAGCTCGTGGGATCCGCTGGACGGGAGCGACGTGGCGCACGCTGACCTGGTGGTCGGCACGTGTGCGCAGCTTGCGGCGTATGCGCGGCAGGCCCGGGGTTGTGTGGACGGCCGCGTCATGCAGTTGCGGGACGAGAGCACGCCGTACTGGTACGACCCGAAGGCGGGAGAGAAGTACCCCTTCGCGTTGGGGGACGGCCGGAAGGTTCTGGTGACCGTGCCGGCCGAGCGAGTCGCCCTGCGGACATGGGGCGTGTCCGCTTTCAAGGCGGGCGCTCTTCTCGTACCTCCTTCGCTCGCTCCGGCAGGCCTGGCGGATTCGCACGGCACCCTCACGCTTCTCAGTGATTCCGATCCCGAGACCGTGCGTTCTGTGCTGGATGGGATTGGGGCGGTGGCGCCTACGGCGGCGGTGGATCCGGTGGGGATTGTGATTGATTCGATGGCGCAGTTGAGGGTGATTCGGAGTTTGTTGGTGGTGGGGATGGTGTTGGGGCTGGTTATCGGGGTGGCGGCGTTTGTGGTGGCGGTGGCGGATAGGGGGATGGAGAGGAGGGGGGAGGTGGCGGCGTTGGTGTTGTTGGGGGCGAGGGCAGGGACGTTGAGGGTGGTGCAGGTGGTGCAGGTGGTGGTGCCGTTGGGAGTTGGGTTGGGGGCGGCGGTGGTGGCGGGGTGGTTGGCGGAGTCGAGCTATCTGATTACGGGGGGTGGGGCGGTGCATTGGGACTGGGAGGGGTTGCCGGTGTTGGTGGGGTGTGCGGTGGTGGTGATGGTCGTGGCGGGGGTGGCGTCGGTGCCGATGGTGCGGAGGCATGTGGAGCCGGAGCAGATTCGGCGGGATTGAGGGGGCGGGGGGCGATGAGTTTGGGGTGGGGTGGCGGTCTGAAGTGGTAGTTGACCGTCTGGGATGAGGAGAGCGTCGTGGCCGAGAACGTGGTGAAGGGGCCTGCCAGCTACTTTCCGTCGATCGAGAAGAAGTACGGGAGGCCGATCGGGGAGTGGAAGGAGCTGATCGGGGCGTCGCCGCTGGGGAAGCACATGGAGTTGGTGGCGTGGCTGAAGGCGGAGTACGGGATGGGCCACGGGCACGCGAACGCGCTCGTGGCCCATACGTTGGCCGAGGGGAAGTAGGGGCGGGGCGGGGTCACGCGGCGAGGGTGTGGGTGGTGCGGCGGGTGACGCGGGAGGTGAGGGCGAGGGTGGCGGCGGCGGTGGTGGTGCCGGCGAGGAGGGCGGTCCACCAGAGGGTGGTGGGGCCGAGGGTGGTGTAGGTGGCGACGCCGAGGGTGAGGGCGGCGAAGCGGGCGAGGCCCCAGGTCCAGCTGAAGGCCCCTTGGTAGCGGCCGCGGGCGTGGGCGGGGGCGAGGTTGGCGACGACGCCGGCGGCGATGCCGGCGACGACGACCTCGCCGAGCGACCAGACGACGACCGAGAGCGTGTAGCCGGCGATGCCGTCGGCGAGGCCGGTGAGGGCGACGCCCAGGGCGATGAGGGCGCTGCCCCCGCTCTGGACCGCGAGCTGCGGGAGGCGGGCCAGGCGGGCGGTGGCGAACGGCTGGAGGGCGACGACCAGGACGGCGTTGACCGCCGCCATCGCTCCGTACACGGCGGGAGAGAGGCCGCTGTCGTGGACGGCGAGCGGCAGGGCGACCTCGGTGAGCGAGTAGACGAAGAGCTGGACGCCGAAGAGCGGGAGCAGCAGCAGGGCGAGGCGGTCGCGGAGGACGACGCCGTAACCGAGGCCGTCCTGAGCCGCCGCGGCGGTGTCCGTCCGCTTCGGTTCCGGCAGGCGGACGGCGACGACCAGGGCGAAGAGGAGCATCGAGCCGGCGTCGACGGCGAAGAGGAGCCAGTAGCCCTGGGCGGCGAGGTAGCCGCCGAGGACGCCGGCGACGGCGCTGCCGATGTTCACGCCCCAGCCGAAGAGGGCGTACGCCCGCTGGCGGCGGTCGGCGTCGACGGCGTCGGCGAGGAGGGCGTACGCGGCGGGGGACACGGCACTGCCGGCCGCGCTGATCAGCAGGACCGCCGCGGCCATCGTCCAGACGCCGGGCGCGAGGAAGAGGGCGCCCTGGGCTGCCGCGGCGCCGATCAGGCCGATGAGCATCGTGGGGCGGCGGCCTAGGCGGTCGGCGAGGATGCCGCCGACGGCCGGGCCGAGGAGGTTGCCCGCGCCGAGGGCGCCGAGGACGTACGAGGTGTCGGTGCCGGTCACTCCGCGCGAGGCGAGGAAGAAGACCAGGAACGGGGTGACGAGGTAGCCGAGGCGGTTGATGATCGTGCCGGCGAAGATCGTCCAGACGACGGGCGGGAGGCCGCGGAAGGAGGAGGGCATGGGAGGAGGCTGCGCCCAGGGGCCGAGCGCCTCCAATGATTAAGCTGGAGCCGAATCCATTCGGGGCAGTAGGCCGGAATGTGTGACTTGGGGGAAGTGGACGTATGGAATCCGGGCTCAGTTTCTCCGCCGCCGACCTCGCCCAGACCCGCTTCGCCGTCTCCCCCATGTGGGAGGTCGTCACCAGTTACCGCATCCTCGTCCGGCAGCCCGACACCGCCCCGCACCGGCGGTGGGTCGCCCAGGTCCGGCCGCGGATCGCACGGGCCGGGCTCGACCGCGGGTGGCTCGACGCGCTCGTCCCCGGCCACGGGTACCTCGCCGACTTCCTCACCCCGACCCCCGCCGGCCCCTTCCCCACCCTGGAGGCCGAGCTCGACGCCATCCGCCGCACCCCGGCCGAGCAGGTGCGCGACGACCTCGACAGGCTGGGGCGGGAGGAACGGGGGGAGAACGGCTCGGGCGGGAACCTCCGGTCGCGCGTGCTTCGGGAGGCTCCGGAGGAGGCGTTGGGGAGGATCGCCGACGAGATCGAGTCGTACTGGGAGATCGCCCTCGCCCCCTACTGGGCCCGGATCCAGAAGGTCCTGGAGGCCGACGTCTTCCACCGGGCCCGGCAGGTCGCCGAGCACGGTTCGGCGCGGGTGCTGAGCGAACTCCACGAGACGGTGCGGTGGGACGACGGCACGCTGCGGCTGGTACGCCGCCACTGCGCGCTCACCCGCGACCAGGCCGGCTCCGGGCTGCTGCTCATCCCGTCCGTCTTCGCCTGGCCGCGGGTCCTCACCCGGTCCGTCCACCCCGACCCGCCCCAACTCGCCTACCCCGCACGAGGAATCGGAACGGTCTGGGAGCCCCGTACCACCGCCGCCACCGACGCCGTCGCCGCCGTCCTCGGGCGCTCGCGGACCCTGCTGCTCACCGAGCTCGACACCCCGTCCTCGACGACCCAGCTCGCCAGCCACTGCGGGCTGTCCGCCGCGGGCGTCTCCCAGCACCTCATCGCCCTGCGGAACGCCGGACTGGTCACCGCCCACCGCAGCGGGCGGTCCGTGCTGTACGCCCGCACCGCCGTGGCCGACCAACTCCTCAACCCTTAGGAGAGGATGCGGGGATGGCTTCCACTTCTTGGTCCGAGCGGGTCGTGGTGCGGGGCGGCGTACGGCTGTCCTGCCGTGACTGGGGAGGCTCCGGGCCCGACGTCCTGATGCTCCACGGGCTCGCCGGGCATGCCGGCGAGTGGGACGCGAGCGCGCGCCTGTTGCGGGATGCCGGCTACCGGGTCGTCGCCCTCGACCAGCGCGGGCACGGGGCGAGCGAGCGGCACCCCGGGGACGCCTCGCGGACCGCGTACGTCGCCGACGTCGTCGCCGTCGTCAACGAACTCGCGCTCGACCGGCCCGTGTTGGTCGGACAGTCACTCGGCGGACACACCGCCTTCCTCACCGCGGCCGCCCACCCCGGGCTGTCGCGCGCGCTCGTCCTCGTCGAGGCCGGACCCGGCCCGTCGGACCCGGGTACGCAGGAGGGGATCGGGGCGTGGCTGCGGTCGTGGCCGGTGCCGTTCACCTCGCGGGAAGCAGCCGTCGCGTACCTCGGCGGCGGGAAGGAAGCCGTGGGGGAAGGATGGGCGAGCGGGCTCGAGGAACGCGACGGAGGGCTGTGGCCGCGCTTCGATCCCGAGTTCATGGTGCGGTCCCTCGACGACAACGCCGCCGGCGGCTTCTGGGACGAGTGGACGGCCGTCGCCTGCCCCACGCTCGCCGTCCTCGGGGAGGGCGCCCAGGGCGGGATCATCGGCGGCGATGAGTACGCGCAGATGGTCGGGATCCGGCCCGGGCTGCACGGCGCGAGCGTGCCCGGCACCGGGCACGACGTCCACCTGGAGAGGGCCGGTGTGCTGCACCGGCTGATCGTCGGGTTCCTGCGGGAGGGCGGGGTGGGGGCGGCCTAGAGAGAGTCTCCAGGGAAAAGGGGAGGGCGCCTCGACGGCCCTTTTCCCTCTTGCCTTGGAGTGCACTCCAGTTCCTAGAGTGCGCGCATGCGCTATCGGGTACTCGGCGGGACCGGGATCGACGTCAGCACGTACTGCCTCGGCACCATGATGTTCGGTGCGGTGGGGAATGCGGATCACCAGGAGTCCGTACGGATCATCCATGCGGCCCTGGACCAGGGCATCAACTTCGTGGACACCGCCGACATGTACTCGGCGGGCGAGTCCGAGGAGATCGTCGGCAAGGCGCTGCGCGATCCGCGGCGGCGGGAGGAGACGGTCCTCGCCACCAAGGTGTACTTCCCGATGGGCGGTGAAGGGCCCAACAAGGGCGGCTCGTCGCGGCGTTGGATCACGCTCGCCGTCGAGAACAGCCTCAAGCGGCTCGGCACCGAGTGGATCGACCTCTATCAGGTGCACCGGCCCGACCACCGTACGGACGTCGAGGAGACCCTCGACGTCCTCGGCGACCTCGTCACCCAGGGGAAGATCCGGGCGTTCGGCTGCTCCACCTTCCCGGCCGAGGAGATCGTCGAGGCGCACGCCGTCGCCGAGCGGCGGGGGCTGCGCCGCTTCCGCTCCGAGCAGCCGCCGTACTCGCTGCTCGCGCGGGGGGTCGAGGCGTCCGTGCTGCCCGTGGCCCAGCGGTACGGGATGGGCGTCCTGACCTGGAGCCCGCTCGCGTCCGGATTCCTCACCGGCCGGTACCGGAAGGGCGCCCCCATCGACCTCACCAGCGGGCGGCCCGCGCTCACCCCGCACCGCTTCGACCCCTCCCTGCCCGTCAACGCCGCCAAGCTGGACGCCGTCGAGCAGTTCGTCGCCCTCGCCGACGAGATCGGTTGCAGCCTGCCCGAACTCGCCATCGCGTTCGTGGCCGCGCACCCGGCGGTCACCTCCGTCATCATCGGGCCGCGGACGATGGACCAGCTGGAGGGGCTGCTCAAGGGCGCGCCCGTCATCCTCACCGACGAGGTCCTGGACCGTATCGACGCGATCGTGCCGCCCGGGACGAACCTCTACCAGCCCGACGGCGCTTGGCGTGCGCCCGTCCTCACCGAACCCGGGCTGCGTCGGCGGCCGTTGGAGGAGCGGGCGGCCGGCTGACGAAAAACAGCGCTACGGGCGGTGAGCCGCTGGTGGGCAGTGGGCGGTGGGCTCTTGGTGGTCGGTGGGCTCTTGGTCGTCGGTGGGCTCTTGGTGGGCGATGGGCTCTTGGTCGTCGGTGGGCTGTTGGGGGCGGTGAGCTGTTACGGGGCCGCCGTGAACTGCTCCGTGCCCACCACCCTCAGGAGGGCCAGGCGCTCCGCCGCGTCGGTGCCCGGCGGCGGGGTGTGGAGGACGAGGCGCTGTTCGCCTTCCGGGGCGAGGAGGACCTGGCAGTCGAGGTCGACGGGGCCGATGACCGGGTGGACGACGCGCATGCGGCTGTGGCGGCGGACGGCGACCTCGTGGAGGGCCCAGAGCGCGGCGAACTCGTCGCTGACGGCGCGCAGTCGGTCCACGAGGCGGGTGGAGGCCGGGTCGTGGGAGCGGCGGCCGGCGGCGGCGCGCAGGTCGGCGACGTGGAGGCGGCTGTAGTACGCGTGCTCCTCGGGCGGGTACGCCGTACGGGCCCGCTCGTCGGCGAACCAGCGCCACACGACGTTGCGGCCGTGCTCCGACACCGTGCAGACGCCGCCGAGGAGGGCGCGGGCCATCGCGTTCTGGGCGAGGACGTCGCCCAGGTCGCTGAGGACCTGCGCGGGGGTCGAGTCCAGCTGGTCGAGGAGGTGCAGCAGGCCGGGCGAGACGTGGTCGCCGGCCGTGGGGCCGGCGGGCGGACGGTGGCCGGCGAGCAGGTGGAGGTGGTCGCGCCCGTCGGTGTCGAGCCGCAGCGCGCGGGCCAGCGCGGCGAGCATCTGCGGCGAGGGCTGCGGGCCGCGGGCCTGCTCCAGGCGGATGTAGTAGTCGGCGGACATCCCGGCGAGCTGGGCGACCTCCTCGCGGCGAAGCCCGGGGGTACGGCGCCTGGGCCCGGCCGGGAGACCCGCGTCCTGCGGGCGGACCCGGTCGCGGGAGCGGCGCAGGAAGTCGGCCAGTTCGCGGCGGTCGATCGTCGTCATGCGGATCATCCTGCCGGAGGCGCGAGGCTCCATCCAGGGACCGGCGATCCCAGGGTCGGAAGGGCTCTCCCGGGTGGTCGCGAGGGTCGGCAGAGTCCTCGGTGTCAGGCACTCACCCCCTCCACCGGGAGCAATGATCATGGCTACTGTCACCGTCGGCACCGCGCACGTCCACTACGACATCGAGGGCGCGGGCGAGGGCCCCGCGCTGGTGCTCGTCCACGGCACCGGGTCGGGCGGGGCGGTCATCAACTGGGGTCGGACCGCGCCGCGTTTCACCGGCGACCGCAGGGTCGTCACGATGGATCTGTCGGGCGCCGACCGGACGGTCGACGACGGTGGTGAGCTGACGGTCGAGACGCTGGCGGCGCAGGTGATCGGGGTGATCGAGGACGCGGGTACGGGTCCGGTGGACCTGCTCGGCTTCTCGATGGGGTCGCCGGTCTCGGCGGCGGTCGCGGCGCTGCGCCCGGACCTGGTCAACCGGCTGGTGCTGGTGGCGGGTTGGGCGTACACCGACGGCGACGAGTACCTGCGGAACCTGTTCACGCTGTGGCAGCGCCTCGGCGCGTCCGACCCGGCGGGGTTCGGGCGGAGCGTGACGATGACCGGGTTCAGCCGCGGCTTCCTCAACGCGATCGGCCGCGAGGGCGTCGAGGCCCTCATCCCCAACATGCCGCCCACCCCGGGCACCCTGCGGCACGTGGCCCTCGACCTGGGGGTCGACATCCGCGCGCTGCTGCCCCGGATCACCGCGGAGACGCTGGTCGTGGGCGCGACGCGGGACGCCACGGTCCCGGTGGAGAACAGCCGGGAGCTGCACGCGGCGATCACCGGGAGCAGGTACGCGGAGATCGACGCCGGTCACGTCGTGCTGTTCGAGAAGGAGGACGAGTTCGTGACGACGGTGACGGAGTTCCTGGACTCCGCCGCCGTAGCCCCCGCCGTAGCCACAGCCGTTGCCACCGCCGTGACCAGCACCGCGACCACCGCCTTGACCGCCACCATGACCGCCGCCGCCTGAAGCCGGGTGCGGACGCCTCTCGCGCGGTGGGCGCGGTGGTCAGTGGCGGAGTTCGAGGCCCGTGACGCCGAGGTCGTAGAGGCCGTCGAGGACGAGGTCGACGCCGACGGCGGCGAGGAGCAGGCCCAGGAGGCGGCCGAGGAGCTCGATGGTGGCGTGGTGGGTGCGGCGCAGGAGGTGGGTGAGGAGCAGGACGCAGACCAGGTCGAGGGCGATGACGGCCACGTACGCGCCGACGACCGTCGAACGCCAGCTGAAGGAATCGCGGGCCGCCGCCTCGATCAGTACGGCGGTCATGGCCAGCGGGCTCACCACGTACGGCATGAGCAGCTCGCGCACGCCGCTGACCAGGTCGGGAGCGTCCTGGTGGGGGCCGTCGGAGCCGAGGTGCATGCCGAGGACGAGCCCGACGGCGTAGAGGAAGAAGATGACGCCGCCGGCGAGCTGGAGCGCGGGCGTGCTGATGTGGAAGAGGTTCAGGATCCAGGGGGCCGTGATGCCGGTGACCAGGCCGACGAGGACGGCCGCGCCCGAGGAGATGAGGGCGATGTTCCGCAGCTGGCGGACGGGGTGGACCTGGGCGAGGCCGGCGAAGGCGAGGAGGACCTTGGGCGGGCCGACGACCGAGAAGAAGGCGATGAAGGCCGCGGAGAAGGTGAATGCGTTCACACGGGAATCATGAGGCGGTCGGGTGATTTCTCCCGTTTTTCGAGCTGACGCCCGCGCGGTGTCGAGAACCCGGATCCGGCTACGACTCTCCTGCGAGAACACGTCCCTGCGGGACGTACACGCCAACGAGGAGGACGTCATGAAGTACCTGGTGATGGTCCAGGGGTCGCAGGCCGACTACGAGGGCATGGTCGGGCGCGGCTCGGCCGGCAGCCCCGCCTGGGACAAGGCGCAGCTCCAGGCCATGTACGACCACATGAACACGATCAACAAGGAACTGGCCTCCACGGGCGAGATGCTCGACGCCCAGGGTCTCGCCGCCCCCTCCACGACCCGCTTCGTCACCGTCGACGCCAACGGCGACCCCGTCGTCACCGACGGCCCCTACGCCGAGACCAAGGAAGTCCTCGCCGGCTACTGGGTCCTCGACTGCCCCAGCCTCGACCGCGTCACCGAGATCGCCGCCCAGGTCGCCCGCTGCCCCGTCCCTCCCGGCTCCCCCGACCACCCCGTCGTCATCCGCCCCATCGACGAGTCGGGCCCGACCCAGGACTGACCCCCCGCCGACCGGCCGCGCGGCCGGTGTGCGTGAGCCCCGCCGCTGTGGTGGGGCTCGCGGGGGGGGTGGGTGGGGCGGTGCGGGTGGGAGGGGTGGGGTGGGGGTGGGGTGGGTGTCATCCTTGGTCTTCGACGGAACCCCGTGCTGGGGAGTAAATTACCCCGTGGGGTATCTGTGGAGGAGTCGCTGTGGAACTCGATCTCGCGGGCGCCGAGCTGAAGGCCGTGCTGAACCGGCTGCGCAGGGCGCAGGGGCAGATCGCCGGCGTGATCCGGATGATCGAGGAGGGGCGGGACTGCGAGGAGGTCGTGACGCAGCTCGCGGCCGCTTCCAGGGCGCTCGACCGGGCCGGGTTCGCGATCATCGCGACCGGGTTGCAGCAGTGCCTGACGGACATCGAGGGCGGCCGCAAGGACGGGGAGGACCCGCATGTGATGCGGGCGCGGCTGGAGAAGCTGTTCCTGTCGCTGGCGTAGGCGGGAAACGGAGCGACGAAGAGCACCCCTGGGGAGGCCCCGGGGGTGCTCTTCGTCGTATCGGCGGGTGAGTGGATCCGGTACGGGGATCCGGTCGGCGGCCCGGTACGGCCGATCGGGGCGGCGGATCCCGTACGGCGGTCCCGGCCGGCCGATCCCGTCCGGGCGGTCAGGCGTCCGCGAGGCCCTTCAGGCGCTTGGCGAAGCGGGTGAGGCGGGTGCCCTGGTAGCGGGCGGCGTGGAGGACGTCGTCGGAGGGGGTGCCGTGGGTGCCGGGGTGGGCGGTGCCGTAGGGGTTGCCGCCGGCGGCGTAGACGGAGGGGTCGGTGAAGCCGGGCGAGACGATGACCGAGCCCCAGTGGTGGAAGGTGTTGTAGAGGGCGAGGAGCGTGGACTCGTTGCCGCCGTGGACGTTGTGCGCGCTGGTGAAGGCGGTCGCGGGCTTGTCGGCCATGACGCCCTGCTGCCAGAGGCCGCCCGAGGTGTCGATGTACTGCTTCAGCTGCGCGGCGATGTTGCCGAAGCGGGTCGGGGAGCCGAAGGCGTACGCGTCGGCCCACTCCAGGTCGTCCAGGGTGGCGATCTCGACGTCACCGGCGGCGTCGACGTGGGCGCGCCAGGCCGGGTTCGCGTCGATGGCGGTGTCGGGGGCGAGCTCGGGCACGCGGCGCAGGCGCACCTCGGCGCCGGCCTTCTCGGCGCCTTCGGCGACGGCCTGGGCGAGCCGGTGGACGGAGCCTGTGGCCGAGTAGTAGATGACGGCGACCTTGACGGACATGGCGAACTCTCCTCGATCCAAGAAAGTGGATTACTTTCCGCTTCGATGTTCCGAGTTAAGCGGATCGCTATCCGGTTTGCAAGGGGGACGGGTATGCTCAACAACGAGCAACGACCTAGGGGGAACACGGGCGAGCCGGAAGAAAGAGCGGGAGTCGACAGATGAGCACGGAGAAACCGCAGGCCGGAGCCGGGACGGCAGCGGGGCCGGAGATCACGCCCCTGTCCGGTCCCGGACTGCTCCCCACCGTCGACTCGCCCGCCCCGGAGCGCGCCGACGCCGCCCGCAACCGGCGCAAGATCCTCGACGCCGCCGCCCGGATCGTCGCCGAGCAGGGCCCCGACGCCGTCACCATGAACCAGGTCGCCCACGCCAGCGGCATCGGCGTCGGCACCGTCTACCGCCGCTTCGGCGACGTCTCCCAGCTCCTGTGGGCCCTCCTCGACGACCGGGAGCGCCAGTTCCAGGAGGCGTACATGAGCGGGCCACCGCCCCTCGGCCCCGGCGCCCCGGCCGCCGAGCGGCTCGACGCCTTCCTCGACGCCCTCGTCGACCGGGTCGGCGAGCAGCGCGAACTACTGCTGGCGGCGCACTCCGCCGCACCCCGCGCCCGCTACCACAGCGGCGCCTACCGGGTGATGCACACGCATGTGGCCCTGCTCATCGGGCAGCTCAAACCGGGCGCCGACAGCACGCTCCTCGCGCACCTGCTGCTCGCGTCCTTCTCCCCGGACGTCATGCACCACCTCACGGTCGAGCAGGACCTCTCGAGCGACCGCCTCAAAGCGGGGGTACGGGCGCTGCTGCCCCTGCGGGACTGACGGACGCACGGGACTGACGGACGCACGGGACCGACGGACGCACGGGACCGACGGACGCACGGGACCGACGGATGCGCGGGACCGACGGACGCACGGGGCTGACAGGCCCCCGGCTGCCGTGATCAGCCCGACGCCGCTGCGCCCGCGCCCAGGGCCGCCAGGCCGTCCAGGACCCTGGCGAGGGCGAAGGCGTAGGCGTGGTCCGCGTCGTAGAGGCCGCCGTAGGCGAGGGCGGCGGCTTCGCCGACGCGGCCGGCGAGGGGGAAGCGGCGGCCGTCGAAGACGCGGGCGAGGAGCGGCTCGTGGGCGGCCCACCATTCGCCGTCGGACAGGGCGCTCTCCCGTTCCACGGCCCGCGCGTCGAGTTCGGCCCGGGCACTGGACTGTACGGAGCCGAGGACGAAGGTGAGGGCGGAGTCGCGGGCGACGTCGTCGAGGCCGAGCCCTTCGAAGGCGCCGAGCTCGTACTCGTACTTGGCCATGACGCCGGGGCCGAGCGGGGCGCGGACGATGCGCAGGTCGACGAGCCAGGGGTGGCGGAGGTGCAGGGCCCGGTTGGCGTCGGCGACGGAGGTGACGCGGGCGCGCCAGGGTTCGCCGGGGTCGAACGGCGGGCGGTCCATGCGGAGGAAGACGGTGTCCAGCATGAGGTCGAGCAGTTCGCTCTTGCCGGGGACGTACGTGTAGAGGGTCATCGGGGTGACGCCGAGGCGCTGGGCGACGGCGCGCATGGTGAGGGCGTCGAGGCCGCCGCCGTCGGCGAGGTCGAGGGCGGCGTCGACGACCGCGTCGACGGTGAGGCCCTGGCGGGGGCCGCGCCGCGCGCCGGGGGCCGGGGCGCTGTCGCGCC
Organism: Streptomyces sp. LMG1-1-1.1; assembly: GCF_040815545.1. NCBI lineage: Bacteria > Bacillati > Actinomycetota > Actinomycetes > Kitasatosporales > Streptomycetaceae > Streptomyces > Streptomyces sp. LMG1-1-1.1. The sequence continues at coordinate 38,999 of NZ_JBFPNH010000044.1, read as the reverse complement.
AGAGCAGCTCCAGGGTGCGGGCCGGGTCGCCGGCCCCGCTGCGGTTCTTCCCGCCGGTGGTCGCCATGGCACTCATTCTCGCAGGTCAGATGCGTTAAGCCGTAACTTTGTACGCCGTATAGAGTACCCTGTCCGTCCGAGCTTGGGACGACCACCGGAGGGCGCACGCATGAACCACCCCGTCGGAACGAACGAACCCGCCGCGGCGGACGGCCACCACGTCATCCAGGTCCGCGGGGCCCGCGAGAACAACCTCAAGAACGTCGACGTCGACCTGCCCAAGCGCCGCCTCACCGTCTTCACCGGGGTCTCCGGCTCAGGGAAGTCCTCGCTCGTCTTCGGCACCATCGCCGCCGAGTCGCAGCGGCTGATCAACGAGACGTACAGCGCCTTCCTCCAGTCCTTCATGCAGTCCCTGGCCCGCCCGGACGTGGACGGGCTGCACAACCTCAGCGCGGCGATCGTCGTCGACCAGGAGCGGATGGGCGCCAACTCCCGCTCCACGGTGGGCACGGCCACCGACGCGTACACGATGCTGAGGATCGTCTTCAGCCGCCTCGGCACCCCGCACGTCGGCACGTCCGGGGCGTTCAGCTTCAACCTCCCCGAGGGCATGTGCCCGCGCTGCGAGGGCGCCGGCGAGGTCTCGGACATCGACGTCGACGAGCTCGTGGACCGGGAGAAGAGCCTCGCCGAGGGCGCGATCACCGTCCCGAACTTCGCCGTGGACTCCTGGTACTGGCGGATCATGGCCGAATCCGGCTTCTACCCCGCCGACAAGAAGCTCGCGGACTTCACCGAGGAGGAGTGGGAGGCCTTCCTCCACAAGCCGACCTGCAAGGTGAAGGTCGGCAGCAACACCTTCACCTACGAGGGCCTGGTGCCGAAGGTCCAGCGGCTCTTCCTCGCCAAGGACCGGGACGCGCTCCAGGCCCACATCCGGGCCTTCGTCGACCGCGCGGTCGTCTTCCGCACCTGCCCCGAGTGCGAGGGGGCCCGACTCACCCGGGCCGCGCTGGCCTCCCGTATCGACGGGGTCAACATCGCCGAGTGCTCGGCGATGCAGATCAGCGACCTCGCCGCGTTCGTCCGCCGGATCGAGGACCCGTCCGTCGCCCCGCTCCTCGCGGGCCTGCGCGAGCTGCTCGACTCGCTCGTGGAGATCGGACTGGGATATCTGAGCCTCGACCGGTCGTCCGGCACGCTCTCCGGCGGCGAGGCCCAGCGCGTGAAGATGGTGCGCCACCTCGGCTCGCCGCTCACCGACGTCACGTACGTCTTCGACGAGCCGACCACCGGACTGCACCCGCACGACATCCGGCGCATGAACGACCTGCTGCTCCGCCTGCGCGACAAGGGCAACACCGTCCTCGTCGTCGAGCACAAGCCCGAGGTCATCGAGATCGCCGACCACGTCGTGGACCTCGGGCCGCGGGCCGGGACCGCGGGCGGCGAGATCTGCTACAGCGGGAACGTGCCGGGCCTGCGCACCTCCGGCACCCTCACCGGCGAACACCTCTCGCACCGGGCCAAGCTTCGCGAGGAGGTGCGGACCCCGACCGGCGCCCTCTCGATCACCGGCGCCACCCAGCACAACCTCAAGGACGTGAGCGTCGAGATCCCGACCGGGGTGCTGACCGTGGTCACCGGCGTGGCAGGCTCCGGCAAGTCCTCCCTGATCCACGGCAACCTGCCGGGCCGGGAGGGCGTGGTCGTCGCCGACCAGTCCCCGATCCGCGGCTCGCGGCGCTCGAACCCGGCGACGTACACGGGGCTCCTCGGCCCCATCCGCACGGCCTTCGCCAAGGCCAACGGCGTCAAGGCCGCCCTCTTCAGCGCCAACTCGGAGGGCGCCTGCGGGAACTGCAACGGCCTCGGGCTCATCTACACCGACCTGGCCATCGCGGCCGGTGTGGCCTCCGTCTGCGAGAAGTGCGAGGGCAAGCGGTTCACGCCCGAGGTCCTCACGTACCGGCTCGACGGGAAGAACATCCACGAGGTCCTGTCCCTGTCGATCGAGGAGGCGTACGACTTCTTCACGGCGAAGGGCCAGGCCCGCACCATCCTCGGCCGCCTCAAGGACGTCGGCCTCGGCTACCTCCGCCTCGGCCAGCCCCTCAACACCCTCTCCGGCGGCGAACGCCAGCGCCTCAAGCTCGCCATCCACATGGCCGAGAAGGGGGCCGTCTACGTCCTCGACGAACCGACCACCGGGCTCCACCTCGCCGACGTCGACCAGCTGCTCGCGCTCCTCGACCGGCTCGTCGACGCCGGCAACACGGTCGTCGTCATCGAGCACCACCAGGCCGTGATGGCCCACGCCGACTGGCTCGTCGACCTCGGCCCCGGCGCCGGTCACGACGGCGGCCGCGTCGTCTTCGAGGGCACCCCCGCCCAGCTGGTCGAGAAGGGGGACACCCTGACCGCCCGCCACCTGCGGGATTACGTGGGCGGCTGACCGCCCGCCACCTGCGGGAGTACGTCGGCCGCCGACCGTCCCCTCCGACCCCCCTCCGGCCGTCCCCGCCGACCGTCCCCTCCGACCTCCGTCCGCCCCCTCCGGCCGACCGCTCCGTGGACCGCGGTGGACGGAGGCGGGCGGCGGACGCAGGATCGTGCCGTGACCACGTATCTGATCCTCCACGGCTTCCAGAACCACCGTCCGCCCGGCCACTGGCAGCACTGGCTCGCCGGGCAGCTCAGGGAGCGCGGCCACGAGGTCCGCTACCCGCAGCTGCCCGACGCGGACGCGCCCGTCCTCGCGGACTGGCTCGCGGCCCTGGAGGAGCACGGGCGGCGTCCGGCCGAAGGCGAGTTCGTCGTCCTCGCGCACAGTCTGTCGGTCCTGCTCTGGCTGCGGGCGGGCGAGCGGCGGCCCGACGCCGACCAGGTGCTCCTGGTCTCGCCGCCCTCGCCGCGGGTGACCGCCTCGATCCCGGCCATCGCCGCCTTCGCCGACGGACTCGACCTGGCGGAGCGGGGGCTCGCGGCCCGTCTCGTGTACGGCGACGGGGACCCGTACTGCCCCGAGGGCGCCGACGTGCACTACGGCACCCCGCTCGGCCTCGACGTGGACCACGTGCCGGGCGGCGAGCACCTCAACCCGGACTCGGGGTACGGGGACTGGGCCTCGGTCCTGGAGTGGTGCGAGGACCCGGACGTGCGCGTCAAGGGCCGGTAGGGGCCGTCGGCGTGCCGGTGGGCCCGCTCCCCGTGCCCGGCCGGTTCGCGAAGGGGTGAACCCACCGGGCGGGCGGGGGGCTCCGGCCCGATGATCGGGGCATGAGTCCCGTGCCGAAGACGCCCGACATCCATCTCGCCCAGCAGCCGGACGCGGACGCGCTGCTCGGGCGGTCCCCGCTCGCCGCGCTCGTGGGCATGCTGCTCGACCAGCAGGTGCCGATGGAGTGGGCGTTCTCCGGGCCGTACACGATCGCCTCGCGGCTCGGCGCGGACGATCTGGACGCGCACGAGATCGCGGCGCGGGACCCGGAGGAGTTCGCGGCGCTGCTGTCGGAGAAGCCGGCGGTCCACCGGTACCCGGGGTCGATGGCGGGGCGGGTGCAGCAGCTGTGCCGGTTCCTGGTGGAGGAGTACGGGGGTGACGCCTCGGCCGTGTGGGAGGGCGTGGCGACCGGGAAGGAGCTCCTCGCGCGCCTGGAGGCGCTCCCGGGGTTCGGGAAGCAGAAGGCGCAGATCTTCCTGGCGCTGCTCGGCAAGCAGTACGGGGTGCGGCCGAAGGGCTGGCGGGAGGCGGCGGGCGCGTACGGCGAGCAGGGGTCGTACCGCTCGGCCGCGGACATCACGGGGCCGGAGTCACTGGCGAAGGTGCGGGCGCACAAGCAGGAGATGAAGGCGGCGGCGAAGGCGGCGAAAGCCGCCAAGGAGGGTAAAGCGCCGGGGAATTGATAACTCCACATGTCAATCCTGCTCAATCGGACAGGAATTACGCAGAACCTGTTCACAGAATGCCCTGGATATCGCTAACTTCCCCTCAACCTCGTCCGTAACGGGAAGGACTTCTGTGAACGCAACCCAGCGCCGTGCCGCGGCCATCCTGGCCGCCGCCGCACTCGCCACCCCGCTGGTCCTCGCCTCCCCCGCCACCGCGGGGCAGGACCCCACGGCCGCACCCGCCCGCGATGCCGCCAAGCTGGCGAAGAAGCTGGTCCGCGAAACCACCGCACAGGACGCCTACAAGCACCTGCAGAAGTTCCAGGCGATAGCCGACTCGGCCGGCGGCAACCGCGCGGCCGGCACCCTCGGGCACGACGCCTCGGCCGCGTACGTGTACACGCAGCTGAAGAAGGCCGGATACGACGTCCGCTACCAGAAGTTCGACTTCCAGTACACGCAGACGCTCGCCGAGAAGGCCTCCGTCGTCGCCCCCGCGCCCCGCACGCTCGACATCAAGGCGATGACGTACACCAAGTCCACCCCGGTCGGCGGCATCACCGCGGCCCTCGCGGCCGTGCCCGTCGACGCCGACGGCACCACCGGCTGCGAGCCCGGCGACTTCGCCACCGGCACCTTCACCGGGAAGATCGCGCTGATCAAGCGCGGCGGCTGCACCTTCGCCGCCAAGCAGCAGAACGCCGCCGCGGCCGGAGCCGTCGGCGCCGTCATCTACAACAACACCGAGGGCGCGCTCTCCGGCACCCTCGGCGACCCGGCCGCCGGAAAGATCCCGACCGGCGGTCTCACCCAGGCCGAGGGCGTGGCGCTCGCCGCCGACCTCGCGAACGGCCCGGTCTCGCTCTCGCTGGAGATCCGCCAGCTCAGCGAACTCCGCTCCACCAACAACGTCATCGCGGAGACCCGCGGCGGCAACGCCGCGAACACCGTGATGCTCGGCTCCCACCTCGACTCCGTCACCGCCGGACCCGGCATCAACGACAACGGCTCCGGTTCCGCCGGCCTCCTCCAGACGGCCCTGGAGCTCGCCAAGTCGAAGGACAAGGTCCGCAACAAGGTCCGCTTCGCCTGGTGGTCCGCGGAGGAGAACGGCCTCCTCGGCTCCGAGCACTACGTGAACACCCTCACGGCGCTCGACAAGGGCGAGATCAAGCTCTACCTCAACTTCGACATGATCGCCTCGCCGAACTACGGCCTGTTCGTCTACGACGGCGACGACTCGGACGGCGTCGGCGCCGGCGCGGGCCCCGAGGGCTCCGCCCAGCTGGAGCGCGACATCACCGACTTCATGGACAAGCGCGGTCTCCCGCACGAGGGCACCGACTTCAGCGGCCGCTCCGACTACGGCCCGTTCATCGAGGTCGGCATCCCCTCCGGCGGCACCTTCACCGGCGCCGAGGGCATCAAGACCCCGGCCCAGGCCGCCCTGTTCGGCGGCACGGCGGGCGTCGCGTACGACGTGAACTACCACGCCAAGGGCGACGACCTGAAGAACATCGACATGACGGCCTTCGAAGCCAACATCAAGGTCATCGCCAACGCCGTGGGCACCTACGCCCACGACATCTCCTCGCTGCGCAAGCCGGTCGACTCCGTGCCGACCACCGGCTCGGGCACCGGCGGCGGCCTGCACGACGACCACGACGGGGTCACCGAGTAAGCACCGCAGGCGAGTAAGCACCGCAGGCGAGTAGTCACCGTCGGCGAGTAATCACCGCCGACGCGGTCATCGCCTGCGGCGGGCGGTCCCGAAGATCGAACGGCTGATCTCCCGGCCCAGCTGGGTGCCGATCGACCGGGTCAGGGACTTGAAGATCCCACTGCCCACCACCTGTTCGGCCAGCGAGGGCTCCTCCTTCTGTCGGGGGGCCCTCGCTCCGGCCTTCCCGGCCTCCTTCGCTGCCTCCTTCGCGCCCTTCTCCGCGTCCTTCTCCGCGGCCTTCTCCGCCTCCTTGGCGGCCGCCGCCTCCAGGGCCGCCGCCTCCGCCGCCCGCTGCTCGGCCGTCAGCTTCTCGTACGCCGACTCGCGGTCCACCGCCTCCGCGTACCGCCCGTACAGCGGCGAACCCTTCACCGCCGCGTCCAGGGCGGCCGCGTCGATCGGGCCCATCAGCGACTCCGGCGCCCGCAGCCGCGTCGCCGCCACCGGCGTCGGGGCCCCCTTCTCGCTCAGTACGGTGACCACCGCCTCGCCCGTACCGAGGCCGGTGAGCACCTCCTCCAGGTCGTACGGCGACTTCGGGAAGGTCCGCACGGCCGCCTTGAGCGCCTTGGCGTCGTCCGGGGTGAAGGCGCGCAGCGCGTGCTGCACCCGGTTGCCGAGCTGCGCGAGCACGTCCGCGGGGACGTCCTTCGGGGTCTGCGTCACGAAGAAGACGCCGACGCCCTTCGAGCGGATCAGCCGCACCGTCTGGGTGATCGACTCCAGGAACGCCTTCGACGCCCCGCTGAACAGCAGGTGCGCCTCGTCGAAGAAGAAGACCAGCTTCGGCTTCTCCAGGTCGCCGACCTCCGGCAGGTCGTTGAAGAGGTCCGCCAGCATCCACATCAGGAACGTCGGGAAGAGCTGCGGCTTGTCCTGCACGGCCGGCAACTCCAGGACCGAGACGACCCCGCGCCCGTCCGCCGCCGTCCGCAGGAACTCGCCCGTGTCGAACTCCGGCTCCCCGAAGAAGCCGGCCGCCCCCTGCTGCTCGAAGGCCGTGATCGCCCGCAGGATCACCCCGGCCGTGGCCGTGGAGAGCCCGCCGATCCCCTTCAGTTCGGCCTTCCCCGTGTCCGACACCAGGAAGGCCACCACCGCCCGCAGGTCCTTGAGGTCCACCAGCTCAAGGCCCTTGGAGTCGGCGTAGTGGAAGATCAGGCCGAGCGACTGCTCCTGCGTCCGGTTGAGCTGGAGGACCTTCGAGAGCAGTACGGGCCCGAAGCTGGTCACCGTGGCGCGCACCGGAATGCCGGGGCCGATGCCCCCGAGGCCGTAGAACCCGCAGGGGAAGCCGGTCGCCCGCCACTCCTGGCCGACCTCGGCCGCGCGCTGCCTGACCCTCTCGCCGTCCTCGCCGGGGGCGGAGACCCCCGAGACGTCGCCCTTGATGTCGGCGAGGAACACCGGCACCCCGTGCGCGGACAGCTGCTCGGCGATCAGCTGGAGGGTCTTCGTCTTGCCGGTGCCCGTGGCGCCGGCGACCAGGCCGTGGCGGTTGAGGACCGGCAGCGGGATGCGGATCGGCGCGTCCGGGTGACACGCGCCGTCCCAGAGGAGCGCCCCCAGATCGAGTGCCGCGCCGTCGAAGGCGTACCCGGCGGCGATCTCGGCGGCGGGCCCCGTCACGGGGGCCTGGGCCTGTGCTGCCGGGGCCCGGCCGGGTGCCGCCGGGTCCTGGGCAGCCGGGGCGGACCCGGCCGCTTCGGTGGCCGGCGGCTGCTCGCTGACGCTCATGACGGGACCCCGATTTCGGTTTTGTCACGGTTTGCACCAGCATCCCACTGCTCGCGCGTGGCTGCGCCGGAAGCCGCTCGCCCGGTAGGCTTTCCGTGTGATCTTCAAGCGCATCGGTAACGGAAAGCCGTATCCCGACCACGGCCGGGAAAGCACCCGGCAGTGGGCGGACGTCGCCCCGCGCCCGGTCCGCCTCGACCAGCTGGTCACCACCAAGGGCCAGCTGGACCTGGAGACGCTGCTCGCCGAGGACTCCACGTTCTACGGCGACCTCTTCGCGCACGTCGTGAAGTGGCGCGGCGACCTCTATCTGGAAGACGGGCTGCACCGCGCCGTGCGCGCGGCGCTCCAGCAGCGCCAGGTGCTGCACGCCCGCGTCCTCGAGATGGACTGAGACGGAGCCGGCCGGCCCCTCTCCGCTGACCCTTTCGGGGTCAGTTCGCCCCCATCCGGACGCGATCACATGATCATCAAGTAGGCATCGCCGACGGGCGGCACTACGCTGCGTTCATGAGCATGCTCACTCCCCCCGGAATGGGCGGAAAGTACCGCATCACGGGGGACGTCTACCCGCGCATGCGCCGCCCCCACCGCCGGCGCAGGATCGTCCTCGCGTCCGCCGCCGCAGTGGTCGTGCTCGGCGCGGCCGGCTGGGGCACGCTCCAGCTCGTCGACGTCTTCTCCGGCGGCGACGGCACGAAGGCGACCGCCGGCAAGCAGGCCGACTGCAAGCCCGTCGTCAAGGCGACCACCGCGCCCGCCGTCGCCCTCCCCAAGCCCGCGCAGATCACGGTCAACGTCTACAACGCGACCCCGCGCAGCGGCCTCGCGAAGACGACCGCCGACGAGCTCAAGAAACGCGGCTTCAAGATCGGCAAGGTGGGGAACGCGCCCGCCGCCTACGACAAGAAGGTCCCGGGCGCCGGCCTGCTCCTCGGCGCCCCCGCGGCCACCAAGGGCGCCTTCTCGGTCCTCGGCACCCAGCTCGCGGGCGCCACGACCAAGACGGACACCCGGGGGACGGCCGACGTCGACCTGATCATCGGGACCGCGTTCAAGACGCTCTCCCCGAAAACGACGGCGGACGCGGCCCTGGTCGCCCTGACCAAGCCCGCGCCCGTACCGACCGGAAAGTGCTGAGGAGCTACTCGGCCGAGCCGGCCCTGCCTTGTGCGGCAGAGCCGGCCGTGTTGCCCTACTCGGCGGAGCCGGCTGCGTTGCCCTACTCGGCTGAGCCGGCTGCGTTGCCCTACTCGGCTGAGCCGGCCGTGTTGCTCTACTCGGCGGAGCCGGCCGTGTTGCTCTACTCGGCGGAGCCGTACATGCGGTCGCCCGCGTCGCCGAGGCCCGGGACGATGTAGCCGTTCTCGTTGAGGCGCTCGTCGACCGAGGCCGTCACGACGGTGACCGGCGTGCCGGCGAGCTCGCGCTCCATGACCTCGACGCCCTCCGGGGCGGCGAGGAGCACGACCGCGGTGACGTCGTCCGCGCCGCGCTTGATGAGCTCCTGGATCGCCGCGACCAGCGTGCCGCCGGTCGCCAGCATCGGGTCGAGGACGTACACCTGGCGGCCGGAGAGGTCCTCCGGCATGCGCGTGGCGTAGGTCGACGCCTCCAGCGTCTCCTCGTTGCGGATCATGCCGAGGAAGCCGACCTCGGCGGTCGGGAGCAGCCGGACCATGCCGTCGAGCATGCCGAGCCCGGCGCGCAGGATCGGGACCACCAGCGGACGCGGGTACGACAGCTTCACGCCGGTCGTGGGCGTGACGGGGGTCTCGATGTCGACCTGCTCGGTCCGGACGTCCCTGGTGGCCTCGTAGGCGAGCAGGGTGACCAGCTCGTCGGCGAGACGGCGGAAGGTCGCGGAGTCCGTGCGCTTGTCGCGCAGGGTGGTGAGCTTGTGGGCGACCAGGGGGTGGTCGACGACGTGGAGACGCATGGCTCAACAGTAGCCCGCCGCGCACTGGCGTCGACCCACGCCGCTGGGGGAAGGTGGGGGCACAGGGACCCAGCGATGGGGTGGTGTGGCCGATGCCCGACCTGGAAGAACCGGCCGAGGGAACCGCCGAGGGGGCGGCCCGGAAGCCGGTACCGGAGACCGACGCGGAGCGCCGCAGGCGCCGCGCCCAGTTCCTCCGCGAACTCAACGAGGCCAAGGCGCTGCGCGAACGCGTGCAGCCACGGCGCGCCCGGGCCGCCCGGATGCGCCAGGCCATGCGCATGCGGACCTTCCGCTGGTGAGGGCCGTCGGACCCGCCGGCGGCGGAGAACCGGCCGGGGCCGACCGTGCGCCCCCTGAGTGCGCCGGGGTCGCACGCCCGCCCGATGGCGGTGTCGTTCAGACTGATGCACGACGCAAGGACCGAAGACCTCTCCTGCGCGCCCTGTTTCTGTCACGATGCCGATTGGGCGGGGCACCAGGAGCGCGCCGCCGGAACGTCACACCTCTGATCAGTGGGAGAGAGTCAGGTGTACTTCGCCGCACTGCTCGCGCGCACCGAAGACGGGTGGGAAGCGAGCGACACGGAGCTCGACGACGTGGAGACCCTGTCGGATCTGGCCGAGCTGGCTCGTGAGGCCTCGGACGACGACACGGTGATCGTCTACATCGAGCAGGAGGACGCGTGGTTCGGGATCGTACGGATCGAGGGTGAGGAAGACCCTCGGATCTACGTCTCGGACGGCGCCGCCGCCGCCCGTTCCTCGTACGGGGAGATCCTCACCCGGGAGATCCTCGGCGACGACCTCGACGCCGAGCTCGACGAGCTGGCGTCCCTGGACCTGGACGGTACGGAGGACGGGGAGCCACTCGCCGACGAGGCCGACGGGGACGACGAGGACGCGGACGCGGCCGCCGAGGTCGTGCCGTCCGCTCCCGTCGGCGACTCCCAGGTCCTCGCGGACCTCGGCCTCTCGGAGCGCGAGCTCCGCGCCCTCGACAGCGACGCCCTCTCGGTGATCGCGGACGCGCTGGGCGCGTCCGAGGTGCTGGAGGCCGTGCGCTAGTGGCACGAGCGGTACCAGCTCCGAACCCCGGCACCGATCCCGTACGGGACTCCCCCGGGGCCGACCGCGCGGTGAACGCCGCCGGGGCCGACGGTGTCCCGGCGGCCGCTCCCGACCCCGTGCGGGATCCCTGGCGGGACGCCATGCGGCTCGCGCTCGCGGAGGCCGACGCGGCCGGTCCGGCCGGTGACGTGCCGGTCGGCGCGGTCGTGCTCGGCCCTGACGGGGAAGTCCTCGCACGGGCGCACAACGAGCGGGAGGCGGCCGGTGACCCCACCGCGCACGCCGAGGTCCTCGCCCTGCGCCGGGCGGCCGTCGTGACCGGCGAGTGGCGTCTGACGGGGTGCACGCTCGTCGTGACCCTGGAGCCGTGCGTGATGTGCGCGGGCGCCCTCGTCCAGTCCCGGGTCGAGCGGGTGGTGTTCGGCGCGCTCGACGAGAAGGCGGGCGCGGCCGGCTCGCTCTGGGACCTCGTGCGGGACCGGCGTCTCAACCACCGCCCCGAGGTGATCCACGGCGTGCTGGGCGAGGAGTGCGCGGAGCAGTTGACCGCCTTCTTCCGCACCCGCTGACCCCCGCTCCGACCTGGCCTTCGATACGGATTTCATCGCAGCGCCAGTTTCGGCTAAGCTCTCTCTCGGTAGCGTGTCCGAGCGGCCGAAGGAGCTCGCCTCGAAAGCGAGTGTGGGGAAACTCACCGAGGGTTCAAATCCCTCCGCTACCGCTTCGATCGAAGGGCCCGGCGCATCAGCGCCGGGCCCTTCGGCGTGCCCCGGGTCCCCGGGCGCGGACGGGAAAGGCCCCCTGTATGTACGGGAAAGGCCCCCTGCGCGGTAGTGGGCGACCCACGCCTGCGCGCACGGGAAAGGCCCCGGTGCGCGCTCGCGGCGCGGCCGGGGCCTTCTCCGTAGGACGGGGGGAACGGCATCGGGGGGACAAGCCGTTCCCCCCGATGAGAACCGGACCTGCCAGTCCTGCGCCGCGGTCAGGGGGGAAGCTCGCGGCGCGGACCCCGCAGTGCGGGCCGGTTCCAGGAGCCCTTCGGATTCCTGCCAGATCCTCCGGGCTCGACATCCATCCTGCTCGCCCGTCACCCTTCCGGGGGGTGGCAAAAGGCCTCGATCTCCGGGTCCTTGGTCCATAAAGGCTCGGTTAGAGTGGCGCGGTCGTACGGCGGGGGAACAGGGGAGGGCTGGGCAATGGTGCAAGCGAAGAAGGTCGCGCTGTACGCGGTCATGGTCTTTGTGCTGTACACGATCGTCACGTCCCCGGCCCGGGCCGCCGATCTCGTGCAGGTAGGGTTCGAGGGCATTTCCAGCGCCGCCCAGGGTGTCGGCGAGTTCATGACCGAACTCATCAACTAGGAGCCCTTCGTGATCCGCCATCTGGTCCTCTTCAAGCTCAACGACGGAGTCGCACGCGACGAGCCGCGCGTCGTCGCCGGCGTCGAGGCGTTCCGCGCGCTCGGCGGGCAGATCCCCGAGCTGCGGTTCTGGGAGTGCGACTGGAACATCACGGACCGGCCGATCGCGTACGACTTCGCCATCAACTCGGCCGTCGAGGACACCGACGCGCTCCAGCGCTACCTGGACCACCCCGCGCACCAGGCGGGCGTCGCGCAGTGGCGCGAGTTCGCCACCTGGGTGATCGCGGACTACGCCTTCTAGTCCTCGCTCGTCGAGGGGCCCCCTGCCGTCGTGGCGGGGGGCCTTTTCCGTGCGTGACCTCCCCTTTTTCCCTCATCATGCCCTCAACACGGGCTTATGCGGTGCTTGCACACAGTGGACATGTCTTGTGATGCTATGACCGCTTTTGACGGATGAGTTGACCGTAGTTGATTCAGTCGACCAGCAGGACCAGCCGAAGGGGTGGCGTGAACGTGCCGGCCAGTACAGCGCCTCAAGTCCCGCCCCAGCAAGAGGCAGGCGGCGCGGAGACCCCGCGACCCCGCCCCCAGAGCACCCGTGGCGCCGACACCCGCGCGCTCACCCAGGTCCTCTTCGGGCAGCTCAAGAACCTGGAGCCGGGCACCACCGAGCACCACCGCGTGCGCGGGGCCCTGATCGAGGCCAACCTCCCCCTCGTGCGCTACGCGGCGGCCCGCTTCCGCTCCCGCAACGAACCGATGGAGGACGTCGTCCAGGTCGGCACCATCGGCCTCATCAACGCCATCGACCGCTTCGACCCCGACCGGGGCGTGCAGTTCCCGACCTTCGCCATGCCGACCGTCGTCGGCGAGATCAAGCGGTACTTCCGCGACAACGTCCGGACCGTGCACGTGCCGCGCCGGCTGCACGAGCTCTGGGTCCAGGTGAACGGCGCCACCGAGGACCTGACGACCGCTCACGGCCGCTCCCCCACGACCGCCGAGATCGCCGAGCGGCTGCGCATCGGCGAGGACGAGGTGCTCGCCTGCATCGAGGCCGGACGCTCGTACCACGCCACCTCCCTGGAGGCCGCACAGGAGGGCGACGGACTGCCCGGACTGCTCGACCGGCTCGGTTACGAGGACCCCGCCCTGGCCGGTGTGGAGCACCGCGACCTCGTCCGCCACCTGCTCGTGCAACTGCCCGAGCGGGAGCAGCGGATCCTGATGCTGCGCTACTACAGCAATCTGACGCAGTCCCAGATCAGCCAGGAACTCGGCGTCTCCCAGATGCACGTGTCAAGGCTCCTCGCCCGCAGCTTCGCGCGTTTGAGATCCGCAAACAGAATCGAGGCGTAACCGAAACGGGTAGACCGGTTCGGAGCAGTTCCGCGCCGCCCCAAATGCCTTACACCCCTTGTTTCCTGCGGATATGCACCCTCGCCTTGTCGACAAGTCACTACAGCGCGTTGCCGACATGTGACATTCTGCTGGAACCGAGTTTGCCGCAGCCCCGCCGCCGGTATTCAGGTGGAAGCTGCGTTCCTCAGATGGTCGCGGCCACCGCGACCGTCCGCGACCTCAAGGGGGTGGCATGTCCACAGAACTGGGCAGCTCGAAGGTGCTCACGCTCACGCCCGTTCCCGTGCCCACGCAGACGACGGCGCCGACCGCACCGGAAAGCGCCGAGGCCACGCCTCCGCCGCCCGTGGTCGTGCCGTCGGGAGCCCTCGACACCCGCACCCTCTCCCGCTCCCTGTTCCTGAGGCTGCGCGCACTCGACACCGAGGGCGCCGCCGCCGACAGCCCGGAGCGGACCTACGTCCGCGACACCCTCATCGAGCTCAACCTCCCCCTCGTGCGCTACGCGGCGGCCCGCTTCCGCTCCCGCAACGAGCCGATGGAGGACATCGTCCAGGTCGGCACCATCGGCCTCATCAAGGCGATCGACCGCTTCGACTGCGAACGGGGCGTGGAGTTCCCGACCTTCGCCATGCCGACCGTCGTCGGCGAGATCAAGCGGTTCTTCCGCGACACGTCGTGGTCGGTGCGGGTCCCGCGCCGCCTCCAGGAGCTGCGCCTCGCCCTGACCAAGGCCAGCGACGAGCTCGCGCAGAAGCTCGACCGCTCCCCCACCGTCCCCGAACTCGCCGCCGTGCTCGGGGTGTCGGAGGAGGACGTGGTCGACGGCCTCGCCGTGGGCAACGCGTACACCGCCTCCTCGCTCGACTCCCCCTCCCCCGAGGACGACGGCGGCGAGGGCTCGCTCGCCGACCGCCTCGGCTACGAGGACACCGCCCTCGAAGGCGTCGAGTACCGCGAGTCGCTCAAGCCGCTGCTCGCCAAACTCCCGCCCAGGGAGCGGCAGATCATCATGCTGCGCTTCTTCGCCAACATGACCCAGTCGCAGATCGGCGAGGAGGTCGGCATCTCCCAGATGCACGTCTCGCGCCTGCTCACCCGCACCCTCGCCCAGCTGCGCGAGGGCCTCATCTCCGACTGAGCCCCTCCCCCGGCGGTCGACTTCCGCGAAACACGGGCTTATTGACGGACCGTCAGCCACACTGGGGCCCATGAGGCCAAGGAAGCCAGGACCGGGGCCCGGACTCGTGGCGATGGCGCTCTGCCTCGGCGGAGCGCTGACCGCGTGCGGCGGCGGAGACGGCGAGGGGTACGCGGCGGTGGGCGCCGGCCCCTCGCCCAAGGGCGCGGTCGCCCCCTCGGGCGCCGTCACCCTGGTCCCCCTGGACGGCCCCTCCCCACCCGGCCTGACCTCCAGCACGTCGTCCCCCTCCCCCGCGCCTCCCGGCACACCGCCCACGGCCGGGAGCGGCACCTCCGCCGGCCCCTCGGACGCCCCGGGCACCCCCGGCGGCTCCGGGCCCTCCCGTACGGACACGGGCTCGGGCACCGGATCGGGTACGGGCACGGGATCGGGGACGGGAACGGGCTCCGGATCGCATACGGGCTCCGGCGGCCCTGCGACGCCACCACCCGGGACCGGCACGGCTCCGGGCACCACCTCGCCCCCCGCCCCCTCCGCGACGCCGCGGCCCACCGGGCCCGGCGTGCCCGCCCCCTCGCCCACGCCGAGTCCCGCGCCCGGGCCCGCCGTGCTCACCGTCTCCGCGCCCGTCCTCGCGGACGGCGACCGGCGCTGGTGCGAGCGGGTGACCGTGACCGTCCGCAACACCGGCGGTTCGGCCGCCGTCTCGGGCACCGTCACCTTCGCCACGCACGTCATCGGTGCCCTCGGCGTCGACTGGGCGACGGTCACCACCAGCCAGCCGCTGCCCGGCCCCCTCGCGGCCGGGGCGGCGCTGACCCGGACGTACACGGTGTGCGTGGACTCCTGGCGGGTGCCGCTCGGGATGCGGATCGACACCCTCGGCGTCACCGTCGCAGGGCGGTGACCAGCACCTCCGCGAACTCCGCCGGGCGCTCCACACAGCCGATGTGCCCGCCGGGGAACTCCACTCCGCGCGCTCCGGTCAGCTCGGCGAGCCGCCGGGCGGGCCCGACGAGCGCCTCCTGACCGGCGGACTCCTCGCCGACGCCCAGGACCAGACGCCCAGCGGCGGCCTTCAGTCCTTCGACCTCCGGCTCCGCGGAGGAGAAGGGGCACAGGACGCGCTCCAGGAAGAACGGGGTGTTGGCCGCCATCCGACCCGCCATCTCCCGGATGCTCGGCGGGAGTTCGGCCGGGTCGTGCCGGGCTCCGTCCCCCTGCTCCGCGCCTCCGCCTCCCAGGCCCTCGGCGAACCGGGCCATCGCCGGGCCGGTGCCGGCCGTCCGGGACAGCTCACGGACCTCGGCGAAGAGTTCCCGGTGCGGGGCGGGCTCGGCGAGCAGCGCGAGGAGCGGCGGCTCGTGGGCGACGACCCGCCGCAGCCGCTCCGGGTGGCGGGCGAGCAGGTCGAGGGCCACGATCGCGCCGGAGCTGCTGCCGAAGACGTACGCCTCCTCGTCCGGCGCCAGGTGGTCGAGGAGCCGGGCGGCGTCCTCGCTCCACTCCCGGACCAGCTGGTCGGCGGGCGGCCCGTCGAGCGGGCTGCGGGAGAGGCCGCGCGGGTCGTACGAGACCACGGTGTGGCCGGCCGCCGCGAGCAGGTCCGCCATCCCCTCGAAGACCCCGGCGTCCCCTGCCCCGCCGGGGATCAGCAGCAGGACGGGACCGCTGCCGCGCGTCTCGTACCGCAGGGTGGCGCCGGGGACCTTCAGGGTGCCGGCGGCCGGCTTCCCGGTGGTGGGTGCCGTGGTGGTCATGATGTCTTCCCCCAGTTCTCCAGCAGGCTGTGGAGGGCGTCGAGCGAGCGCGCCCAGGAGGCGGCGACGGGGCGGGAGTGCGCGAAGCCGCCGCTCAGTTCGATGTGGACGTAGCCGTGGAAGGAGCTGCGGAGCAGCCGTCCGGCGTCGGTGAGGTCGGGCTCTTCGAGGCCGTAGCCGCGCAGCATGCCGTAGGTGAGCTCGACGGCGCGCACGAACACGGCCGTGTCGGAGACCTCCTCGAGCTCGACGCGCTGCTGGGTGGCCGCGTACCGCCCGGGGTGCGCGAGGGCGTAGTCGCGGTAGGCGTCGGCGAAGGCGACGAGCGCGTCCTTGCCGGACCGGCCGGCCACGGCCGCCCCGATGGCCTCGTTCATCTCGCCCGAGGCGAGGAGCGCCAGCCGCACCCGCAGGTCACGCAGGTTCCTGACGTGCGAGTAGAGACTCGCGTCCTTGACCCCGAAGTGCCGGGCCAGCGCCGAGAGCGTGACCTGGTCGAGGCCGTCCTCGTCCGCCATCTCGGCGGCGGCCCGCACCAGCCGGTCGACGGTGATTCCCGCACGCACCACGGACTTTCCCCTTCCTAGGACTCCTAGGAGAGAACCTAACTGCTCTAGGCTCGGTCGGCCACCGCTTTACGCGCCTGGGTAGCGCACCTCGGTCAGGCGCTCCGAGAGCTCCCACAGCCGCCGGCCCGCCCCGGGGTCGGCCGCCGCGTCGGAGAGGCGCACGCGGGTCGGGGTGCCGCGCAGCTCCGCGAGGCCGTCCGGGCCGATGAACTCGCCGCCCTCGACGGACGGGTCGGTCGCCGCGTACAGCTGGGGCAGCGCGCCGCGCTCCGGGCGCTGGGCGAGCAGCGGGTTGCCGATGCGCCCGAAGACCAGCCGGGCAAGGCCGCTCGTGTCCTTGGTCTGGAGACGGGTGGCGGTGTAGCCCGGGTGGGCGAGGACGCTGCGGACCGGGCTGGCGGTCGCGGTCAGACGGCGGTGCAGCTCGCGGCCGTGGACGGCGTTGGCGAACTTGGACCGGTTGTAGAAGGCCATGGGCGCGTAGCCGCGCTCGCCGTCGAGGTCGTCGACGCCGCCGTGGCCGTCGAAGCGGAGGCCGCCCTGCCGGTGGTTGATCGAGCTGACCGTGACCACGCGGGGGTCGCGGCCTGCGGCGAGCAGGTCGAGCAGCAGCCCGGTGAGCGCGAAGTGCCCGAGGTGGTTGACCGCGAACTGGAGCTCGTGGCCCTGGGGGCTGAGCGTGCGGGGCGGGGCCATCACGCCCGCGTTGTTGACGAGCACGTCGAGGCGCGGGTGCTCGGCGCGGATCCGGGCGGCGAAGGCCCGTACCGAGTCGAGGTCGGCGAGATCCAGTCGCCGCACGTCGAGGAGGCCCGCCTCCACCCCGTCCGCCGCCAGGCCCGAGGCGGCGGCGCGGCCCTTCTCCTCGTCCCGTACGGCGAGGACGACGCGACCGCCCCGGCGGGCGAGCGCCCGGGTGGTGGCCAGGCCGAGGCCGCTGTTGGCCCCGGTGACGACGAAGACCCGCCCGGTCTGGTCCGGGATGAGGTCGGCGGTCCAGCGCTGCTTCTTCTCGGTCATGTGCCCCACGCTGCCGTTTGTGTCACCGGGTGTCAAGCGTGGCCCTGGATGTCATGGAGGGCACCGGGGTACCATCGGGCCGTGACCACCCGCCCCGAGATCAGCCTCGCCCAGCGCAAACGCCAGCTCGTCGCGTCCGAGCTCACCGAGGCCGCGCTCCAGCTGTTCGCCCGCAGGGGCTTCGACGCGGTGACCGTCGACGAGATCGCGACCGCGGTCGGGGTCTCCAAGCGGACCTTCTTCCGCTACTTCGCGTCCAAGGACGACGTGGTCGTCCAGTTCCTGGCCGGCATGGGCGCCGACATGCGCGCGGGGCTCGCCGCCCGGCCCGCCGGCGAGTCGCCGTCCGAGGCGCTGCTGCACGCCGTCTCCGTACCCCTGGCCGCCTGCGGCGACCACGCCGAGCGGGTCCTGCCGGTGGTCCGGCTCATCCTGCGGACCACCTCCCTCCTCGCGCGCTTCCTGGAGCACCAGGCGCAGTGGCGCGAGGACCTGGCGGTCGAGCTGGGGACCCGCCTCGGCCGCGACCCCGACTCCGACCTCTACCCCCGACTCGCCGCGGGCATGGCGCTCACCGCCTACGACGCCGTACTGCGCCGGTGGAGCGCCGGCACGGACCCCCGGGTCGCCGCGGACCCGACCGCGCTCATCGGAGAGGCCTTCGCGGTCCTCGCGCCGGCCCTGGACGCACCGGCACCCTCGGCGCCGTAAAGGCCCGGGGAGTCGTGAAGCCCGGGGAGCCTTAGCCCGGGGATTGGGCCGGAGAGGCCCGGGAGCAGTAGGAAGAGGAGCGGCAAAAAGAAGGTGGGCCGGGTCCGCGTGATGCGGAGCCGGCCCACCCGGGCGTGGGGACGGTACGGAGGCGTCAGCCGAGCGCCAGCCAGGCGACGGCCGCGAGGACGACGATCACCGCGACGACGCCCACGATCACGCCGACCTTCGGGCCGCCGCCCGACGTGGCGACGGTCTGGGGCTGCCGCTGTTGCGGGGTGCCCTCGTCGACGAAGGCGCGGAACATCTGCGTGCTGCCGGCGGGGTCGTAACCCTCGGGGCCCTGAGGGGGCTGGCCCTGGCCGTACGGTGCTTGGGGGTTGTGTGCCATGGGCCAGGACCCTAGCGAAAGGGGGCCGGTGGCCCCAACCCTCCGGCCCGTCCCCCTCCTTTGCCGATTCTTTAGCGCCGTTTGACCGATTTAGTTTGCCTGAAGCAACCATCCATCTCTATGGTTGCCCTAAGCAACAAGATGGACGGGGGTGCCCGATGGCGACACCGAACCGGTACGAGGAACTCGCCCGCTCGGTGAGCGCGATCGGGGCCGTGAAGCGCGGGCTCGCCCGCGTCCTGCCCGTCGAATGCCAGGGCGGCTCGGCGGCCGTGCTCGCCCTGGTCAACCACCACGGTGACATGCGGACGAGCCGGCTCGCCGAACTCATGGCGGTCGACATGTCCGTATGCAGCCGCCATGTGGCCCACACCGTGGAACACGGCTGGATCGAGCGACTGCCCGACCCGGACGACAAGCGCTCCCGCATCCTGCGGCTCACGGAAGCGGGCCACGCGATGCTCGGCGAGCTCGACCGCCGGGTCACCGAGGCCTTCTCCCGTCACCTCGCGGAGTGGTCCGACGAAGACGTCGAACTCCTCAGCCACCTGCTTGCCCGCCTCCGCGACTCCTTCGGGGACTGCCGGGCCCACCACGCCTGAGAAAAAAGGAAGTTCATGGCTACGACCACGCCCGACACCGGTGTGCGGGACGGTGTCACCGGCAGCGGCGGCGACGCCGCCCCGATGACGCACCGGCAGATCATGGAAGCGCTGTCCGGGCTGCTGCTCGGCATGTTCGTCGCCATCCTGTCCTCGACGATCGTCTCCAACGCCCTCCCCCAGATCATCACCGACCTCGACGGCGGCCAGTCCGCGTACACCTGGGTGGTCACCGCCGCCCTCCTGGCGATGACCGCGACCACCCCGCTCTGGGGCAAGCTCGCCGACCTCTTCTCCAAGAAGCTGCTCGTCCAGATGGCCCTGGTCATCTACGTGGCGGGCTCGGTCGTCGCCGGCCTCTCGCAGAGCACCGGCATGCTCATAGCCTGCCGGGTCGTCCAGGGCATCGGCGTCGGCGGTCTGACCGCCCTCTCGCAGATCATCCTGGCCGCGATGATCGCCCCGCGTGAGCGCGGCCGCTACAGCGGCTACCTCGGTGCGACCTTCGCCGTCGCCACCGTCGGCGGCCCCCTGCTCGGCGGCGTCATCACCGACACCGACTGGCTCGGCTGGCGCTGGTGCTTCTACGTCGGCGTGCCCTTCGCGATCATCGCGCTGATCGTCCTGCAGAAGACCCTCAACCTCCCCGTCGTGAAGCGTCAGGTCAAGGTCGACTGGGCCGGCGCCGTCTTCATCAGCGCCGCCGTCTCGTTGCTCCTGATCTGGGTCACCTTCGCGGGCGACAAGTACGACTGGATGTCCTGGCAGACGGCCGTCATGGTCCTCGGCGCGGTCGCGCTCGGCGGACTCTTCGTCCTCGTCGAGTCGAGGGCGAGCGAGCCGATCATCCCGCTCCGCCTCTTCCGCAACCGCACGATCACCCTGGCCTCGCTCGCGTCGCTCTTCGTGGGTGTCGCGATGTTCGCCGGCACGGTCTTCTTCAGCCAGTACTTCCAGCTGGCCCGGAACGAGTCGCCGACGATGTCCGGCGTCCTCACCATCCCGATGATCGCGGGCCTGTTCGTCTCCTCCACCGTCTCCGGCCTGATCATCACCAAGACCGGAAAGTGGAAGGCGTGGCTGGTCAGCGGCGGCGCCCTGGCGGCCGGCGGCCTCGGTCTGCTCGGCACCATCCGCTACGACACGACGTACTGGCACATCGCCGTCTTCATGGCGGTCCTGGGCCTCGGCCTCGGCATGATGATGCAGAACCTGGTGCTCTGCACCCAGAACCAGGTGGCCCCCGCCGACCTCGGCGCCGCCTCCTCCGTCGTCACCTTCTTCCGCTCCCTCGGCGGTGCGATCGGCGTCTCGGCGCTGGGCGCGGTCATGGCCCACCGGGTCACGGACTACGTCAAGGACGGTCTGGCCGAGCTCGGCCCGAAGGCCGCGGGCGCCATGGGCCAGGGCGGCTCGGGCGGCGGCATCCCCGACATGGACAAGCTGCCGGCCCCGATCCGCACGGTCATGGAGAGCGCGTACGGACACGGTGTCGCGGACGTCTTCCTCTACTCGGCGCCGTTCGCGCTGCTCGCCTTCGTGGTGACCCTGTTCATCAAGGAAGTCGCGCTGAAGAGCAACACCGTGAAGGGCGACGCCGAGTAGCAGAGCTCCCGGGCGCGCTTCGAGCGGAGGCGCGGCCGGGTCGAGTACGGAGCGGCGGGCAGGGGACGGCCCGCCGCTCCGTCATGTCCGGCGTCAGGTCCGCCGTCATGTCCGGCGTCAGGTCCGCCGTCAGCTGCCTGGGGCCTCGCGCGCGACCATGACCTCGATGCCGGCGATCAGGACGTCCAGCGCGTAGTCGAAGTCGCGGTCCCAGATGACGCTGAGGCTGTCGTGCGAGGTCCGTTCGTCCAGGATCTCCTTCAGGCCCTCGACCCGCTTCGTGAGGTCCGGGTCGTTCCGGAAGGCGTTCACCGAGTCCACGTAGAACTCGTCCTGCGACATGCCGGCCTCCGCGGCCCGCCGGCCGAACTGGGACTCGACCGTCCCGTAGCCGTACACGAACTGGAAGACCGCCGACATCGCGCTCGGCCGGCGGTCCAGCGACAGGCCGGTCTCCGCGACCGTGTCGTGGATCTTCTGGCCGACGGCGATCGAGTTCGGGCCGATGTTCAGGTACTGGCCGACGCTCGGCGACATCCAGGCGTGGCGGACCAGCATCCGCCGGTAGTCCAGGGCGAGCAGACGGATCCGGTCCCGCCAGTCGCCGGCGGCGTCGACCGCCGCGAGGTCGATCTCCCCGTACACGCTGTCCATGGCGTACTCGAGGATGTCGTCCTTGGTGTCCACGTACCAGTACAGGGACATCGCGGTGACGTTCAGCTCGGTGGCGAGCTTGCGCATCGACAGCTTGGCCAGGCCCTCCTCGTCGAGCATCCGGATCGAGGCGGCGACGATCCGGTCCCGGTCGAGCCCGGCGGGGCCGCCGCCGCCGCGGGCGGCCCTGTTCTCCAGCCAGACGCTGGAACGCGCCGGGTTCTTGGCCCGATCGGCTGCCTTGACCATCGCGTTCCTCCGTCTGTCAGCGGTCCGTCACCATGCTAGGCAGCGACCGGCTTCTCGGCGCCCGCGGCCTTCTCCGCGCGCTCGGCCGCGGCCTTCTCCACGCGCTCGGCCCGGTGGAGGAGGGCACCGGCGACCAGGCCGCCGACGAAGACGGCGACGGCGCCGACCAGCTGGCTGGTCTGGAGGCCGGAGGCGAACGCGTCGGAGATCTCCCGGCGCTCGGCCTCGCCGCCGGCGGCGGCCAGGGCGGCCGGGAGCGAGGTCGCGGTGACGGCGACGAGCGCGGCGAAGCGGGCGTTGAGCACGGCTCCGAGGACGGCGACGCCGAGGCCGTTGCCGAACTCGGCGAGGGTGCCGTTGATCCCGGCCCCCACACCGGCCTTCTCCGGCGGGATCGAGCTCATGATCGCGTTGGCCATGGCCGGGGAGGAGACGGCGATGCCGCCGCCCATCAGGACCAGACCGAGGAGCATGCCCGCGTAACCGCCGTCCGTGCCGCCGCCGAGCAGCGAGATCGAGGTGAGGCCGGCGGCCACCAGGGTCATGCCGACGACGACGGTGGGCGGGGTGCCGAGCTTCATGACGATCCGCGGGCCGACGCCGGTCAGGTTGAGGCCGACGATCGTCAGCGCCAGCGGCGCCATCCGCAGCCCCGCCTCCAGGGGTTCGTACCCGAGCACGAACTGGAGGTGCTGGGTCAGCAGGAAGAGCGAGCCGCCCATGCCGAAGACGACCAGGATCGAGCCGCCGATGGCGCCGACGAACTTCTGGTTGCGGAAGAAGTGCATGTCGAGCATCGGGTACGGGGTGCGCAGCTCCCACAGGGCGAAGGCGCCGAGGCCGGCGACGCCGACGGCGGCCGGGACCAGGACCTCGGTGGAGAGCCAGCCGTGCTCGGGGCCGCTGATGATCGCGTACACGACGGCGGTCATGCCGACGGTGGAGAGCAGCGCGCCGAGCAGGTCGGGGCGCTCGCCCTGGGGGTTCTTGGACTCGGGGACCAGCTTGAGGACGGCGACGAGCGCGACGACGGCGACCGGGATGTTGATCAGGAAGATCATTCCCCACCAGAAGTGGTTCAGGATCACCCCGCCGATCAGCGGGCCGCCGGCGAAGCCGAGCGAGGCGACGGTCGACCAGAGCGCGATGGCCTTGACCCGCTCGGAGTCGTCGAAGATCTGCATGACGACGGCGAGCGTGGTGGTCATGAGGAGCGCGCCGCCGACGCCCATGCCCGCGCGGGCGGCGATCAGCTGCGTGGTGGAGTCGGCGAGGCCGGCGGCGAGCGAGCCGAGGCCGAAGAGCGCCAGGCCGATGGCGAGCATCTTCTTGCGGCCGTAGCGGTCGGCGGCGTTGCCCGCGCTGAGCAGCAGGCCGGACTGGACGAGCGAGTAGGCGTTGATCATCCACTGGATGTCGGTGGTGGACGCGTGGAGTTCGGAGGTCAGCGAGGGGATGGCGACGCTGAGCACGGTGTTGTCGAGCAGCACGGTGAGCTGGGCGAGGCAGATGACGCCGAGGATCAGCCAGCGCTGCGGATGTCCGCCGGTAGCTGTCATGGGACGGGGCTCCTATACGGTGTACGGGGGTGAGTCTCGTACACCGTACAAGGAGTCTCGTACGGTGTATAGGAGTTATGTCCCGGGGCTACTTCTCCTGCGTCAGGTCGTAGAAGGTGGCGCCGCCGATCGTGGTCTGCTCGAACGTCTCCGCGACCCACGCGGAGATCTCGGAGTTGCCCCCACCGGGACCGCCGCCCATGCGGCCGCCGTCCTCACCGCCTTGACCGCCGCCCTCACCGCTTCCGATGAAGTAGTGGATCCGGCCCTCGGCGACGTACTGCTTGAACTGGGCGAGCGTCGGGGACGGGTCGCTGCCGTTGAAGCCGCCGATCGCCATGACCGGCTTCTCCGTGGCGAGCTGGTAACTGGCGGCGTTCTGCGCGCCGACCGTGGCCGCGACCCAGGTGTACGCGTCGGCGTCCGCGAGGAGGGCGGTCTTCGCCTCCGTGCCGACACTGGCGCCGTTGAGGAGGCCGCCCATGCCGCCGCCGGGGCCGGGGCGCTCGCCCTGGGCCATCCCCTGGGGCGGGGTTCCTGCGGGCATCCCCCGCCCCTGCCCCTGACCACCGGGGGTCTGACGACCGGGGATCTGACCACCAGGCATCTGGCCGCCGGGCATCTGGCCGCCGGGCATCTGACCGTCCTGACCACCAGGCATCTGACCGGCCTGGCCGCCCGGCGGGATCATCCCGCCGTCCTCGAACATCCGGCCGCCGCCCGGGCCGCGACCGCCCATCGCCGCACCCGCGGGGCCCGCCGTGACGATCGAGCCCTGGTGTCCGGCGTTCACCGTCTCCAGCGTGTACGCGAAGGGGCCCGCGAGCCCGGAGACCAGGCCGAGGCCCGCCACCGCGAGCCCGAGGCGGCGGTCGGTGCGGCCCGCGCACAGCAGCCCGAGCGCGGCCACCGCGCCCGAGACCAGGACCGTCCACCGCAGCCACGGCAGCCAGTCCGGGGTGCGGCCGAGGAGCGTCCAGCCCCACCAGGCCGTGGCCGCCACCGTCACGGAGAGCGCCGCCGAGGCGAACCACCGGGTGCGCTCCTCCCACAGCACGGCCGCGCCCATGCCGACGAGCGCGGCGACGTACGGGGCCAGGGCCACCGTGTAGTACTCGTGGAAGATGCCGGCCATGAAGCTGAAGACGGCGAGGGTGATCAGGAGCGAGCCGCCCCACGCCAGGAACGCCGAGCGGGCCGTGTCGGTCCGGGGCGCCCGCCAAGTGACGACGAGGCCCGCGACCAGCAGGATCAGCGCGGCCGGGAGCAGCCAGGAGATCTGACCGCCGATCGAGTCGCCGAACATCCGGCCGATCCCGGTCTCGCCCCATCCGCCGCCCTGCCCGCCGCCGCGGCCACCACCGCCGACGCTGCCGGTCTCGTTGCCGTTGATGCGGCCGAGGCCGTTGTAGCCGAAGGTCAGCTCAAGGAAGCTGTTGTTCTGCGAGCCTCCGACGTACGGGCGCGAGGACGCAGGCCACAGCTCGACCAGCGCCACCCACCAGCCCGCCGAGACGAGCACCGCGAGCCCGGCGAGGGCCAGTCGGCCGATCCGGCGGCCGAGCGCGCCCGGCGCGCACACCCCGTACACGAGGGCGAGCGGCGGCAGGATCAGGAAGGCCTGGAGGGTCTTCGCGAGGAACGCGAACCCGAAGGCCACCCCCGCCCACACCAGCCACTTCGCGCCCTTCTCCTGCTCCAGGGCGCGCAGCACGCAGTACACGGCGACCGTCATGAGCAGCGCGAGCAGCGCGTCCGGGTTGTTGAAGCGGAACATCAGCGCGGCGACCGGCGTCAGCGCGAGGACCGCCCCCGCGATCAGACCCGCACCGGCACCGAAGCGGCGCCGGACGGCCGCGTAGAGCACCGCGACCGTCCCCACGCCCATGAGCACCTCGGGCACGAGGATCTGCCAGGAGCCGAGCCCGAAGAGGCGGACGGAGAGCGCCATCGGCCACAGCGCGGCCGGCGGCTTGTCGACGGTGATGGCGTTGGCCGCGTCGAGGGAGCCGAAGAAGAACGCCTTCCAGCTCTCGCCACCCGCCTGGACGGCCGCGGAGTAGAAGGAGTTGGCGTACCCGGAGGCGCTCAGGTTCCACAGGTACAGCAGCGTGGTGGCGACGAGCAGGCCGAGGAAGGCGGGTCGGACCCAGGGGGCGTCCTCGGCGCGCCCGCGCCACAGGCGGGCGAGCCGGCCGCTCCCGGTCGCGGCACGGGCCGCCGGGGCCGTCGGGGACAGGGTGGTCATCGTTCGTTCCTTGCCGAGGTCGTCGAGGTCTGCGAGGTGGGCCGGTCGGGGAAGACCCAGAGCCGGAAGAGGAGGAAGCGCAGGACGGTCGCCGCGAGGTTGGCGACGATCAGGACGGCGAGCTCCGTGGAGTGCGCCGGATCGCCCGTCGCCGCGCCGAGCGCCGCGAGCGAACCGCTGGTCAGGGCCAGTCCGATGGCGAAGACCACGAGCCCCTGAGCCTGGTGGCGCACCGCCCGGTCCCGGCCCCGCACCCCGAAGGTGAGGCGCCGGTTGGCCGCCGTGTTGGCGACGGCCGAGACGAGGAGCGCGCCGGCGTTGGCGAGTTGCGGGCCCAGGCCCAGCCGGAAGGCCGAGTACAGCGCCAGGTAGAACAGCGTGGACAGCACGCCGACCACGCAGAAGCCGACCAGCTGGCGCGCGAGCCCGCCCGGCACACCGCTCAGGTCGCGGTCCCGGGGGTCGTCGCCGAAGGGCCGGGCGAGCCGGTCCAACGGCAGCGAACCGGTCGCGAGCGCCCGCCCGACCCGCAGCACGCCCTTCAGGTCGTCGGTCGCCGTCTTCACGATGTGCACGGTCGAGTCGGGGTCGTCGACCCAGTCGACCGGCACCTCGTGGATGCGCAGCCCGGCCCGCTCGGCGAGGACCAGCATCTCGGTGTCGAAGAACCAGCCGGTGTCCTCGACCATCGGGAGGAGCCGCTCGGCGACCTCCCGCCGGATCGCCTTGAATCCGCACTGCGCGTCGGAGAACCGGGCGGCGAGCGAGCCGCGCAGGATCAGGTTGTACGCCCGCGAGACGAATTCGCGCTTCGGCCCGCGCACCACCCGCGAGGAGCGGGCGAGCCGGGAGCCGATCGCCAGGTCGGAGTGGCCCGAGATGAGCGGCGCGACCAGCGGGAGCAGCGCGTTCAGGTCCGTCGACAGGTCGACGTCCATGTAGGCGAGGACGGGCGCGTCCGAGCCCGACCACACCGTCCGCAGCGCCCGGCCGCGCCCCTTCTGCTCAAGCCGTACGGAGCGCACCTCGGGCACCTCCGCGGCGAGGGCCGCGGCGACCTCGGGGGTCGTGTCGGTGGAGGCGTTGTCGGCGACGGTGATGCGGAAGCCGTACGGGAAGGTCCTGAGGAGGTGCTCGTGGAGCCGGCGGACGCACGGCTCCAGGTCCTTCTCCTCGTTGTAGACGGGGATCACCACGTCCAGGACGGGCCGTCCGGCGGCGCTCACCGGCAGGTGCTCCCTGGCGGGCAGGGCGTCGGCCCTTCCGCCGGACGTTCCGCCGGGCCTTTCCTCGGACCGTCCGTCAGGCCTTCCGGAGGCCGCGGACCCGGGTACCGCGATCGTTGTGGTTCGCATGGCACCGACATTCGCCGGGGCCGCTGTCACGCCTGTGTGATGAGCCTGTGCCCCGCCTGTGAGTCCTCGGCCGCGGGCAGGCGCACCGCGAACACGGTGCGCCCCGGGAGGCTTTCGACGCCCACGTCGCCGCCGTGCGCGTGGACGACCGCGCGCACGATGGCGAGCCCGAGACCGGTGGATCCGGCGTGCCGGGAACGGGAGGCGTCGCCGCGCGCGAAACGCTCGAAGACCGTGGGCAGCAGGTCCGGCGGGATGCCGGGGCCGTCGTCCTCGATCTCGACCAACACCGCCGAGCCACCCGTACGAACCCGGGCGGTGACCTTCGTACCGGGCGGGGTGTGGGTACGGGCGTTGGCGAGGAGGTTGACCAGGACCTGCTGGAGCCGGGCGCCGTCGGCCCGTACGGCCGCGGTGTCCCCTGCGTCCGTGGGCAGTTCGAGGCGCCAGTGGTGCTCGGACCCGGCGGCACGGGCGTCGCTCACCGCGTCCACGACGAGCGGGACGAGGTCGGTCGTCTCGTACGAGAGCGGGCGCCCGGCGTCGAGCCGGGCGAGCAGCAGCAGGTCCTCCACCAGGCCCGTCATCCGGGTCGCCTCGGACTCGATCCTGCCCAGCGCGTGCCGGGTGTCGGGCCCGCACTCCTCCCGGCCGCGCCGGGTGAGCTCGGCGTACCCCCGGATCGAGGCGAGCGGGGTGCGCAGTTCGTGGCTGGCGTCGGCGACGAACTGCCGCACCCTGGTCTCGCTCTGCTGGCGGGCGTCGAGGGCCGAGTGGACGTGGTCGAGCATCCGGTTCAGGGCCGCGCCGACCTGCCCGACCTCGGTCCGCGGATCGGCCTCCGCGTCCGGGACGCGCTGGTGCAGCGCCACCTCGCCGCTGTGCAGCGGCAGCCGGGCGACCTGACGGGCCGTGATGGCGACCCGCCGCAGCGGGCGCAGCGCCACCCGCACGAGCACCGTCCCGGCGAGCGAGGCCGCGACGAGCCCGGCGCCGGTGACGCTCAGCTCGACGAGCACGAGGGTGGACAGGGCGTCCTCCACCTCCGCGAGCGGTATGCCGGTGAGGAACTCGCCGTGGGCCCCCGCGGCGTATTCGACGCGGTACGAGCCGAGGCCGCCGGGCAGCTCGACGGTGTGCGGCCGGCTGTCCCGGGGGACGGCGGCGAGCGCGGCCCGCTGGGCCGCGTCGAGCTCCTTGACGCGGAACTTGGGGCCGTACACGCCGCTGTCGTCGGCCTCCGCCTGGTATCCGGCGGAGGAGACCACTCCGCCCGTGAGCACGGCGCCGAGCGTGCCGCTCGGCACGCCCGGCCCGACGACGAAGGCGAGCGGCTCGCGGTCCCGCGCCGGATCGGGCGCGGGCATGGCGGCCGGCGGCCCGGCGGCCCGGTTCGAGACGGCCCGCACCTGCTCATCGGCCTGGTCGTACAGGTACGACCGGAACGCGATCGTCGTCACCGTCCCGATCACCGCCGCGACGACCGCGATCAGCGCGACCGCCGACACGACGAGCCGGGTCCGCAGCGACCAGGGCCGCCCACGTCGTCCGCGCACGGGGGCTACTCCCCCGGCTTGATGAGATAACCGGCCCCGCGCCGGGTGTGGATCATCGGGGACCGGCCCAGGTCGATCTTCCGGCGGAGGTAGGAGATGTAGAGCTCGACGACGTTGGCCTGGCCGCCGAAGTCGTACGACCAGACCCGGTCCAGGATCTGCGCCTTGCTGAGGACCCGGCGCGGATTGCGCATGAGGTAGCGCAGCAGCTCGAACTCGGTGGCGGTGAGATGGATCGAGTCCCCACCCCGGGTGACCTCGTGGCTGTCCTCGTCGAGGGTGAGGTCCCCGACGGTGAGCAGCGACTCGCTGCGCGCCTGCGCGGCCCCCGACCTGCGGATGAGTCCGCGCAGCCGGGCCACCACCTCCTCCAGGCTGAAGGGCTTGGTGACGTAGTCGTCGCCGCCCGCCGTGAGCCCGGCGATCCGGTCCTCGACGGCGTCCTTCGCCGTCAGGAACAGCACCGGTACGTCGGGCAGTTCACGCCGGATCCGGCCGAGCAGGCTCAGCCCGTCGACGTCGGGCAGCATGATGTCGAGGATCACCACATCGGGCCGGAACGCGCGCGCGGTCCGCAGGGCCGCGGCCCCGTCCCCCGCGCTGCGGACCTGCCAGCCCTCGTAGCGCAGGGCCATGGAGAGCAGCTCGGAGAGCGAGGCCTCGTCGTCGACGACGAGGACGCGGACGGCGGTGCCGTCGGCACGGAGCATGTCGGCACGGGTGCCGACGCCGGCGCTGGTGCTTCGCGTGGTCACGGTCATGGCACCCACGCTGTCCGGCGCCGCTGAGATCCCCCTTTCCCTTTCCTGTGAATTCCCTGAGAAAGGCCTCAGACGACGGGCGACGGGGGTTTCACGTGAAACAACGCGGCCCCGTTCTCGTACAGGACCCGCCGGAGCCAGTCGTCCCCGAGCCCGAGCCGTTCCAGGGCGTCGAGCTGGTGGACGTACGGATACGGGATGTTCGGGAAGTCCGAGCCGAGGAGGATACGGTCGCCGAGGTCGAGCAGCCGCTTGTGCTCGGCCACCGGGAACGGCGCGAGCCGCTCGCTGAAGTCGGTGAAGGCCATGGTGGTGTCCAGACGGACGCCCTCGTACCGCTGCGCCAGGTTCAGGAAGTCGCCGTACTCCGGCATCCCCATGTGCGCGACGATCACCCGCAGCCTCGGGTGCCGGGCGAGCAGCCGCCACATCGGCCCCGGCCCGGTGAAGTTCCCCGGGGTCGGCCCGGAGCCGCAGTGCACGACGACGGGGGTGCCGCTGTCGGCGAGGGCTCCCCACGAACTGTCGAGCGCGATGTCCGTCGGGTCGAACCCGCCCACCTGGAGGTGCACCTTGAAGACCCGCGCCCCGGCGTCGAGCGCCTGGTGGACGTACTTGTTCACCCCCGGCTCGGGAAAGAGGGTCGCGGTGTGCAGGCAGTCGGGGGTGCGGGCGGCGAAGTCGGCGGCCCAGGAGTTCAGCCAGGCGGCCATGCCGGGCTTGTGCGGGTAGAGCATCGCCGTGAAGGCGATCGCGCCGAACCCGCGCAGGAGCGCGAGCCGCCGTTCCTCCTCCTCGCGGTAGGTGATGGGCCACTCCATGCCGGTCAGCGGACCGACGGCGTCGAAGTACGCCCACACCTTGTCGAGGACGTTCTGCGGCATGAAGTGCGTGTGCACGTCCACGAGCCCGGGGATCCCGAGCCGCCGCAGCAACGCCTCCGTCTCACTCGCGCTCAAAGCCGTAGCTCCGCTCGACCTTGCCGATGTGGACGCTGTAGCTCTCGTACCAGTGCTCCCGCCCGTGTGCCTTGGCCGCCTGGTGCTCGGTGTCGAGGCGCCAGGCGTCGAGCGCCTCCAGATCGCGGAAGTAGGCCACGGTGATGCCGATGCCGCCGGGGGTACGGGCCGACTCGTAGCCGAGGAAACCGGGGACCTCCCGGACGATCTCCTGCATCCGGACGGCGGTCTCGGCGTAGCCCTCGGGGGCGTCGGGACGGACGGAAGTGAACACAGCGGTGTAGTAGGGCGGTTCGAGGCCCGCCACCAGTTTCGGGGTCATGTGATCACCCTCGCCGGGGTGGCCGCGGGATGTCCACGGCACCCGGCGAAAGGGATCCAAGACTTTACGAAGGGCGCCACGGGGCTCAGAACAGCCCCTCCTGGGCGTTCCCGAGCACCGGAACCGCCGCCGCCGTCACCGGCACCGAGAAGCCCTCCCCCGCCCCGGCGGCCTCCAGGACCCAGCCGCCCATGACCCGGGTGTCGAGGGCGAGGCAGCGCCCGTCCGGGGCCAGGAGGTGCAGGTCGGGGCCGGCGGCGGCGAGCAACCGGCCGGTGACGACGCCGCCGTCGACCAGTTCGGCGACCGTGCCGGCGAGCGGCGGCAGCCCGTCCAGGTGGAACGCACCGGCATGGTCGCGCGGAGCGAACTCCAGCGGCTCCAGGGTCTCCGCCCACCCGCCGACGCCCCCGGCCCGCCGGTGCAGTTCCCCCACCTCGCGGGCGCGCTCACCGGCGAGCGGCAGCGCGTGCCGCACGGCCCGCTTCCGCTCGTACGCCACCCGGTCCGGCACCCCGAGGGCCTGCCGCAGCACCTCCTCGGTGCGCCGTGCCGCCATCAGCGGGCCGCGGCCGAGCCAGCTGAACGTGACGGCCCCCTGCTCCAGGAGCCGCGCCTCACCCCGGGCCTCCGCCGTGATGCCGACCTTGGTCATCCCGGGCCCGAACCACGCCAGGTAGACGCGGTACGGCTGCGGATCGTCGGCGACGGTGTCCGCGGCGACCGAATGGGCCCGGTCGAGCCGCGCGCACTCCGGGCACCGCCCACCCGTGGCCCGCCCCGGCACCACGGCCTCCAGCGGGCACGGGTTCCCCCGCGCCCCCGGGCACCGCCGCACACCCACGGCCCGGAACGCGAGCTCCTGCCCGTATCCGAGCGCGCTCACCTTCCCGCCCCGCCACCGCAGCCCCGGCACCCCACCGGCCCAGCCCAGCCCCCGACACCGCCACTCCACGGCCCGCACCTCCTCACACCCTCCCCGGTCGCCCGATCATCGGGGCGCGGCACCCGGGCCCTCGTCCCGGTATCCAGTCTCGGGCAACGCTCCCCCGGCCCCTCCCGGCCCCTCTCTTCCCTTCTCTTCGCCTCCCCCTCCCCTCCCGGGCGGTTCACGGCAGGACGTAGATCCGGGCCCCGTCCGGGTCGGGGCCGCCGACCTCCCGCATGCAGCCGCGCTCGATGAGGAGCCGTACGCAGTCCCGTACGCGCTCTCCGGAGAGGCCGGTGCTGCGGGTGACGTCCTGGGCCCGGTAGCGGACTCCGCCCCGGACGAGCGCGGGCGCGAGGCAGGTGGCGACGGTCAGCACGTCCCCTGTGATCGCCCAGGACTCGACGAGCTCCTGAGGGGTGAGCTCGACGACGGAGTCCGAGGTGCGCTGGCGCGGAACGGCGAGCCGCTCAAGGGAGTCGGCGACCCTTGAGAGGCTGCACCGGGTCGCGCGCAGCAGCTCCGCGTACTCGGCGAACTCGGCGAACTCGGCACAGGCGGCCGCCCGTTCGTCGAACCGCCCTTCCAGTCGTACGAGGACGTCGACGAGGTCCGGCGGCAGCACGAACCCGGCGTCCACCGGCGAGTGTTCGAGCCGGTAGCCGCCGTCCCGCTGGACCGCCGCCACCATCTCCGCCGCCCACGCCCGGAACGGCCCGGCCTCGGGTCTCCGGCAGCCCCCGACGAGCTGGACGAGCCCCTGGAGGCTCACCATCCGGGCCGAGGCCCGGATGCCGCACCGGGCGAGTATCCCGGTGCCGCCGGCCAGCTCCCGCGCGGAAGCCAGGCACGTCGCCGGCAGCACCGCGCTTCGCAGCGCCTCCCGGGACCCGGCGTACCCCAGCCGCTTCGCCACGTCCGCGACGGGGAACCAGTACGAACCGTCCGGCGCGGTCAGCCGCCGCAGCCGGGCCCCGGTGGCCACCCGTACCAAGTCATCGATGTCGATCGCGTCCATCGATCATCACCTCCGCCTCGCAAGCTAGGCCGACGGCATATTCAACTGACATGCAAATCAGACAGGTTCACCCAAAAGGGGAACCTTGCCGAGCGGGGCACTCGGACTAAAATCCGAACCATGCCTCTGACCATGAACGACGTCGACCGGTTCGAGGCCTCCCGGCCCCGGCTGGAGGCCATCGCCTACCGCCTCCTCGGCTCCGCGAGCGAGGCCGAGGACGCCGTGCAGGACACCTTCCTGCGCTGGCAGGCCACCGAAGTCGACCGCATCGAGGTACCCGAGGCCTGGCTGACGAAAGTCCTCACCAACCTGTGCCTCAACCAGCTCACCTCGGCCCGCGCCCGGCGCGAGACCTACGTGGGCGAGTGGCTGCCCGAGCCACTGCTCTCCGGCGACCCGATGCTCGGTCCCGCCGACACCGCCGAGCAGCGCGAATCGGTGTCGTACGCGGTCCTCGCCGTCATGGAGCGCCTGTCCCCCAACGAGCGCGCGGTGTACGTGCTGCGGGAGGCGTTCGACTACCCGCACCGGGAGATCGCCGAGATCCTCGACATCACCGAGACCTCCTGCCAGCAGATCTTCCACCGCGCCAAGAAGCACGTCGCCGCCGGCAAGACCCGCACCGAGATCAGCGACGACGAGGCCCGGCGGATCGTCGAGGAGTTCCTCGCGGCCGCCACCACCGGCAAGACCGAGCCGCTCGTCCGGCTGCTCACCGCGGACGCCGTCGCGATCGGCGACGGCGGCGGCAAGGTCCCGGCCCGCGCCAGGGCGTTCGAGGGCGCCCTCGCGGTCGCGACGTTCCTGCGCGGCCTGTTCAAGCCGAGCACCGCCAAGCGCACCATCATCGGCGGCTCGCCCGACGTCTACGCCACGACGGCCAACGGCGCCCCCGCCGTCGTCGCGGTCCTCGACGGCCGGGTCGTCGGCATCATGTGCCTGGAGGTCGGCCCCGACGGCATCATCGCCTTCCGCAACCAGGTCAACCCCGACAAGCTCGACCGCGCGACGAGGATCTGGGCGGCCTCCGACCACGGCGCGCCCCTGATGGAAGCCGCCTTCTGACACCCCTCACCGCTATGTGACCTGCTTCACACTCGCCACCTGTCAGGAATCGACGGGCTGCCCGGTTCAAGGGTCGAAACAGCGAGCGAGACAGGAGCAGTCACATGCAGCAGCACCGCATCATCGTCCTCGGAGCCGGCTACACCGGAGCCATCGCCGCCGGGCGCCTCGCCAAGCAGCTGCACCGCGAGGACGTCGCCATCACCCTGGTGAACCCCGAGCCCGACTTCGTCGAGCGCGTCCGGCTGCACCAGCTGGCGGTCGGCCAGGACCTCAAGCCCCGGCCGTTCGGCGAGATGTTCGCGGGCACCGGCGTCGAACTGAAGCTCGCGACGGTGACCGCCGTCGACGCCGAGCGCCGCACCGTCACCGTCACCGCCCCGGGCGGCGCCGAGGAGCTGGAGTACGACACCCTCGTCTACGCCCTCGGCAGCGGCTGGGACACCCAGGGCGCCCCCGGCACCGCCGAGCACGCCCACGAGATCTCCAGCCGCCCCGGAGCGCTCCGGCTGCGCGACCGCCTGGCCGCCCTGGAGGCCGGACAGTCCGTGGTCGTCGTCGGCGGCGGCCTCACCGGCCTGGAGGCCGCGACCGAGATCGCCGAGGCCCGCCCCGACCTCGACGTCGCCCTCGCCGCCCGCGGCGGCCTCGGCGACTGGCTCTCACCCAAGGGCCGGCAGCACGTGCGGAAGGTCTTCGACCGCCTCGGCATCACCGCGCACGAGAACACCTCCGTCACCGGTGTCGAGGCCGACCGGGTCACCACCACCGACGGCCCCGTGCCCGCCGCCGTCACCGTCTGGACCACCGGCTTCGCGGTCCACCCCATCGCCCGCGCCACCACCCTCGACGTCACCGAGACCGGCCGCATCATCGTCGACGAGACCATGCGCTCGGTCTCCCACCCCGACGTGTACGCCGTCGGCGACGCCGCCCACGCCATGGGCCCCGGCGGCAAGCCGCTGCGCATGTCCTGCGCGTCGGGCTCCCCCATGGCCTGGCAGGCGGCCGACGCCATCGCCGCCCGCCTCACCGGCGGCAAGCTCCCGAAGACCGCCCCGCGCTACTTCAACCAGTGCATCTCGCTCGGCCGCCGCGAAGGCCTCATCCAGTACGTCACCGCCGACGACCGCGCGGTCAGCGCCGCCCTCACCGGCCGCCTCGCCGCCCGCTACAAGGAATTCATCTGCAAGTCCGCCGCCTGGAGCGTCGCCAACCCCACCCTCGGCGTCCCCACCCGCCGCCGCCACGCCCTGCGCCACCCGTCCACCCCCACCAAGACCCCCGCCTGACCCCGCCCACCGCCCCCCTCCACGGGGCCTCCCTCCCCCACCCCACCCGAACAACGCAAAAGGCCCGGACTCTCGTCCGGGCCTCTTGTCACTGTGCACTCGGCAGGATTCGAACCTGCTGAGGCCCTGGAGAGGCACTATCGGGCGGGGCCGGTTGCTGGGGTTGCGGTACGGAGTTGCTGTACCGCAGGATCCCGGCGGGGGTGACATTGGAACAGCATCGGTTGGTACGGCTGCTGGCTGGTAACGACGCCGCGCTACCCATGTCGTGTGGGACGGGACCGTTCCCGCAGAGCGGCTAGCCCTGATCTATGCGCGCCGACTTCGGCTCACACGGCGGAAGGGCACTGAGACTCTGGGGCTGGAACGAGCGGTGCAGCTCCTCGGCCAGCACGACCAGCCGGCGCGCCTCGGGCAGATCACAGCCGCCGATCGAGCATGGGTCTTCATGCTCTTCCTCACCGAAGACGCCAGCGCACTGGTCGTCTGCACTGGCGTACGGCCACGTGCTCGGTGACCGTAGACAACGACTCGCCGAAGACGGCCACCGCTTCAGGGCCATCGGCGGCAGCTACCTGCAGCGGCTTCTGAGTCGATCCCCGTACGAGCGGCAGGACGTTGATGTCACCTGCCGATGACAGAGGCCCCCTGGACGATGTCCAGGGGGCCTCTGATCTGTGTGCACTCGGCAGGATTCGAACCTGCAACCTTCTGATCCGTAGTCAGATGCTCTATCCGTTAAGCTACGAGTGCTTGTTTTTAGTTTTTGTCTTTGCTCCCCGGTCTTTCGACCCGCTCGCGGCGACAGGAAGAACATTACATGACTGCCGCCGCCATGTGAAATCCATTCCCCGCACCCGTTGTGACCTGCGAAAACGTGGGGATGGGGCGGGGTGGGGTGGAGGGGGGAGTGGGGGTGGTGAGGGGGGTTGGGGGGCGGGAATGGGGCGGAAAGAGACCGGGGTCACATGGGGGGAGTGGGTGGGGTGGAAACGGCCGAAGCCCCGGCCTTGGGGGCCGGGGCTTCGGTGGGGGCGGAGGCGGAGGGATTTGAACCCTCGATGGGCTTGAAGGCCCAAACCGCATTAGCAGTGCGGCGCCATAGACCGGACTAGGCGACGCCTCCTCGCACACCGCGCATGCGCGGTGGTGCGTGCAGATGATGACACAGACGAACCGGGTGTCACCAATCGATTCTCACCGTACTAGGCACGGGGGGTTCAGGGCAAAGCCCCGGGGTGGGTCGTGGCGTGGGTCCGCGGGGAGAGCCCGGGTTGCGTCCGCACGGAGCAACCCGGTTGCGCAACGCGGCGGCGGCGGGAGCGTTAGAGGGGGTGGGCGCGCGTGCGTCCGCGTGTGTCGTCACCTCGTTTCCGGGAGATCCGAATGCTGCGCAGCCTCGTCCTCGCGACCCTCGCCACCGCCGCCGGGACGGCCGGGTGGGGGCCGCTGCCGCCGCTGCCGCTGCTTTCGGGGCCGGAAACGCTGACGGTGACGGTCGAGAAGAGCGGGTATCCGGCGGCGGACGGCACGTTCGAGCTGACGTGCGACGGGCGGGCCGAGGGGAACCATCCGGCGGCGGAGGACGCCTGCAAGCGGCTGGAGCAGCTGGCGAAGGAGGGGGCGGACCCGTTCA
Source organism: Streptomyces sp. LMG1-1-1.1 (assembly GCF_040815545.1). NCBI lineage: Bacteria > Bacillati > Actinomycetota > Actinomycetes > Kitasatosporales > Streptomycetaceae > Streptomyces > Streptomyces sp. LMG1-1-1.1. The sequence goes on along the minus strand of NZ_JBFPNH010000044.1, from coordinate 2,504 downwards.
AGTCGGTGCCGCAGGACGCGCTCTGTACGCAGGTGTACGGCGGGTCCGCGCTCGCGCACGTCACGGGCACCTGGCAGGGCCGAAAAGTCGACGCCCGGTTCTCCCGCGCGAACGGCTGCGAGATCGACCGCTGGGCGAACCTGGAGCCGGTCCTTCCGATCGTCCGGGGATGACGCCCGGAGGCTCCCTTAGACTCCCCTCAGTGACAGGCTGCGGCCCGAGGGGCAAGATGGGGCCGCGGTCGATGGGCAAGCACGTGCAGTGGGTCTGGGAGGAAGCGTCGTCGTGAGCAGCAGGCCATCCCGAGGCGCTGCTCGCCTCGCAGCGATACTCGACGCCCTTCCCGACGGCCTCGTGCTCGTCAACTGCAACGGCACGGTCGTCAACGCCAACACGATCGCCCTCGGCATGTTCGAGACGCCCGGTACCGCGCTCGTCGGCCGCGGCCTGCTCGATCTGCTGCCCGGCTTCGACTCGCGCCTCATCCCCGGCTCCATGCGCCGCCCCGAGGGCACCGACGAGCGGGGCCGTACCAAGCCGACCCGGATGATCGCCCGCCGCACCGACGGCAGCGAGTTCGCCGTCGAGGTGACCAGCGCCAGCCTGGAGGACGGCCGCGAGGCCTACGACTCGTACGGCGGCTACACCGGCGACGAGCTGCTCATGCTCGTCGTGCGGGACCTCACCGGCACCCTCGACACCGAGGCCGAACTCGCCCGCTCGCAGCGCCAGACCGAGATGATCCTGCGCGCCGCGGCCGAGGGCGTGGTCGGCACGGACACCGACGGCCGGGTCGTCCTGGTCAACCCCGCCGCCGCGCAGATCCTCGGCTACCGCGCCGGCGAGCTCGGCGGCCGGGAGCTGCACCCGCTGATCCTCGCGAAGCGCGCGGACGGCGAGCCGTTCCCGTACGAGGAGTCGCCGCTCGCCGACACGCTCAAGTCCGGCCGGAAGCACCGGGTCCGCGGGCAGGTCCTGTGGGCGAAGAAGGGCGACCGGGTGCCGGTCGACCTGACGACCGCTCCGGTGCGGGACGGGGACCAGCTCGTCGGCGCGGTGATGACCTTCACCGACCGCAGGCCGTACGAGGAGCTCGCCGAGCAGCACGCCGCCGAGCTCGCCGACCGTGCCGAGCGGCACGCGGCCGAGCGGGAGGCGCAGCAGGAGCTGTACGCCTCGCTGGCCGCCCGGCACGAGCAGCTGACGGCGGTCCTCGCCGAGTCGCTGCGCGGCCCCCTGGAGGAGCTGCGGACCCAGCTCGGCACCCTCGCCGCCGACGACGCCGGGCAGCTGTGGCCCGAGGCCAACCAGGTGCTGCACCACCTCGCCGCCGGGTACGCCCGGATGACGGCGCTCGTGGACAACGTCCTGGGCTACCAGCGCCTCGACGCGGGTGCGGAGGAGCTGGAGAAGCGGGTCGCGCTCCTCGACGGGGTCGTCACCGCCGGCATCGACGGGGCCGTCGAGCTGATCGGGCCCGGCCGCGCGCAGTTCGCGGTGCACGCGCCGCCGATCGAGGCCGAGATCGACCCGGTCCGGCTCGCGACCGCGCTCTCGCACCTCGTCGCGGACGTCGCCGGCGTCGACGCCACCGGCAAGAACCGGACCAACGCCCAGGGCACCGTGGCCGCCGACTCGACGATCGTCGTCGCGGCCGCACAGCGCGGTGACGTCGTACGCATCGAGGTCCGCGGCCCGTACGCGGGCGGCGACCCGGTCCACGGGCCCGTCGTGCGCGGCATCGTGGCGGCCCACGGCGGTGTCGTGCAGACCCACGAGGTGCCGGGCACGAGCGGCGGCGCGTACGTCCTCGAAGTGCCGCTCGGCGCCGGGCGCGGCACCGTCCCGGCCCCGCCGCGGAACGACGCGCCGGAGGGCGGTGGCGGCGGCCGTGAGGCCCTCGCCCTGCCCGCCCAGGCCACCTCGTCCGGCACGGGGACGAGCACGAGCCCGGGTACGGGTACAGGTGTGGGTGCGGGTGTGGGCTCCGGGGTCGGCGCGCGTGCCGATTCCAGCGCCGTCGCTGGTGCCGGTGCCGTCGCCGGTGCGGACGCCGTCCCGGTGCCGGCCTCCGGATCGGACACCTCCGGTGGTGGGCGGCGGCGGGCCCGGCGCGGTTCCACCGACGCCTTCCTGGAGAGCGCGGTCGCGCCCCAGGGTGAAAGCCGGGCGGGCGTCGAGCCCAGTGGGCGCCGCCGTGCGCGTACGGGAGAGGCCCCCGCTCCGGCCGAGATGATCCCGGCCCAGCAGAACGCGGCCGCCGACGCCGTCGTCGTCGCAACGGCCGGTGCCGCCGGGGTCCTCGACCCCGCGGGACGTGTGGAGCCCACCGGGCGCCGCCGTGGCCGGCCCGCCGAGGGTGCCGTGGTGACCGCCGCCGAGGGGGCGCAGAGTCGCGCCGCGCTGGGCGCCGCCGTGCCGCCGCAGGGAGTCGCCGTCGAGCCCGCGGGAGCGCCCGGCCTCGCCCGGGCCCTGCCGGCCGTCGCGTCCGGCGACGACACGCC
>NZ_JBFPNH010000043.1:0-375526 GCF_040815545.1 Streptomyces sp. LMG1-1-1.1 | reverse complement strand
TGGCCATCCACCCCGGCTGGTTCGACCGCTCACCCTGCGGCACCGGCACCAGCGCCCGCATGGCCCAACTCCACGCCCGCGGCGAACTCCCCCTCGACACCGACTTCGTCAACGAGTCCTTCATCGGAACCGAGTTCACCGGCCGCATCACCGCCGAAACCCAGGTCGGCGACCAGCCCGCCATCATCCCCACCGTCACCGGACGCGCCTGGATCACCGGCACCGCACAGTACTTCCTCGACCCGCACGACCCCTTCCCCGGAGGCTTCCTCCTGTGACCGACGCCCTTCCCCTCCTCACGTCCCGGAACCCCGCCGACCCCACCGACGTGCTCGTGCGGATCCCCGCACCCGGCGCCTTCGCCGCCGTCGACACCGTCGAACGCGCCCGCGCCGCCCAGCCCGGCTGGCTGCGCGCGGGAGCCGCCGCCCGCTCGACCGCCCTCGGCGCCGTCGCCGCCGGCATCGAGGCGGCGGCCGACGAACTGGCCGCCCTCGCCGTCCGCGAGGTCGGCAAGCCGCTCGCCGAGGCCCGGGCCGAGGTCGCCCGCACGGTCGCCATCTGGCGCTACTACGCCCAGGCCCCCTTCGAGCCCACCGGCGCCGTCCACGAGACCGCGGCGGGAGCCGGGCTGCTGTTCACCCGCCGCCGCCCGCACGGGGTCGCCGGACTCGTCACCCCCTGGAACTTCCCCTTCGCCATCCCGACCTGGAAGGCCGCCCCGGCGCTCGCGACCGGGAACACGGTCGTCCTGAAACCGGCGCCCGAGGCCACCGCCTGCGCCCTGCGCCTGGCCGAGATCGTCGGAGGGGTCCTCCCCGGGGGCGTCTTCACGGTCCTCCCCGGTGGCGCGACCGAGGGCAACGCGCTCGTCTCCGCCGCCGACGTCGTCTCCTTCACCGGCTCCACCCCCGTCGGCCGGGCGGTGGTCAGGGCCGCCACCGCCCGTGGCATCCCGGCGCAGGCCGAGATGGGCGGACTGAACGCGGCGCTCGTCCTGCCGGACGCGGACATCGCGCAGGCGGCGGCCCACATCGCCGCCTCCATCGCCGGGTACGCCGGCCAGAAGTGCACCGCCACCAGCCGTGTCATCGCAGTCGGCGACGCCCTCGACCCGCTGCGCGAGGCGCTCTCCGAAGCCCTGCGGGCCGTCCCCGTCGGCGACCCCGCCGACCCGGCCACCGTGTGCGGGCCCCTCGTCCACGAGCACGCCCGCGACCAGGTCGTCGAGGCCGCACGGGGGCTGTCGGTCCTCGCGGGCGGCACCGTACCCGACCGGGCCGGCTGGTACGCGACCCCGACGCTGGTGGAGAAGGTCTCGCCCGGACACCGGCTGCTCCGCGAGGAGGTCTTCGGCCCCGTGGCCTCGCTGCTGGCCGCCGACGACCTCGCCCACGCGGTCCGGATCACCAACTCCGTCCCGTACGGCCTGGTCACCTCGGTCCACACGGCCGACCTGAACACGGCCCTGCACGGTCTCGACCTGCTCGACACGGGCATGATCCGGATCAACGCCCCGTCCACCGGAGTCGACTTCCACCTGCCGTTCGGCGGCTCCAAGGCGTCCAGCCACGGGCCGCGCGAGCAGGGCGCGGCGGCCCTGGAGTTCTACACGTCGGGACGGACGTACACCCTGGCACCCGCGGGCCCCGCGGCGTGACATCGTACGGTGGTGATGACAACCGGAACGAAGGGATCACCACCGTCATGGGGCACCTGACCCAGCGCGACCTCAACGCCTCCCGGGAGCGGCTGCGCGATCAGGTCGCCCACGCCCTGCGCGCCGCCCTTATCTCCGGCGAGCTGCGACCCGGGGTGGTGTACTCGGCCCCGACGCTCGCCGAGGACTTCGGCATCTCCGCCACCCCGGTCCGCGAGGCCATGCTCGACCTCGCCCGGGAGGGCCTGGTCGAGCCCGTCCGCAACAAGGGGTTCCGCGTCACCGAGGTCGACGAGCGCGACCTCGACCAGTACAACGAGATCCGGGCGCTCATCGAGATCCCCACGGTCGGCAGGGTCACCAGGGTCGCCGCCCGCGAAGACCTGGAAGCCCTCCGGCCCGTCGCCGAGGACATCGTGCGCGCGGCCCGCGCGCACGACCTCATCGGCTACCTGGAGGCGGACCGCCTCTTCCACCTCACCCTGCTGGGCCTCGCGGGCAACGAACGCCTCGTCGAGACCGTCGGCGACCTCCGCAAGCGCTCCCGCCTGTACGGCCTCACCGCCCTCGACGAGAGCGGCGACCTCCTCCCGTCCGCCGAGGAGCACCTCGAACTCCTCGACCTCATGCTCGCCGGCGACGCCGAAGGCGCGGAGGCCTGCATGACCCGCCACCTGGGCCACGTCCGCTCCCTGTGGGCGAAGGCCGCGGGCCCGTCGGGGTCCTGAGGCCCCCGGCCCCCGACGGCCCGTTCGGGTCCCAGGGGCTCCGGCCCGCGTGACGCGCGGGTGGGGTGAGGGTGAGGGTGAGGGGCGTGCCCGTCGCCGCGCCATGCCATGTCACACCTCACCTGAAAGGAACCCTCGTGAACCCCGCGTACGCGACCGTCGACCACACCTTCACCGTTCCCCTCGACCACGGCGTCCCGGGCGGGCCCACCATCGAGGTCTTCGCCCGCGAGGTCGCCGACCCGGCCCGCGCGGGCGACGAACTCCCCTGGCTGCTCTACCTCCAGGGCGGACCCGGTGGCAAGTCGCCCCGTCCGTCGGCCGGTTCGCCCGGCTGGCTGGCGCACGCGCTGAAGACCCACCGGGTGCTGCTGCTCGACCAGCGCGGCACCGGCCGCTCCACCCCGGTCACCGCGCGGTCCGCCGCCCGGTTCGCCTCGCCGGAGGCGCTGGCGGGGTACCTGGCCCACTTCCGGGCCGACGCGATCGTCGCCGACGCGGAGCTCATCCGCCGCGAACTCTGCGGCGACACCCCCTGGGAGACCCTCGGACAGAGCTACGGCGGCTTCATCACCCTCAGCTATCTCTCCACGGCCCCCGAGGGCCTGCGCGCCTGCTACGTCACCGGCGGACTGCCCGGCCTGACCGCCACGGCCGACGACGTGTACGCCCGCACCTACCCCCGCGTCCGCGACCGGGTCCTCGCATTCCACGCCCGCTACCCGGAGGACGCGCGCCGGCTGCGGAGGATCGCGGACCTCCTCGCGGCCGGTGACGTCCGCCTGCCCGACGGGGACCGGCTGACCCCGCGCCGGCTCAGGACGCTCGGGCTCGCCCTCGGGATGGGCGACGGGTTCGAGCGGATCCACTGGCTGCTCGACGAGTCCCTGGACGCCGACGGCGAGTTGACGGACACCTTCCTCCACCAGGTGACGGCCCTGACGGGGTTCGCCGACAACCCGCTGTTCGCCGTCCTGCAGGAGACCCTGTACGGGCAGGGGGCCGGACCGACCGGCTGGGCGGCCTCCCGGGCCATGGCCGGCTTCCCCGAGTTCGCCGAGGACGCCGACCCGCTCCTGCTCACCGGCGAGATGATGTACCCCTGGATGTTCCGCGAGATCAGGGGCCTTCGTCCGTTCGCGGACGCCGCCGAGCTGCTCGCCGCCCGTACCGACTGGCCGGCGCTGTACGACCCGCGGCGCCTCGCCGCCAACGAGGTCCCGCTCGCCGCGGTGGTCTACCACGACGACATGTACGTGGACGCGGGCCTCTCGCTGTGTACGGCCCGGGAGGTCGGCGCGGCCCGAGTCTGGGTGACGAACGAGTGGGAGCACGACGGGCTGTCGGCGTCGGGAGGGCGCGTCCTCGGCCGGCTCATGGACCTGGCCGCGGGTCGTGTGACGGATCGCTGACGCGTCCCCGTGGACGCGTGGGCGGACCTCCGGCCACGAAGGGCGAACGAAAGGGGCGAAAGGTCCGATGTGGCAGGATGCGGATCATGAGTTCGAGTTCGACCGCGTTGACACGGCAATGGACCACCTGGGGGCCGGTGGTGGCGGGGCTTGTCCTGGTCGCGGCGTGGGGCCGCGACCTGCCGGGCTTCGCCGTGGGGCTCATCGCGCTCTGCCTGCTCGTCGCGGTCCTGGCGGCCGTGCACCACGCGGAGGTGATCGCCCACCGCGTCGGCGAACCCTACGGGTCGCTCGTCCTGGCCGTGGCCGTCACCGTCATCGAGGTCGGACTGATCGTCGCGCTCATGGTGGGCGGCGGCGAGAAGACCGCGACGTACGCGCGTGACACCGTCTTCGCCGCCGTCATGATCACCTGCAACGGCATCGTCGGCCTGTCGCTCCTCGTCGCGGCCCTGCGCAACCGCGTCGCGGTCTTCAACGCCGAGGGGTCGGGCGGCGCGCTCGCGACCGTCTGCACGCTCGCCGTGATGACGCTGGTCCTGCCGACCTTCACCACCAGCCACCCCGGCCCCGAGTTCTCCTCGGCGCAGCTGACCTTCGCCGCCGTCGCCTCCCTCTGCCTGTACGGGGTGTTCGTCGGCGTCCAGACCGTCCGGCACCGCGACTACTTCCTCCCGGTGCCGCGCCCGGGCGACGATTCCGTGGACGACCACGCCGACCCGCCGGGCAAGCGGGAGGCGTGGACGAGCCTCGGCCTCCTGGTGGTCGCCCTCGTCGCCGTCGTCGGCAACGCCAAGCTGATCTCGCCCACCATTGAGGACGGCGTCCAGTCGGCCGGCCTGCCCAAGGCGGTCGTCGGTGTGGTCATCGCCCTCATGGTGCTGCTCCCCGAGACCCTCGCCGCCGTCCGGGCGGCCCGCCGCGACCGCGTGCAGACCAGCCTCAACCTCGCCTACGGCTCCGCCATCGCCAGCATCGGCCTGACGATCCCGTCGATCGCGCTCGCCTCGGTCTGGCTGTCCGGGCCCCTGGTGCTCGGCCTGGGGGCGCTGCACCTGGTCCTGCTCACCCTCACCGGTGTGGTGAGCGCGCTGACCGTGGTGCCCGGACGGGCCACCCTCCTCCAGGGCGGCGTGCATCTCGCGATCTTCGCCGCCTTCGTGTTCCTCTCGTTCAGTCCCTGACGGCCCCCCGTCAGTCCCTGACCACCACCACCCGCAGCGCCGGCGAGCGCAGGATGTCCTTCTCGCAGAACCGGGAGGTGACCCAGCGCTCGTCCGCGTACAGCCGGGTCTGGTCGGCGGAGTGCGGCGACGCGGGGTTCGACGACTGGGAGTACGAGAGCAGCGTGCGGGCCACCGGGCACCGCCCGCCGTCCCAGCCCACCGCCTGCACGTGGCTGGTGCCGTGCACGACGTCGACGTAACCGCCGCCCGCCGCGCTCCACGCGGACTCGGTCTTGTTCCAGACGCCCAGTGCCTCCGTCCCGCCGCTCACCGGGATCCGCTGCCCGTTCCGCACCACGAACTGGTGGTCGCCGAGCGGCGCGTCGAGCGGGATGCCCGCCGCCCGCAGCTCCGCGACCGCGTCCCCGAGCGCCTTCGCGAAGCCCGGGGTACCGGTGTTCACGGTGCGCGGGGTACGGACCGGGTCGGTCGCCGAGAACGGCACCAGCCACTGGTCGGCCGGCTTCACCGCGCCGGTGAACTTCCGCCAGAAGCGGTCGAAGAGCAGCGCGCCCCGGCTGTCCGTGTTCACCGTCCGGTCCCAGGCGCCGATCACCCGGCAGGCGTCCGGGTCGCCCGGCAGCGCCGCCGGGCAGGCCGCGGCCACGTCGGCCGCCGCCAGGTCGCCGACCGGTGCCCGGTTGGCGAACTGCTGGCGCTGGAGGTCGGCCACCGTCAGGCCGCCGCGCGCCGCCATCGCCGTCACGTCCTCGACACCGCCCCGGGTACGCGGGGAGCGCGGGGTCGCGATCGTGCCGAAGATCCGCTCGTAACCGGTCAGCGGCCGGTCGGCGTTGGTGAGCCAGGCGCTGTCGTTGGAGTTCTCCACGTACGGGGTGTCCCGCAGCACCGGCATCCGCGCCGGACCGAAGACCCCCGGCTGGACCGCGTCCGGGTCGGAGCCGAGCGCGCAGTCGGAACGCGCGCCGTCGAGCACCGCGACGCCCGACGCCGGATACGTCGCCCGGCCGAGCGGCGTGGAGCAGCGCTGCGCCAGCTCGTCGGTGATCCGGGGGAGCACCTGAGCCTGGCTGAAGTACGAGTGCCCGGCCGCGTCGGCCGCGACCGTGTTGACCCAGGGCAGCCCCTGGGTGCGGCGCAGGGTGTCGGCGACGTCCTGGGTCGAGCGCGCCTTGCCGAAGCCGAGCGCGGTGTCGGAGCCGCGCAGGTTCGCCGCGTTGGGGTCGTTGAGGGCGTACGCCGTGGTCGTGGTCCAGGGCAGCGGGAGCTGCGCGCCGAGGCCGCCGACGACCGGGCCGTATCGCGTCCACCACTGGGTACGGGTGACGGGGGCGCCGTCCTTCACCGGCACGGTCACCTGGCGCGGGGTCATCCGCTCCGGCCGGCCGTCGACCAGGTAGGAGGTCGGGTCGCCGGGGGAGAGCGTCAGTTGGTGCAGGTTGAGCGGCACCCCGGTGGCGACGGTGTGGCTCCAGGCCACCTTGTCGTTGAAGCCGATGTTCACGACGGTGGTGCCGAGGAGCGAGGCGCCCGACACGTTCAGCTCGCCGGGAATGGTCTGCTGCGACTGCCAGAAGCGCCGGCCGCCCTGCCACGGGTAGTGCGGGTTGCCGAGGAGCAGCCCGCGCCCGTTCGCCGTGGTGGCGCCGGAGAACGCGACGGCGTTGGAACCCATGGTGGCGTTCTCGGCGGCGAACAGCTCCCTTGCCGCCGTGGCGGCGTCGTCCGGATCGGGTACGGCGCCGGAGACGGGTGCCGCCGGGGGCGCGGCGGGCGGCCGGGCCGCGGTGATGCCGTCGACGGCCTTGCCCTGGCCGCCGAGCACCGACACGGCGAAGCCGCGCCGGGCCACGTCGAGCGCGGTCACCGGGCGGACCCAGTCGGCGCCCGCGCAGGCCGGGTCGGTGATCCGGTTCTTCCGCAGCCAGGCGTTGTAGCCGGCCGCCCAGCCGCGCATCAGCTCCTTGAGGTCGCGGCTCGGCCCGGCGGGTGCCGGCGTCCTGAGCAGCTCCTCGACCGTCCCCGCGTCCTTCACACCGCGGAAGTACAGGTCGCTGGAGAGGTTGGTGGCGGCGGAGGACAGCGAGCCGTCCGGCGCGGCGTCCGGGCCGAAGTGCCGGGAGCGTTCGCCGGTGACGGTCAGGAAGCCGTCCGCGAGCACGCAGACCTGGTCGGCCGCCTGCGCCCACCCCGTCCCGAAGCCGAGGTTCGCGTAGTCCTTCGCCACGATGTGCGGGATGCCGTACTCGGTGTACCGGATGACGGCCGACAGGCCCCGGTCGGACGGGTGCCGGCCCCGGTCGCCGGAGTCGGCGGCCGCCGCGCCGGGCAGTGAGGCGGTGACGACGGCGAGGGCGGCGCCGGTGAGCGCCAGGTGCCTCAGGCGGATGCGGAGGTGCAACGTGCCTCCCAACGGATCGATGAGCACTGCGGGTTGGACCATGCACGCAGTCCCGTGCCGCCTTGTCAACATCCCGTTCGGTATCCGAGGTCCCGGGCATCCACGGCGCGCCGCGCGGTACTTGACCTTCCGCCCGTGCCACGCGGAGGATCACCGCATGGATCGACTCCCCAGCCGTACCGTCGACGGTGTCCTTCGCGCGAGCGCCCGGCGTGTCCCCGACCGGATCGCCGTGCGGTACGCCGACCGGACCTGGACGTACGCGGAGCTGGACGAGGCCGTCACCACCGCCGCCGCCGTCCTGCGGGAGCGGCGGCACGGCCTCGCCCTCCCGGAGTACGCCCGGGTGGCGACGTACGGCCACAACTCGGACGCCTACCTCATCGCGTTCCTCGCCTGCGCCCGGGCCGGCCTGGTCCACGTACCGGTCAACCACCACCTGACGGGCGGTGACCTCGCGTACGTCCTGGAGCAGTCGGACTGCTCACTCGTCCTCGCGGACCCCGCCCTCGCCGACCGGATCCCCGACCGCTTCGCGGTCAAGGCGCTGCGGGACGCGCCCGGTTCACTGCTCGACGCGCTCGCCGAACCGGAGCCGTACCTCACCGACCGCGATGCCCGCGACCTCGCCCAGCTGCTCTACACCTCGGGCACCACCGCCCTGCCCAAGGGCGCGATGATGACCCACCTCGCCCTCGCCCACGAGTACGCGAGCGCCATCGAGGCCCTCGACCTGCGCGAGGACGACCGGCCGGTGCACGCGCTGCCGCTCTACCACTCGGCGCAGATGCACGTCTTCCTGCTGCCCTACCTCGCGGTGGGCGCCGAGAACACGATCGTCGACGGACCGGACCCGGCCGTCCTCTTCGACCTGATCGAGGCGGGCCGCGCGGACAGCGTCTTCGCCCCGCCGACCGTCTGGATCGGCCTCGCCAACCACCCCGAGTTCGACGACCGCGACCTGTCGGCGCTGCGCAAGGCGTACTACGGGGCCTCGATCATGCCCGTCCCCGTCCTGGAGAGGCTGCGCGCGCGGCTCCCCGGCCTCGCGTTCTACAACTGCTTCGGCCAGTCCGAGATCGGCCCGCTCGCCACCGTCCTCGGGCCCGACGAGCACGAGGGCCGGATGGACTCCTGCGGCCGTCCCGTCCGCCACGTCGAGGCCCGGGTCGTCGACGAGGACGGCAAGGACGTGCCCGACGGCACCCCCGGCGAGATCGTCTACCGATCGCCGCAGCTGTGCGACGGCTACTGGGGCAAGCCCGAGGAGACCGAAGCGGCCTTCCGGGGCGGTTGGTTCCGCTCCGGCGACCTCGCCGTCCGCGACGCCGAGGGGTTCCTCACCATCGTCGACCGGGTGAAGGACGTCATCAACTCCGGGGGCGTCCTGATCGCCTCCCGCCAGGTCGAGGACGCCCTCTACACCCACCCCGGCGTCGCCGAGGTGGCCGTCATCGGCCTCCCCGACGACCGCTGGATCGAGGCGGTCACGGCCGTCGTCGTCCGCCGGGGCGAGGTCACCGAGGCCGCACTCCTCGCCCACGCCCGGGAGAAGCTCGCCTCCTTCAAGGCACCGAAGCGGGTCCACTTCGTGGACGCGCTTCCCCGCAACGCCAGCGGCAAGATCCTCAAGCGGGACCTCAGGGACCGCTTCGGCGCCCGATGACCCCGGTGCGCGGAGCCGTCAGCCCGCGCGTTCCTCCACGACGCAGAGGACGTTGCCCTCACTGTCCTTGAACCAGGCGCCCCGCATGGTGTCCGACTCGACCACGCCGTCGACCGTCTTGATGCCGGGCAGGTCGTAGTCCTCGAACGTGACGCCCTTGGAGCGCAGCTCCTTCATCTCGCTGTCGAGGTCGGCGACCTTCCAGCTCGCCAGGGTGTGCTCGGCCTTGCCGCCGTAGGGCGTCTCGTAGAGACCGATCGTCGTGCCACCGCACTCGAACCTGGTGTCCTCGGCCGATTCCCTGGTGAGCGGAAGACCGAGGGTCTCCGAGTAGAAGCGCTTGGCCCGGTCCATGTCGTTGACCGGAATGATCGCGGCGATAGGGGAGTCCGACAGCATCGCAACCACCTCCTCCCCCCAGGCTACGCGCGCGGAGGCCCACCCTCCGCTTGATCTTGCCGAGGCCGGCGTCCCCGCCCGGAGGCAGCGGATCCGCCCGCGGAAAGACAAGATCGTCAAGGCCTGTGTGCGTGTCAACTTGACGGCCGAACTAGCAGGTCAAGAACAAGATCATGCTGTTCCGCGCGATCAGCCTGTGGATGCCCGAGAACCTGGGCTGGGAGTGGGCGGCGCCCGACCAGACCGTCTGGGACCGGCTCGGCGACGCGCGCTTCCGCGAGACCGACCGCTTCGGCTGGGTGTGCATGGTCGCCGCGGGCGGCAAGGTCGGCATGGTCGACTTCGGTGACGACGACGCCCTGCTGTGGTCGGCGACCCCGGGCGGGAACCCGCACGCGGTCGAGTACCTCCGCAGGCACGGCGTCGTGGTCGCGGCGTCGTCGTTCTTCGACGCCGCGGGGAACCCCACCTACCGCCGGGGGCTGGACTACTACGGCTACGAGGGCCACTTCTACCGCTCCCGGATCGCCAGCATCCGGCTCGTCTGACCTCCCGGGGCTTCCTGCCCCCTGCCGGAACGCGTGACCGCGAAGGTGCCGTGCCGATCAGCCCCGTCGGATCGGCACGGCACCTTGCGTGCTTTCTTGTGAGCCACCGCCGCCTCTCAGAGGGGCCCGCGCTGTTCTGCCGGCGGCGAACCCGGCCCGACCGGACTCGACGATCACTACGGTCCCGTCTCATGACGACGATGACGACGCGCACGGTCCGGTACCCGGCCGACGGGCTGACGATGATCGGGCACCTCGCGCTCCCGGCCGGTGTCGGCCGCCGGCCCGCGGTGCTGCTCGGACCAGAGGGGCCGGGGCTTAGCGACGTCGAGTGCCGCCGGGCCGATGCGCTCGCCGAGCTGGGATACGTGGCGCTGGCCTTCGACCTTCACGGCGGGCGCTATTTGAATGACCCCGACGAGATGCTCGCCCGATGCATGCCGCTGCTCGCCGACCCCGACCGGATGCGGGGCATCGGCCACGCGGCGCTGGACGTGGTGCGCGCCGAACCGCGGACCGACCCCGACCGGATCGCCGCCGTCGGCTACGGCACGGGGGGCGCCATCGGGCTGGAACTCGGGCGCGACGGCGTCGACCTGCGCGTGATCGGGACGGTCAACGCACTGACCACGGGCCGACCGGGCGAGGCGGCGCGCATTCGCTGCCCGGTGTGGGCCGGGGTCGGGTCGGAAGACCCGATCATGCCGCCCGCGCAGCGGGACGCGTTCACGGCGGAGATGCAGGCCGCGGGCGTCGACTGGCGCCTCGTGGTCTACGGCGGCGCCATGCACGCGTTCCACCACCCGCCGGTCGACCAGCCCGTGGTCCCCGGCGTCGGCTACCACCCACGGCACGCGCAGCGAGCCTGGCGCGATGTCGTCGACCTGCTCGCCGAGTGCCTGCCCGTGACGGAGTGATCTGGTCGGTCCGAGCTCGGGCGCCCGCAGACCGCCGTGACGCCTGGGCTTCACTGCCACGGCGGGCGGGGAAGGCTACGGCCTGCCAGTGATCCACTTCGGCCGATCGGCTCGCCCACCACTCGGTGCACTCAGTGCTCTCCGTGCTCCCTCAGGTCCACGATCCGCTTGATCTTGCCCACCGAGCGCTCCAGCGTCTCGGGGTCGACCACTTCGACGCCGACCGACACCCCGATGCCGTCCTTGACGGCAGCGGTGATGGAGCGGGCCGCCTCCGCCCGCTGGTCGGGAGTGGCGCCGGCGCGGGCCTCGGCGCGGACGGTGAGGGCGTCCATGCGGCCGTCCTTGGTGAGGCGCAGCTGGAAGTGGGGGGCGACGGCCGGGGTACGGAGGACGATCTCCTCGATCTGGGTGGGGAAGAGGTTCACCCCGCGGAGGATGATCATGTCGTCGCTGCGACCGGTGACCTTCTCCATCCGCCGGAAGACCCGGGCGGTGCCGGGAAGCAGTCGGGTGAGGTCGCGGGTCCGGTAGCGGATCACCGGCATGGCCTCCTTGGTGAGCGAGGTGAAGACGAGCTCGCCCTCCTCCCCGTCCGGCAGCACCTCACCCGTGAACGGGTCCACGATCTCCGGGTAGAAGTGGTCCTCCCAGATGTGCAGCCCGTCCTTGGTCTCCACGCACTCCTGCGCCACACCGGGGCCGATCACCTCCGACAGGCCGTATATGTCGACCGCGTCGATGGCGAACCGGTCCTCGATCTCCTTCCGCATCGCCTCCGTCCACGGCTCGGCGCCGAAGACGCCCACCTTGAGGGAGGTCGACCGCGGGTCCACGCCCTGGCGCTCGAACTCGTCGAGCAGCGTGAGCATGTAGGACGGGGTCACCATGATGACCTCGGGCCGGAAGTCCTGGATCAGCTGCACCTGCCGGGCCGTCATGCCGCCCGAGGCGGGAATGACCGTGCACCCGAGCCGCTCCGCGCCGTAGTGGGCGCCGAGCCCGCCGGTGAACAGGCCGTATCCGTACGCCACATGGACCTTGTGGCCGGGGCGGGCGCCGGCGGCGCGCAGCGAACGGGCCACCACGTCCGCCCAGGTGTCGAGGTCCCGGTCGGTGTAGCCGACGACGGTCGGCCGGCCGGTGGTGCCGCTGGAGGCGTGCACGCGCCGGATCCGGGACTGGTCGACGGCGAACATGCCGAACGGGTAGTGGTCGCGCAGGTCCGCCTTGGCGGTGAACGGGAAGCGGGCGAGGTCCGCGAGCGTACGGCAGTCGTCCGGGGTCACCCCGGCGGCGTCGAAGGAGCGGCGGTAGAAGTCCACGTTCGCGTACGCGTGCCGCAGCGTCGCGCGCAGCCGCTCCAGCTGGAGTGCCGCCAGCTCGTCCCGCCCGAGCCGCTCGCCGCTGTCCAGCAGTTCCGTCATGCGCCGCTCCTCCGTTGCCGTAAAACGGACTACCGATCATTCGGTAGATACGTTCCGGGCCAGTTAAACCGCCGACACCCCCGCCTTGGCAAGGGGGTGGCTGAAGTTTCCCCCTCGCACGGTTCCCCGGACGGAGGAGCGTGTAGGGCGGCTCCCTGGGCGCTCCCGGGGCGACGAGCAGAGCTCCCGCAGAAGGCACGCGGCGTGGGAAGCGGTGGAGTACGTCGCCGATTTGCCGGACCGGCAACAGCGCTGGCACGTCCGGGACGCGGCGAGCGAGTCTGGGCCCGTGACCGACGACATCGCAGCGGGATCGCCCGCACACGACACGACCCCGCCCGCCGACCGGTACATCGGAGACCCCGCGGTGCGGGCGGAGTGGGACAGCAGGTACGCCGACCGGCCGCAACTGTGGAGCGGCCGGCCCAACGGCGCGCTCGTGGCCGAGACCGCGGGACTCACCCCGGGACGGGTGCTCGACGTCGGCTGCGGCGAGGGCGCGGACGCCGTCTGGCTCGCGCGCGGCGGCTGGGACGTGACCGCGCTCGAGGTCTCCGGCGTGGCGCTGGAGCGGGCCGCCGGGCACGCGAGGGACGCGGGCGTCGAGATCCGCTGGGTCCACGCTGCCCTGACGGAGGCGGCGCTCCCGCCGGCCTCCTTCGACCTGGTCTCCGCCCAGTACCCGGCGCTGCTGCGCACTCCCGACGCGGCGGCCGAGCGTGCGCTGCTCGCTACCGTCGCGGTCGGCGGCGTGCTGCTGCTCGTCCACCACGCGGGGATGGAAACCCAGCAGGCCCACGACAGCGGCTTCGACCCGGCCGACTACGTCTGGCCCTCGATGGTCACCGCCCTGCTCGACGACGACTGGGTGGTGGAGGTGGACGAACAGCGGCCGCGCGTGGCACCCGACGGCGGCGCCGGCGCCCACCACACCGCCGACCTGGTGCTCCGCGCCCGCCGGCTGCGCTGAATCCGACGCCCCTCCCACCGGCAGGCCCCGGCCCGACCGGCGATCCCCAGCCGCGGTCGTTCGTCCGGCCCGGGCCAGTGGCGGCGACCGACGCCGCCGAGATGCCACCGGCCCCGGGCCAGTGGCGGCGACCGAACGCCGCCGAGATGCCCCGGGCCGTCAGGCCGTCCAGTGCGCGGGGCGTTCGAAGCCGTCGGGGAGACGGGTGGCGGCGTTCCCGCGCGCGGAGTTCAGCTGGGGCTGGGTGAGGAACAGCGCGCCCGTCAGGTCGGCGCCGGAGAGGTCCGCGTCCCGCAGGTCGGCGCCGATGAGGTCGGTGAGGGACAGATCGGCCCCCGTGAGGTCGGCGGCGATGAGCAGGGCTCCGCGCAGGTCGGCTCCCCGGAGCTTGGCCCCGCGGAGACGCTTGCCGATCAGGTCGGCCCCCCGCCGGCTCTTCGGCTTGCCGCCGGCCGAGGCGCGGACCAGCTCGCTCGTGCGCAGCAGCAGGGGGTTCACGTCGGCCCGTACGGGACCCACGTCGAGCTTCTCCAGGTCGGCGGGGGTGCCCTGGGTGAGCGTCTCGACGCGGGTGAGCGCCGTGCGCAGCTCGGCGTGGACGGGGCGGGCGGTCGGCAGGGCCAGGGCTTCGGTGACGTAGCGCAGCAGCTCGTGGAGCTGGCGCACCAGGGGGAACACCTCGTACATCTGCCGGGCGGTCTCCGGCGCCTCCCGCCAGGACACGCCGCCGAAGGTCACCTGGGAGACGTGCTGGCCGGCGCCGAAGCAGTCGTACACCGTGCAGCCCTGGAAGCCGCTCGTCCGCAGCCGGGTGTGGATGCCGCAGCGGAAGTCGTCCCGGAGGTTCCGGCAGGGCTCGCCGGACGACTTGTCCACGGCGAAGTCGGCCGACTTGGCGAAGGGCAGCGCCACACAGCAGAGGCCGAAGCAGTTCGCGCAGTCGCCGCGTAGCGCGGATTCCCGGAT
Organism: Streptomyces sp. LMG1-1-1.1; assembly: GCF_040815545.1. Taxonomy (NCBI): domain Bacteria; kingdom Bacillati; phylum Actinomycetota; class Actinomycetes; order Kitasatosporales; family Streptomycetaceae; genus Streptomyces; species Streptomyces sp. LMG1-1-1.1. Next base: position 361,245 of record NZ_JBFPNH010000043.1, on the reverse strand, counting down.
GTCGGGCACGGGGAAACGGTTCCTTCGCAGTTCGGGGATGGTCCCGCCCACCGTATCGCGCACCGTCCCGCCCTCCCGCTCGCGCGCTCCGCGAAACCGATTGCGAAGATCGTCCGGAGCCGGAGAGGATCATGGCATGCCCCATTTCACGACGTACGACGGCACCGCACTCGCCTACCGCACCCACGGCACGGGGGAACCGCTCGTGTGCCTCGCGGGCGGGCCGATGCGCGACGCCGCGTACCTCGGCGACCTCGGCGGGCTCGCCGCCCACCGCACCCTGGTCCTGCTCGACGCCCGCGGCACCGGGGCCAGCGCCGAACCCGCCGACCCCGGCACCTACCGCTGCGACCGGCAGGTCGGCGACGTCGAGGCCCTGCGCGCGCACCTCGGCCTGGAGCGCATCGACCTCCTCGGCCACTCGGCGGGCGGGAACCTGGCCACGCTGTACGCGGCCGCCCACCCCGAGCGCATCCGTTCGCTCGTCCTCGTCACGTCGGCCGGCCGGGCACTCGGCGTCGGCACCACCGACGAGGAGTGGGACGAGGCCGTCACGGTCTTCGCCGACCGGCCGTGGTACCCGGAGGCCAGGGCCGCGCTCGACGCGCTCGGGCCGGACACCCCGCTGTCCCGCGTCCACGAGGTCGCCGCCCCCTTCGGCTACGGCCGCTGGGACGCGGCCGCGCGCGAGCACGCCGCCGCCGAGGCCCGGCAGGCGCACTGGGACGCCGCGTCCGCCTACCACGGAGAAGGGGCCTACGACCCGGAGCGCACCCGCCGTGACCTCGCCGCGCTCACCGCCCCCGTCCTCGTCCTGGCGGGGGAGTACGACGGGGGCCCGACCCCGGCCAAGGCCGCGGAGGCGGCGGCCTTCTTCCCGTACGCCGAACTCGTCGTCCAGCCGGGCGCCGGCCACTTCCCCTGGGTCGACGACGCCGACGCCTTCGTCCGACCGGTCGCCGCCTTCCTCGACCCGGAGGTGCGCACGGTCACCGTCGACGGCGTGCGCCTCGCCCACCGGGTGCTCGGTCCCGAGGGCGCCCCGCCGGTCGTCCTGGTCCACGGCCGCGGCGAGAACTCCACCACCTGGACGGAGATCGCCGCCGATCTGGCCGCCGACCACCGGGTCTACGCCCTCGACCTGCGCGGACACGGCCTCAGCGACCGCCCGGGCCGGTACGGCTTCGACGACTTCCGCGACGAACTGGGCGGCTTCCTCCGTGCCCTGGGCCTCACCGGGGCCACCGTCGTCGCCCACTCGATGGGCGCCGGGGCCGCCTGGCTCCTCGCCCAGCGGGAACCCGGCCTGATCGGCCGGCTGGTCCTGGAGGAACCGCCCGGCTTCGTGCCGCTCGACCCTCCCCGCCCGCCCGCCGAACGCCCCGACGGCCCCCTGGACTTCGACTGGGAGATCGTCCCGGCCACCGACGCCCAGCTGAACGCGCCCGACCCCGCCTGGCGCGAGCGGGCGGCCGCGATCACGGCCCCCACCCTCGTCCTCGCCGGCGGCCCGACCAGCCACATCTCCCAGACGCACCTGTCCGCGCTGGCCGAGGGCATCCCCGGCGCCCGCCTCGTCACCGTCGACGCCGGACACCTCGTCCACGCCGACCGGCCGGCCGCGTTCCTCGCGGCGGTACGGGAGTTCGGCCTCCGCTGAGCTCACCGCGCCCGGCCCCCTGCCTTCCCCCCCCCGCAGGGGCCGGGCTCACCCACCGTGCCGCTCCTGCGCGGCCATCACCTCGTCGCCGTGCTCGAAGGCCCACGCGCCGAACGCGTCGATGGGCCCGAGCAAGGACCGTCCCAGATCGGTGAGTTCGTAGGAGACCCGCTGCGGCGGGCCGGCGTCGGCGCGCCGCTCCACCAGGCCGTTGAACTCGAGGCGCCGCAGCGTCTCGGTGAGCACCTTGGAGCTGATGCCCCCGATCCGTCCGCGCAGTTCGCCGTGGCGGCTCGGGCCGCCGCGGAGCGACCAGAGCACCACGGAGTTCCAGGTGTTCGCCAGCAGGTCGAACGCGAGCCGGGCACGGCAGTCGGCGAGGTATCCGTCGGAAGTCACGTACCAGATGGTGCCCGACCCGCTCCCTAGTGTCGTTCCCGAGGCCCGGGGCGTACCCGGCCCGACCGAGGGGACGGAACGATGAGGATCGGCGTACTGGGCACGGGGAACATGGCGGACGCCCTCGCCACGCACTGGGTGCGTGCCGGACACGAGGTGCTCCTCGGAGGCCGCGACGAGCGGCGGGCGCGGGACCTCGCGCAGCGCGTCGGCGGCGGCGCCGGGCACGGCAGCCTGCGCGAGGCCGCCGGCTTCGGCGACGCGGTCCTGGCCGCGCTGCCGTACGGAGCCGGCGCGGAGGTCGTCGCGGAACTCCGCGCGCCCCTGACCGGAAAGGCCCTGATCGACTGCGCCAACCCCGTGGGGCCGGGCTTCCGGCTCCTCACGGAAGGTGGCGCCTCCGCGGCCCGCCGGCTCGCCGAAGCGGCTCCCGGCGCGCACGTCGTGAAGGCCTTCAACCTCTGCCACGAGGACGTGTGGCGGATGACCCCTCCCGTCTTCGACGGCCTGCCCCTCGCGGTCCCGGTCTGCGGCGACGACGCGACGGCCCTCACACGCGTGGCGGAACTCGTACGGGACACCGGCTGCACACCGCTGACCGGCGGCGGTCTCGACCGGGCGGGTCTGCTGGAGGCCACCGCCGCCCTCTACATCGGGCTGTGGGTCGGCGAGGGCGCAGACGTCCGCGCGATGGCCCCACCACTCGCGTACGCGACCGGTCCGCAGGCCGCCTGAACCGGGGCGCGGAGGCGCGTGTGCCCGTCCACCGGTCGGCACGTTCCCGTCACGGCGTTCTGGTGGCGGTCGCACGGGGTGCGTGAGACGGTGAACGGCGTGCGTGGGGGCATCGGGGGCCAACACGCTTTTCACGAGGGGGAGTTCGCGCCATGACCAACGCCGTTTCGGACCTGTACGAGGCCCTGGTCGACGGGTACCTCGCCCGACCTGAGGCAGACCAGGCGCCCTACTACGCGGTCGCGGAGGCGCTGCGCCGCTTCGCCGACTCGATCTGGGACGACGCGGGGGACGCGAACCAGCACGTCCAGCGGTTGCTCTCGTCGGGCAGGGGCGAGGCGATGGACGCCCTGGGGCAGCACTGGGACAAGGTCATGAACCAGGACGTCGCCTCCGCCGCGGAGGCGGCGCGGGCGGCGGGCGCCGTGGCGTACGAGATCGGTGACGTCATCGCCGTGACCAAGGCGCAGGTCATCCAGATCGCGGCCGTGTGCGCCGAGGAGACCGTGGCCGCACTCGTCGCCGGGGTGGTGACCTTCGGCGCGGCCGAGGGCGCGGTGGCGGCCGCCCTCGCCCAGGCCCGGGCCCAGTCGCGGGTGACCGTCGAGAAGTGCCACCGGCTCGTCACGTCCGCGCTGGAACGGCTCCAGCGCGAACCGTCCGTGGCCGGCCTCGCGGGCGTCGCCGCCGGCCTCGCGGGAGGCCTCGCGGGCGGCGTCGGCGGTCAGGCCCGCGACGGGGCGTCCGACACGGAGACGGGCCGCGCCTGGGGCAACGACCTCGCCACCGGGCCGGGCCGGACCGGCGCCGAGGGCATCAGCGTCGACCACGCCGAACACGAACGCGCGGCCGGGCGGCTCAGGGAGGTCGCGACCCAGGTCCTCGGCGAGACCGCCGGCCTGCTGGCCGAGGCCGCTCGCCAGCACACCACCGCCGCGGCGAGCGGTGAACTCGGCGCGGCCATCGCGGGGGCCCTCGACCCGGTCCTGCGCGACCTCGCCACCTGCACGACCGCCTTCGCGGACCACCTGAACGGCGCGCTCCCCGACGGGATCCTGCTGATCTCCACCGGCCAGCAGGCCACCGACGGCGACAGCAGGCGGCGGATGTCCGAGTTGGACGGCTAGGCCGATCGCGTGCGGGCGGACAAGGCGGAGAACGACGCGCGCGCTGGTGAACCTGGTGGGAAAATGGGGGTGTCCCCAATTCCCTTTTCCCATGGTCATTTCCGCGCGGTTCGTGCGTCGATTGCTGATGGCTGTGCTTCTGAGCGTAGCGATCAGCCTGGGGCCGGTCGCTATCCCGGCGTCGGCGGAACCGCCGCCCCCGCCGACGACGTCGGAGCCGCCACCGGGCACGACGGAACCACCGCCGACCGAACCGCCGCTGACGACCGAACCGCCGCCGACGACCTCGGAACCGCCGCCGACGACGTCGGAACCGCCGGCTGCCACGGCCTCCCTCACGCTGGCCCCGGACCACGGCTCCGTCGGGGACCCGATCGACGTGCGGGGCACGGGCTTCGACGGGTGCACTGCCGGCACCGTGTACCTCCACGTGGTCGACGGGCCCGAGATCGCGTCCGGCATCCCCGTGGAGGAGAACGGCGACTTCTCGTACACGGAGCCCATCCCGGCCGACACGGACCCGGACACGTACACCTTCCGGGCCGAGTGCACCGATGATCCGTCCCTCTACGCGGACGCCGACCTCGTCGTCGAGAGCCCGGGGGAACCGCTCCTCACCCTCGCTGAGGAGGAGGGCGCGAAGGGGAACAACGTGCAGGTGGAGGGGATGGGCTTCCGGTGCTCGAACGTCGACCTTCTGTGGGACGGCGACGAGCCGCCGCTGGCCACCGCCCCCGTCACGGAGCAGGCCGGCTTCGCCACGGAGATCCCCGTACCGAGTGACGCGGAGCCGGGCGCACACACGGTGCGGGCGGTCTGCCAGGACTACCCGGAGCAGTACGCCGAGGCTTCGTACGAGGTCACAGACGAGCCGGGCTCGACGGATCCGATTCCGACCGACCCGAACCAGACGGACCCGAACCAGACGGACCCGAACCAGACCGACCCGAACCAGACCGACCCCAACCCGACGGACCCGAATCCGAACGTCCCGCCCGGCACCACGGGAGGCTCCACCCCCCTCGGGTGGGTCGTCGGCCCCGCCTCCCTCGGCGGGGCGCTCGCCCTCGCCGCCGCCGCGGCCGTCTACTTCGGGCGGCTGCACCGGGGCCCCCGCTGGGTGCGCAACCACGTGCGGGCCACCTTGCGGCCCGCCATCGGCGACACGGCGCTGGTCGAGTTGCGGCCGCCCGGTGAGCCGCCCACCCGCTCCACCCGGCTCGACCCGCACCCGGACCCCGGCCGGCAGACCCTCGACGAGGAGGACCGATGACCACGACCGCGCCCAGGACCACGACCCCGACGACCGTCCGCTCGTTCCTGCTCGGCGACGGGGAAGGCCTCGACGGCCCGCTGCGCGCCCATGGCACGGCCGGGCCGCTGCTCGCACCCGTACGGGGCCGGACGCCCGCCGCCGACCGGGCCGTCGAGCACGAGTTGGCCAGGGTCGTGGACGACTTCCTCGGCCTCGACGTGCTCGACCTGGCCGCCGCCGGCTGGCGCGGCCACTCCGCACTCCAGTCCGCCGCGCGCCGCACCCGGGACCTGCCGGGCAGCGAGGAGGTCGTCGCGCTCGCGACCCACCGGGTCACCTCCGCGCACCGGCCCTACGTCGACGTCTACGTGGACGGCGCGAAGATCGGTACCCTGGACGTGCAGCTGAACGTGGTCTTCTGGATCTCCGGGCTGGTCTGTGTGGTCCGCGACGCCTGTCTGACCGGCGTGCGGTCAGGGGAGTGCGCGGTCGACGCGAGCCTGGGGGCGCAGGGGGCGGTGGTCGCCGAGCGCCGGGGCGGTCGGCTGGACCTCCCCGGCGGATTCGCGCTGCGGGGCCCGGTGCCACTGCTGCGGGACGAGCCGTCAGCCGGCCGCCGAGGTTCTCCACCGCGCTGACGTCGACGGGTCGGACGACTGGATCACCAGTCGCAGGGCTCGTCGGCGGCGAAGGCCGGCGCCGCTGACGCACGACCACCTGACCTTCGACTGACCTTGATCCCGCTGATCAGGGAGACGTGCCATGCGATCCACACAGCCGCCGCCGAGGGTCGGCTGCGCTCAAGGAGTGTCCGGGGAGGCGTCCGCGGCCACCGCCACCGCGCGGGCCCAGCGGTAGTCCGCCTTGCCGCTGGGGGAGCGCTCGATGCGGTCGGCGAGGACCAGCTGGCGGGGGACCTTGTAGCCGGCGAGGCGGGAGCGGCAGTGGGTCTGGAGCGCGTCGAGGTCCAGCGGCGGGGCGTCCGGGCGGAGTTGGACGACGGCGGCGACGTGGTTGCCCCAGCGGGCGTCGGGGACGCCGGCGACGAGGGCGTCGTAGACGTCGGGGTGGGACTTGAGGGCCTGCTCGACCTCCTCCGGGTAGACCTTCTCGCCCCCGGTGTTGATGCACTGGGAGCCGCGTCCGAGGACGGTGACGACCCCCGCCTCGTCGACGGTCGCCATGTCGCCGAGGAGGACCCAGCGCACCCCGTCGCGCTCGAAGAAGGTCTCCGCGGTCTTGGCGGGGTCGTTGTAGTAGCCGAGCGGGACGTGGCCCCGCTGCGCGAGGCGGCCGGTCTCGCCCGGGGCGACGGGGACGCGGGTCACCGGGTCGACCACCTGGGTGCGTTCGTTGACGTGGAGCCGGAAGCCCTTGGCCGGTCCGGAGTCGTCGGTGGCGCGGCCGTTGGAACCGGACTCGGTCGAGCCGAAGTTGTTGAGGAGCAGCACGTGCGGCATGAGCTCCTGGAGCTGGGCCCGCACGGTGTCGGACATGATCGCCCCCGAGGAGGACAGGCTGAAGAGGGCCGACAGGTCCGTGTCCTTGAGCGGCCCGCGCAGCGCGTCCACGAGCGGCCGCAGCATCGCGTCGCCCACCAGGGAGATGCTGGAGACCTTCTCCTTCTCCAGCGTGCGGAGGACCTCCTCGGGCACGTACTTGCGGTGCAGGACGACCCGCTGGCCGTAGTCGAAGGCGATGAACGCGGTGAGGGTGGACGTGCCGTGCATCAGCGGCGGCGCGGGGAAGAAGGTGATGCCGGCGCCCCCGGCCGCGACCCGCTCGGCGAGTTCCTCCGGGCGCTTCACGGGCTCGCCCGAGGGGTCGCCGCCGAAGAGGCCCGCGAAGAACAGGTCCTCCTGGCGCCACAGGACGCCCTTGGGCATGCCGGTGGTGCCGCCCGTGTAGATGATGAACAGGTCGTCCGCCGAGCGGGGGCCGAAGCCGCGCTCCGGCGAGCCCCCGGCCTCCGCCTCGGTGTACGCCGCGCAGTCGAGGGCCGGTGCTCCCTCGGGCGGGGTCCCCACCCGCACGAGGTGCCGCAGCTTCTCCGTCTGCGGCAGCGCCGCCGCGACCCGCTCGGTGAACTCGGCGTCGAAGACGAGCGCGGCGAGATCGGCGTCCCGGTAGAGGTAGACGAGCTCCTCCTCCACGTACCGGTAGTTGACGTTGACCGGCACGATCCTGGCCTTGAGGCAGGCGAGCACGGTCTGGAGGTACTCGACGCCGTTGTACAGGTGGAGGCCGAGGTGTTCGCCGGGCCGGATGCCCGCGTCGACGAGGTGGTGCGCGATCCGGTTGGCGGCCGCGTCGAGGCCGGCGTAGGTCAGCCGGCGCTCCTCACCGGTCCCCGGATGGTCGACGTACACCAGCGCCTCGCGGTCCGGGACCACGTCGACCACCGATTCGAACAGGTCGGCAAGGTTGTACTCCACCGTTCCTCCTGACCCCGGTTCGCGCTCGCTCGCATGGACGTGGCGGTCATTAGAGCGCCGACCGGTCACCGGGGGAAGGGGGCGTGCAGAAGAATCTGACTGAGTGTCAGAAAACTATTGAACTGGACCCCCGGCTCCTGCAACCTGTTCCAGAACTGGAGACGGGAGACCCCCATGGGCGGCACCGAACACCTCAGCGTCCGGCGCGAAGGCGCCACGCTCGTCCTCACCTTGAACCGGCCCGACGCCAAGAACGCCCTCTCTCTGCCGATGCTCGTCGGCCTCTACGACGGCTGGCTGGAGGCCGACGCCGACGACACCGTCCGCTCGGTCGTCCTCACCGGCGCCGGCGGAGCCTTCTGCGCCGGCATGGACCTCAAGGCCCTCGCCGGCAAGGGCATGGAGGGCGAGCAGTACCGGGACCGGCTCAAGGCCGACCCCGACCTGCACTGGAAGGCGATGCTCCGCCACCACCGGCCCCGCAAGCCCGTCATCGCGGCCGTCGAGGGGCACTGCGTCGCCGGCGGCACCGAGATCCTCCAGGGCACCGACATCAGGGTCGCCGCCGCCTCCGCCACCTTCGGCCTCTTCGAGGTCCGGCGCGGCCTCTTCCCCATCGGCGGCTCCACCGTCCGCCTGCCCCGACAGATCCCCCGCACCCACGCCCTCGAAATGCTCCTCACAGGTCGCCCGTACACCGCCGACGAGGCCGCCCGCATCGGACTCGTCGGCCGCGTCGTGCCCGACGGCACCGCCCTCGACGCCGCCCTCGACATCGCCGAACGGATCAACGCCTGCGGTCCGCTCGCCGTCGAGGCCGTCAAGGCGTCCGTGTACGAGACGGCCGAGATGACCGAGACGGACGGGCTCGCCGCCGAACTGAAGCGGGGCTGGCCGATCTTCGACACGGCGGACGCGAAGGAGGGGGCGAAGGCCTTCGCGGAGAAGCGCCCCGCGGTGTACCGCAGGGAGTGAGCTGCCGAGGTCCCGCCGTACCGCGGGGAGGGAGCCGCCGCCGTCCCGCCGTACCCGCAGGGCGCGGGTCGCCGCGATCCCGCCGTACCGCAGGAAGCGAGCCACCCCCGTCCCGCCGTACCGCAGGAAGCGAGCCACCGCGATCCCGCCGTACCCCACACCGTCCGCCAGCAAGGAGCCCGCCCATGACCGTCACGCCACCGCCGGACCTCCTCCGCGCGCCCCTCGTCGTCGAGTTCCCGTTCACGCGCTCCCTCGGCCCCGTCCAGTCCGCCTTCCTCACCGGGCTGCGCGAACGGACCCTTCTGGGAGTCCGCGCGGAAGGCGGCCGGATCCTGGTCCCGCCCGTCGAGTACGACCCCGAGAGCGCCGCCGAACTCCGCGAGCTCGTCGAGGTCGGGACCACCGGCACCGTCACCACCTGGGCCTGGAACCCGGAGCCCCGCCCCGGGCAGCCGCTCGCGACCCCCTTCGCCTGGGTCCTGGTCCGCCTCGACGGCGCGGACACCGCCCTCCTCCACGCCCTGGACGCACCGGGCCCCGAGGCCGTCCGCACCGGGCTGCGCGTCCGGGTCCGATGGGCCGAGGAACGCTCCGGCGCGATCACCGACATCGCCTGCTTCGAACCGCACGAGAGCGCCGGCGGGGGCGAGGCCCGCGCCCACGACGGGACGTTCGACGACCCCGTCACGGGCATCGTCGCCCCCGCCCGCCTCGACTACACGTACAGCCCGGGCCGCGCCCAGACCCGCTACCTCCACGCGCTCGCCGAGCGCCGCACCGTCGGCGAACGCTGCCCGTCGTGCGCGAAGGTGTACGTGCCGCCCCGCGGGGCCTGCCCCACCTGCGGAGTCGCCACCACCGACCGGGTCGAGGTCGGCCCGCGCGGCACGGTCACCACCTTCTGCATCGTCAACATCAAGGCGAAGAACCTCGACATCGACGTCCCGTACGTCTACGCCCACATCGCCCTCGACGGCGCCGGGCTCGCCCTCCACGGCCGCATCGCCGGCATCCCCTACGACCAGGTCCGGATGGGCCTGCGCGTCGAACCCGTGTGGAGCGAGGACAGCCGCTACCCCGACCACTACCGGCCCTGCGGAGAGCCCGACGCCGACTACGACACGTACAAGGAGCTGCTGTGACCCCGGACCGAGAGGTGGCCATCGTCGCCTTCGCGCAGAGCGACCACCTGCGCCGCACGGACGACCTCTCCGAGGTCGAGATGGTCATGCCCGTCCTGCACGAGGTGCTCCGGCAGACCGGACTGAAGGCCGCCGACATCGGCTTCACCTGCTCCGGCTCCTCCGACTACCTCGCCGGACGCGCCTTCTCCTTCACGATGGCCCTCGACGGCGTCGGCGCGTGGCCGCCGATCTCCGAGTCCCACGTGGAGACCGACGGCGCCTGGGCGCTGTACGAGGCCTGGGTGAAACTGCTGACCGGCGAGGCCGACACCGCGCTCGTCTACGCCTACGGCAAGTCCTCGCCCGGGTCCGTCCGCGACGTCCTCACCCGCCAGCTCGACCCGTACTACCTGGCCCCGCTCTGGCCCGACTCCGTCGCCCTCGCCGCCCTCCAGGCACAGGCGCTCGTCGACGCCGGCGCCACCGACGAACCCGCCCTCGCCGCCATCGCCGCCCGCAGCCGCGAGGACGCGCGGGCCAACCCGCACGCCCAGCTGCCCGGCGCCCGCCCCCAGGGCGAGTACGTCGTCCGGCCCCTGCGCACCGGCGACTGCCCGCCGATCGGCGACGGCGCCGCCGCCGTGATCCTCGCCGCCGGGGACCGCGCCCGCGACCTCTGCTCCCGCCCCGCCTGGATCCGGGGCATGGACCACCGCATCGAAGCGCACTCCCTCGGCGTGCGCGACCTCACCGACTCGCCCTCCACCCGCCTCGCCGCACAACGCGCCGGGGCGTTCGACCGGCCCGTCGACACCGCCGAACTCCACGCGCCCTTCAGCGCCCAGGAGGTCGTCCTCACCCGGGCGCTCGGCCTCGGCGACGGCGTCCGCGTCAACCCCTCGGGCGGCGCCCTCGCCGCCAACCCCGTGATGGCCGCGGGGCTCCTCCGGCTCGGCGAGGCCGCCGCCCGCATCCACCGGGGCGAGTCCGACCGGGCCCTCGCCCACGCCACCTCAGGCCCCTGCCTCCAGCAGAACCTGGTCGCCGTCCTGGAAGGGGACCCCCGTGCCTAAAGAGCCCGTCGCCGTCGTCGGCATCGGCCAGACCAAGCACGTCGCCGCCCGCCGTGACGTCTCCCTCGCCGGACTCGTCCGCGAGGCCGCCCTCCGCGCCCTGGCCGACGCCGAACTCACCTGGGCGGACGTCGACGCCGTCGTCATCGGCAAGGCCCCCGACTTCTTCGAGGGGGTGATGATGCCGGAGCTGTACCTCGCCGACGCGCTCGGCGCGGTCGGCAAACCCATGCTCCGGGTGCACACGGCGGGTTCGGTCGGCGGCTCCACCGCCCTCGTCGCCGCCAACCTGGTCTCCGCGCGCGTCCACCGGACCGTCCTCACCCTCGCGTTCGAGAAGCAGTCCGAGTCCAACGCCATGTGGGGCCTCTCGCTGCCCGTCCCCTTCCAGCAGCCGCTGCTCGCCGGCGCCGGCGGCTTCTTCGCCCCGCACGTCCGGGCCTACATGCGCCGCACCGGCGCCCCCGACACGATCGGCTCCCTCGTCGCGTACAAGGACCGGCGCAACGCCCTCAGGAACCCGTACGCGCACCTCCACGAGCACGACCTCACCCTGGAGCGGGTGCAGGCCTCCCCGATGCTCTGGGACCCCATCCGCTACTCCGAGACCTGCCCGTCCTCCGACGGCGCCTGCGCGATGATCCTCACCGACCGTACGGGCGCGGCCCGTTCACCGCGCCCGCCCGCCTGGGTGCACGGCGGCGCCATGCGCAGCGAGCCCACCCTGTTCGCCGGCAAGGACTTCGTCTCCCCGAGGGCCGGCCGGGACTGCGCCGCCGACGTGTACCGCCAGGCAGGCGTCACCGACCCCCGGCGCGAGATCGACGCCGTCGAGATGTACGTGCCGTTCTCCTGGTACGAGCCGATGTGGCTGGAGAACCTGGGCTTCGCCGCCGAGGGCGAGGGGTGGAAGCTCACCGAGGCGGGCGTCACCGAACTCGACGGCGACCTCCCCGTGAACCCCTCGGGCGGCGTGCTCTCCACCAACCCCATCGGCGCCTCCGGCATGATCCGCTTCGCCGAGGCCGCCCTCCAGGTACGTGGCGAGGCGGGCGAGCACCAGGTCGACGGCGCCCGCCGGGCACTCGGCCACGCCTACGGCGGCGGCGCCCAGTTCTTCTCGATGTGGCTCGTCGGGGACACCCCGCCCGCCACCTGAGCCCCGGCGCCGGGGGCGCCTACGCTGGCCGGCATGACAGCGGAACGCGATCTGACCCGGCTCCTCGCCGGGATGCGGCCGGACCTCGACCCCGGCCGGTACGTCTTCACCACGGTGGACGGCCCCGCCCCGGCCGGGGTCGCCCCTGTGGTCACCGTCACCGAGGCCGAGGGCCTCACCCTCGTCGTACGCCAGGACGAGGCGGACGCCGCCGGCCTCGCGTACGACTACGTGGCGGGCCGGATCACCCTGCGGATCCACTCCGCGCTCGACGCCGTCGGACTGACGGCCGCCGTCGCGGGCGAACTCGCCCGGGCGGGCATGAGCTGCAACGTGGTGGCCGGATTCCACCACGACCACCTGTTCGTCGAACGCGACCGGGCCGAGGAGGCGTTGACCGTTCTGCGCCGACTCGCGGAACGGTCGGGAAGCTTCCCCCATTGACCGTTGCATACCGTGCCGACGGGCGTACGCTGGGGCTTTCGCGGGGCCACCCGCCGGGCGCCGCCCCTCGTGCGCCGGGCGTATGCCCCGGGTGTGGGGGTGGAACGTGGCACGACAGGGCGGCCGACCGGCCCGTCAGGGATTCGGCCTCTTCGAACGCGAGACGGCACTCGCGGCGGCCGAGGACGCGCTGGACCTCCTCACCGGCCTGGCCGACGACCCGCCCTGGCCCGACCCGATCCCGGCGCCCCGCGGCGCCCGCGGTCCCCACCTCGTCGCCGTCCGCGACACCCTCGACACCCCCGACACCTCCGACATCCCCGCCGCCCACGACGACACCACCCCCCACCCCGCCGACCCGGCACCCGACCGGCCCCGGACCGCCCGGCGCGGCGGCACCCTCGCCTACGCCGCGCCCGCCGGACTCGGCAAGACCACCCTGCTCGCCGAGATCCGCCGCCGCGCGGCGGCCCGCGGCTGCACCGTGCTCTCCGCACGCGGCGGCGACCAGGAACAGGGCATCGCCTTCCACGTCGCCCGCCAGCTCCTCCAGCCCCAGCTCGCCCACGCGACCGACACCGAACTGCGTGAACGACTCGGCTCCTGGTACGACATCGTGGGCCCCGCCCTCGGACTGCGCGCCGCGGCCGAGGGCTCCCCGCCGGACCCGCAGGGCCTGCGGGACGGACTCGACTGGGTCCTGACCCACCTCGCCGTACGCCGCGCCCCGCTGGTCGTGGTCGTCGACGACGCCCACTGGGCCGACCCCGAATCCCTCGGCTGGCTCGCCGCCTTCGCGCCGCGCGCCGAGGAGCTCCCCATGCTGCTCGTCGTCGCCTACCGCCCCGACGAACTCCCCGACGAGGGATCGGAGTTCACCGGACACCGGTCCGGCCGGCGGCCCCTGGGCCTGGCTCCGCTGACCTTCGACGCCATCGCGAGCCTCGTCCGCGACCGGGTCGGCGCCCACGCCGACGACGCGTTCTGCCGCGAATGCTGGACGGTCACCTCCGGCAACCCCTTCGAGGCGGTCGAACTCGCCGCCAAGGTCCGCGACCACGGCCTGGAACCCACCGCGGGCGGCGCCCACGAACTCCGCGACCTCGCCGCCGCCCTCAAGGGCAGCGGACTCGTCACCCGCCTCGAACGACTCGGCCCCGCGACCGTCCGCCTCGCCTGGGCCTGCGCCGTCCTCGGCACCGAGATCTCCCCGCAGCTCGCCGGCGCCGTCGCCGGCCTCGGCGGCGAAGCGGTCGCCGACTGCGCCGTGCGGCTGCGCGAGGCCCGCGTCCTCGCCGAGGCCGACGACCCCGACGACCCGCTCGAATTCGTCCACCCCCTCATCGCCACCACCGTCTACCGCTCCATCCCCGCCGCCACCCGCGTCGCCCTGCACGGCCAGGCCGCCTGGTGCGTCGTCGACGCCGGACTCGGCCCCACCGCCGCCGCCCGGCACCTCCTGGAGACCCACCCCGAGGGGGACCCGTGGGTCGTCGGCCGGCTCCGCGCCGCCGCCGGCGAGAACCTCCGCGCCGGCGCGCCCGACGCCGCCCGCCGCTTCCTCGCCCGCGCCCTGCGCGAGCCGCCCGCCGCCGAGGAGCGGGCCGCCGTCCTCTTCGAACTCGGCTGCTCGTCCCTCCTCACCGAACCCGCCACCACCGTCAACCACCTGCGGGCCGCACTGGAGGAGCCCGTCGCCGACCCGGCGCTCCGCCACGGCATCGTCTACCGCCTCTCGCAGGTCCTCGCCCACAGCGACCGCCTCGTCGAGGCGTCCGAGCTCCTTGGCCGCGAGGCCCGGCAGACCACCGACGCCCGCAGCAGGCTCCGCATGCAGGCCGAGAAGTTCATGTGGGACGCCTTCCGCGCCGACGAACCCGAGTCCCCGGCGCGCTCCCGCCGCCTCACGGCCCTCGCCGACCGGCTCACCGGCCGCGACCTCACCGAGCGGTACATCATCGGCCTGCGCGCCTGGGACGCCACCCTGCGCGCCGAACCCTCGGCCGTCGCCCTCGGGCACGCCGAGCGCGCCCTCGAAGGCGGCCTCAGCTGGGCGGACGAGAGCCGCGGCTTCGAGGTCCCGGTCCTCACCGCCCTCACCTTCCTCTACGCCGACCGCCCCGGTCGCGCCGAGGAGCTCTTCGCCGCCGGCACCGCCGAGTTCGAGAGCCAGGGCTGGCGCGGCGCCCACCTCTCCTTCGCGTACACCCTGCTCGGCTACATCCGCTACCGCCGCGGCCGCCTCGTCGAGGCCGAGGACTTCGTGCGGGCCGGACTGCGCCTGTCCGAACGCGTCGGACCGCGCACCCCCGCCCAGTGGTACGCGGTCGGCGTCATGATCGAGGTGCTCCTCGCCCGCGGCCGCGTCGACGAGGCCGCCCGCATCGCCGACGCGCACGACTTCGGCGAACCGTTCCCCGCCGCCGTCACCTTCCCCGACTCCCAGACCGTCCACGCCGAACTGCTGCTCGCCCGGGGACGCACCGAGGAGGCCGCCGCCGAGCTGGCCGCCGTCGGCCGCCGGCTCGACCCGCGCGGCATGCGCAACCCCGCCTGGTGCCCCTGGCAGCTCCACCTGGCCGTCGCCGAGGCCGCCACGACCCCCGTGACCGCCCGTAGGACCGCCGAGGACGCGGTCGCCCGCGCACGCCAGTACGGCGCGCCCTCCGCGATCGGCTCGGCGCTCCGGGTCACCGCCGAGGTCTCCGAGCCCGCCGCGCGCGTGAAGCTCCTGGAGGAGTCCGTCGACTGGCTCGACCAGTCGCCCGCCGCGTACGAGCTGGCCCGCTCCCTCGTCGCGCTCGGCGCCGCCCTGCGCCGCACCGAGCGCGCACGTGAGGCCGCCGAGCACCTGTACCGGGGCCTGGAGGCCGCCCAGGACTGCGGCGCCGACGGCCTCGTCGAGGAGGCGCGGGCCGAGCTCGCGGAGGCCGGGCTGCGCCCGCGGCCACTGCACCCCGCCGGCACGGACACGCTCACCGCGCGTGAGCGCGCCGCCGCCGAGCTCACCGTCCGCGACCGGGACGCGGCCGCCGTCCTCGGCGTCGACGCCGCCGCCGTCGGCCGCCTCCTCTCGGCCGTCTACCGGAAGCTCGGCACCGACCGCACCGGCCTCACCCAGGCCCTCCGAAAGGCTGACCGCGAGCCCCGGGAGCCCGGCCGGGAGGGCTGACCGCGCGCCCCGGGAGCCCGGCCGGGAGGGCCGGCCGCGAGCCCCGGGAGCCCGGTGGCGAGGGCTGAGCTGCCCGTGCCGCCCGGCGCGTCGCATCCCGCGCCGGGACACGTACCATTGCCGTATGTCCTTCCTCCGCCGCCGCAGCGCCGCCACACCCGCGGGCCCGGACTTCGATGTCCTGGCCATGGATCCGGGAGACTGGCCCGGCAATCTCGGCGCCGGTCTGCTGCCCGCCCCCGACGGCTCCTGCCAGGGCGTGTTCCTCCGGTACGACCTGTTCGGCGGCCGCGGCCCCGCGATGATCATCGGCAACCTGCCCGAGGGCTCGCCGGCGCGCGAGCTCGCCGACGGGCAGATCCCCTTCGAGGTGGCCCAGCTCCTCGCGGCGCTGGAGAACGACGAGCCGGTCGAGGTGCTCGACACCGAGGACGTCCCCGTCATGCAGGGCGACAACCTCCTGATCGTGCGGCGGCTGAAGCTCTCCGAGAGCCGCATCTCCTGCGTCCAGTTCGACCGCAGCGACAACGTCCTCGTGACGATCGCCAGTTGGGACCGGCCGATCACCGACGACCTGTACGCGCTGCTCAAGCCGCTGCCCGCCGAGCTGTTCCAGCAGGGCTGACGGGGGAGCGGGGGCCGATGAGCGCGCGCGTCGACAGCTGGATCTGGGCGGTCCGACTCACCAAGACCCGCTCGCAGTCCGCCGCGGCCTGCCGGGCCGGGCACGTGAAGGTCAACGGCGAACGGGCCAAGCCCGCGCAGCCGGTGAAACCCGGTGACGAGGTCAGGATCTTCCACGGCGGCCGGGAGCGGATCGTCGAGGTCAAGGAGCTCCACACCAAGCGGGTCGGCCCGCCCGTCGCCGCCGAGGCGTTCGTGGACAACAGCCCGCCCCCGCCGCCGCGCGAACACGTCGCCGTCGCGGCGGTCCGCGACCGGGGCGCGGGCCGCCCCACCAAGCGGGACCGCCGCGAACTCGACGAACTGCGCGGCCGACGCGCCTGAACCGCCGTACGCGAAGGCCTCCGGGAGCCGTCCCGGAGGCCTTCGGCGTATCTCAGCGCACGCTCGCGCCCAGCAGATCGGAGATCCGCGCCGCAGAGGTGCCGATTCCGGAGGGCCCGCGCCGCAGCAGAGCGCCGCCGCTTCCCGCGCGCACGTCCTCCGCGCCGTAACGACGTGCCTTCCGATGCCAGTTGAGGACACCGGCGAGCCAGTCCTCCAGCTCCCGAAGGTATGCCTCGAACGCCGACCGCTCCGTCGCGTCGAGCCCGAAGTCCTCGTAGAGCAGAGGCACTTCGCGCTGCTTCAGGTGCTCGTACTGGCGCAGCCGGCCCTTCATCAGGTCGGCGACCATCGCCACCGCCGTGGGGTAGTCGCAGTCGAAGAACTTCTGGAGCACCAGCACGCCGTTGTGCACCTCGCCCTCGACCTCGATCTCCTTCTGGTAGGAGAAGAGGTCGTTGATCAGAGCGCCGTAGTCCATCACCGCGTTCTCCAGGCTGCGCACCGTGCCCGACCGGAAGAGCTCCGGGGGCAGCGTCGCGTCCTGCCGCAGCCGGGACAGCAGCATGGTCAGCTCGGACCCGAACGTGCTGCGCCGCATCTCGACGTAGTCGACCGGGTCGGGAACCCGGTGCTGCACCACGTTGTGCATCTCCCACATCCAGCTGTCGAGCATCGCGTCGAGCGCGGCCCGCAGCCGCTCCCGCGCCTCGGGGGGCATCGGGGCGGCGGTCCGCTCCCAGACGTCCGCGAGCGAGCGCTCCAGCGGGTTCGCCGCGCGGGCCGCGCCGGCCGAGGGCTCGTCGACCGGCATGCACGCCTTGAGCCGGTCGGTCTGCTCCTTGGCGCCGGCCAGTGATCCCGTACGCCCGAAGAAGGCCGGGTAGTAGTCGTCGGCGTAGGTTCCCCAGGTGAGCCAGTCGGCGCTGAGCTCCAGCTGTTCGACGGACGCGTCCGGGTCGATGCCCGCCGAGCACAGCGCGAAGTCGAAGCCCTCTGCCATCGGCCGGTCCCACAGGTCGTCGAGGAGCCCCATCCGCTCGGCCCAGTCCACGCTGTGCCGCGCCGCCTCCGCGTGGTGGGGGTTGATCGTGAGGGCGTACGGCAGCTCGAACTCGGGCAGCAGCGACGGGCCCACGTGCTGGTGCGGCGTGTGCGTGAACGCCCGGTGCCGCGCGGCGGCAGGACGCCCGAATAGGGTCCTGATGTCGAGCGCGGAGGTGCCGAGGACCCCGTCGAGCCGCGACGGCCCGCCGACCATGCCCTCGTTCATGTACCGGCTGGAGCGCATGTGCCACTCGTGGCCGCCGGACTGCCAGTCCTGGAGCCCCTTCGCGTACGCCGCCACCGCCGCGCACTCGGCCGGGCTCAGCCCCTGCTCGGCGGCGAGCAGCGGCACCTCGGTCAGGGCGGTGTTCTCGAACTGCTGGACGCGCGAGGTCAGCAGGTCGTTGACCGCGTCCGCCGCCTCCTGCGTCGTGCAGCCGAGGAACCGTTCCAGGACCAGGACGCCGTTGCTGTTCTCGCCCTCCTCCTCCACCTCGCGCTGGTACGAGAAGAGGTCGTTGCGCAGGTGGACGGCGTCCGAGAAGGAGTCCCTGAGCACCCGCAGCGGCCGCGAGTGGGCCACCCGGGCGGGGACCTCGGCGCCGGCCGCGTACTCGACGAGTCCGGCGGACCAGGGCGCGCCGCCCACCTTGCGGCGCATCTCGATGTACTCGAGCGGGTTGGCGACGCGCCCGTCGTTGATGTTGTCGAGCTCCCAGAGCGACTCGTAGAGCAGGTGCTCCGTCGCCTCCGCGAACCGCACGCGCCACCCCTCGGACATCGACGGCACCGTCCGCCGCCAGAGGTCCGCGAGGCCCGCCTCGACGGGGTTGGTCGGCTCGGGCATGCCGGTCGCCGGGTCCGCCGGCATGAACATCGGCAGCCGGTCCAGATAGGCCTTGCTGCCCGCCCGGTCCTGGGTGCGCTTGAAGACCTCAAGGAAGTGGTCGTCGAAGAAGAAGACCCAGGTGTACCAGTCGGTGACGAGGTCGAGGGCCTCCCCGTCGCAGTCGGGATGGGTGTACGAGCAGAGCAGCGCGTAGTCGTGCGATTCGAGGTCGTGCTCCTCCCAGACGCCCGACCCCTCCAGCATCCCCATCGCGCGCGCCCACTCACGCGTGTGCGTGCGGGCGGCCTCCACATGGGGATTGAGCCGCGCCGGATACGGAACATAGAAATCCGGCATAACGAAGGGCTGAGGCATGTGCGGAGGGGCCTTCCGGTGAGCGGGGTCGCTGTGCGGGCCCAGCCTTACCCGTCGCCCGGACGGCGCACGCGATCTCCCGAATAGTCGTATGAACGCCGGAGGGGTGGTGCCGGACCGCTCGTCCGGCACCACCCCTCGCCTTTCGGCCAGATCCCCGTCAGCCCTGCGAGACCCGCACGTCAGCGGCCTTCACGAAGGCGACCCGATGGCCGAACTGGATCTCGTAGTACTCCTCCTGACCCCGCACGACCCGGTGCCCCGTCGGGTCGAACACCGGCGCGAAGTAGTACTCGCCCGGAGTGCGGCCACCCACCACGTACCGCTGACCGGCGAGCAGCTTGTACGGCAGCGGCGACACCGACTGCACCGGCACGCCCGCCGGGTACGCCGACGCCTCCGGATACGCCCGCCCGTACACCGGCACCTCGGCGAGGCCCTCCCGAGGGGTCAGGACCTGCCCCCGCGCGTTCACCGCCGTCGGCTCCTGCGGCGGATTGCGGAACCAGGCCTTCTGGCCGAGGTACCAGATCGCCGTCCAGTCCCCCTGGCGCTCCGCCACCGCGAAGCTCTGCCCCGTGGAGGCGCGCGCCCCGGTGTCGTTGACCCCGGTGGTCGAGTCCTGCCCGCCCGGCCGCAGACCGACGTCCTTCACGAGCGGGGCGTCGGCGCTCGGCGCGGTGTGCAGGCGCACGGCCCCGCTGCCGTGCGGCGCGCACGCCTCTCCCGCCGTCGCGCAGCCCGTGTAGACGGGCCGGTGGGCGCTGTAGTCCGGACGGATCGTGACGACGCCCGCGTGCGGACCGGCGCTCGGCGTGATCGGACGGCCGAGCAGCGTGAAGTAGTGCGCCCAGTCCCAGTACGGGCCCGGATCCGTGTGCATGCCCCGGATCGTGGACGTCACGGTGCCGGGCACGTTGTCGTGCCCCAGGACGTGCTGCCGGTCGAGCGGGATGTCGTACCGGTCGGCGAGGTACCGCACCAGGCGCGCCGACGTCCGGTACATCGCCTCCGTGTACCAGGAGTCGGGCGAGGTCAGGAAGCCCTCGTGTTCGAGCCCCACCGACTTGGCGTTCACGAACCAGTTGCCCGCGTGCCAGCCGACGTCCTTCAGCGGGAGGTGCTGGGCGACGTGCCCGTCGGAGGAGCGCAGCGAGTACTGCCACGACACGTACGTCGGGTCCTGCACCAGCTTCAGGGTGACGTCCCAGGTGGCCTCGGTGTCGTGGATCACGATGTAGTCGATCGACTGGGACGCCGGCCGGTTCGCCTTGTCGTGGTTCCCGTAGTCCCCGTCACCGAACTCCTCGTACGGCGCGGGGATCCACTCGCAGGCCACCGAACGCGGGCACTCCACCGGACCGCCGGCCGGCCGCCGCAGCCCCAGGCGGTCCACCTGCCCCGTGGCGGGCGCGACCCCGGGGGCGGCGGCGAGCGTCACGACCTGGCCGCTGTCCGTCGTCCGCGACTCCCCGGTCCGGATCACGTCGAACACGTCGTTCGCGTACGTGGCCGCCGTCGCCGAGTCGTCGGCACCGGAGTACGCCGCCACCGCCCCGTACCAGTCCGCCGGATCCGTACCGGCCGGCAGACCCGACTCCCGCTGGGCGGCCGCGAGCAGCGCCGCCCCGCCCTCGATGTTCGCGGCCGTACTGGTCCGCAGCTCCTCCGCCGGGATCCCGGACAGCGCGGACGCCCGCTCCAGGGTCCGCAGCCGGGCGGGCAGCCGCTCCGGGGACGGCACCTCCGCCGCCGCGCCCGAACGCACCGCCCGCGAGGCGTCCCCGCGCGCGTCCTCCTCGTCATCGGAGTGGTGCGGGGCGTCCTCGGCCAGCGCCGTCACGGCGTCCGTCAGGTGCATCGGCCCGTAACCGCCGGTCACGCTGGGAGCGCCACCGTGCGCGTCCCACCGCGACTGGAGGTACGAGACGGCGAGCAGCACGCTCTCCGGCACACCGTGGCGCGCGGCCGCCCGCGCGAACTGCCCCTGGAGGGCACCCGCCTCGGGCACGTCGGCACCCGCCGGCGGCGCGGCGGACAGCAGGGGCAGCAGCAGGGCGGCGGACGCCACGGCGCCCACCGCCCTCGGCACCCGGTTCGATGGCGTACGTCTGCGGGTCGCGGAACGGAGCAAGGCAGCCTCCAGGGGCGTGGGGTGACACGGGGGCGTGCGGGACCGAACCCGTACAGGGGTATCGGGTCCCGGACGATCCGTCAATCACGCCTGCGCGCACGGAAGTTCCCACGTCAGAGCGGGAATGGAGGCCAGGTGGCGGAGTTTCGCGGAGACGGGTCCCGGGCCTGGGACGCGTCAGTGGAGTGGACCAATGGCCGAGGGTCCGGCCCGGTCGTGACACCGGACGAGCCGGTGCGCCGCGTCCCGGTGTGTCGGCACCGGGCGCACGGCGCACCCCCCGTTCCGTCGGTCGGGCCCGCCCTTCAGCGCGTCCCGACCGCCGCGCGCACGGCCCGCCGTGCCATGGCGCAGTCGTCGTGCAGCCGCCTCAGGAGCAGCCGCTGTTCCTCACCGGGGGCGAGCGCCCCCGAGGGCACCGGTACGGAACCGGCCGGCGGGGCCTCCTTCATGGTCCGCTGCACCGCCGTCTCGTACGTGCGGATCTCCCGCGTCAGCACGATCATCAGGTTCACCAGGAAGGCGTCCCGGGAAGCCGGTCCCGCCTGCTGGGCGAGCTGACTGATCTGGCGCCGGGCCAGCGGCGCGTCACCGAGCACCGCCCACAGGGTCGCCAGGTCGTAGCCGGGCAGGTACCAGCCCGCGTGCTCCCAGTCGACGAGGACGGGACCGGCCGGGGAGAGCAGGATGTTGGACAGCAGGGCGTCACCGTGACAGAACTGCCCCATCCCCTGCCGGCCGCCCGCGTGCGCCAGACCGTGCAGCAGCTTCTGCAGGTCGTCCCGGTCCCGGTCGGTGAAGAGACCGAGCTCGTGGTAGCGCGCGATCCGGGCGCCGTAGTCCAGCGGGGCGTCGAAGGTCCCGGCCGGCGGGCGCCAGGCGTTCAGCCGGGCGACCGCGCCGAGCGCGGCCCGCACGTCGGCCCGGGGCGGAGCCTCCACGGGGTGGCGCGACAGTGCCGCCGCCCGCCCGGGCATCCGCTCGATCACCAGCGTGCAGTTCTCCGGGTCCGCCGCGATCAGCCGCGGCGCCCGCACCGGCGGACGGTGGCGGACGAAGGAGCGGTAGGACGCTATCTCGTGCTGGAACCGCTCGACCCACGCGGGGGAGTGGTCCAGTAAACACTTCGCGACCGCCGTGGTCCGCCCGGTCGTCCCGACGATGAGTACGGAACGTCCGCTGCGCCGCAGCACCTGCACCGGGTTGAACTCCGGGCAGATCCGGTGGACCGAGGCGATGGCCATCTTCAGCTGCGCCCCCTGGGGGCCCGACAGATCGATTCTCCCGCTGACCGGCTGGGTACCGGTGCCGCCCGCCCAGCGCCTCGGCCGGACGGCCTGGGTCACGGGGGCGAGGTACGGACCGGCGCCGGCGGGGACGATGCGGTGCTGCGGCCGGGGCGGTGCGGACACGGAGGACGATGCTGTGTACATGGAGGTGACAGATCCCTTCGTGGCCGACGAGTTGCGTGCGTCGCCCCGCCCGCTCCCCGGTCCGCACCCTGGGGAATGAGGGCCGGTCGGCGGTGCGGGGTGGCGCGTTCATACCTGACACCCGGGCGCGGGTGGCGGAACATCGGGCGCACCCTGGCGAACCCTGGCGAATAGTCGCCAGCCCTATGACAGGGGGTTACTGTCAACTCAGCCGAGAACCTGGGGGCTTAGACGTGACCGGACAAACCAACACCCGCCTTGCGGACCTCTTCGGCCTGGCCGGCTGGTCCAAGGGCGAACTCGCGAGACTCGTCAACCGGCAGGCGGCGGCCATGGGCCACCCCCAGCTGGCGACCGACACCTCGCGGGTGCGGCGCTGGATCGACCGGGGCGAGACGCCCCGCGATCCCGTCCCCCGGGTGCTGGCAGCACTGTTCACCGAGCGACTCGGCCGTGTCGTGACCATCGAGGACCTCGGGTTCGTACGACACGGGCGCGCCGGAAAGCGGCAGGATGTCAGGAAGACAGAGAACCCTGACGGGCTGCCCTGGGCACCCGATCGTACGGCGGCGGTCCTCACCGAATTCACGGGAATGGACCTCATGCTCAACCGACGCGGCCTGGTGGGCGCGGGTGCCGCGCTCGCCGCCGGTTCCGTACTCACCAACGCCATGCACGACTGGCTGCAGACCGACCCCCGCAAGGGCGAGGTTCCGCGGGCCACCGATCCCCTCCACGCCGACCCCGCTGGGTTCGACCGCTACGAGGCCGCCCCCATCGGGTCGGAGGAGATCGAGGCCCTGGAGCACTCGGTGGAGGTGTTCCGTGCCTGGGACGCCTCCCGGGGCGGCGGTCTCCAGCGCAAGGCCGTGGTGGGCCAGCTCAACGAGGTGGGCGGCATGCTCGCCTACCGCCACGCCGATCACCTCCAGCGGCGCCTCTGGGGCGTCGCGGCCAACCTCGCGGTCCTCGCGGGCTGGATGTCGCACGACGTGGGCCTCGAACCCACGGCGCAGAAGTACTTCGTCATCGCCGCCCACGCGGCCCGCGAGGGCGGAGACCGGCCCCGGGCCGGCGAGGCGCTCTCCCGGGCCGCGCGCCAGATGGTGCACCTGGGCCGGCCCGACGACGCCCTCGACCTCATGAAGCTCGCCAAGGCCGGCGCGGGCGAGCGGCTGCTGCCCAGGACCCAGGCCATGTTCCACACGATCGAGGCCTGGGCGCAGGCGTCGATGGGACGGGGCCAGGCCATGCGCCGCACCCTCGGCGAGGCCGAGGACCTGTTCGTGTCCGACCGGTTCGACGAGAAGCCCAGTTGGATGCAGAACTTCGACGAGGCCGACATGCACGGCATGCAGGCCCTCGCCTACCGCACCCTCGCCGAGCACGACCCGACCGCCGCTGTCCCGGCGCAGCGCCACGCCAAGTTGGCCATCGAGCTCCGGCACGGCGGACACGATCGGTCGAAGCTCTTCGACCACATCTCCCTCGCCTCGGCCTGCTTCATCGCCGACGATCCGGAGCAGGCCGACCGCTACGCCCGGCTCGCCCTCATGTCCATGGGGGACACCTCGTCCCACCGGACCTGGGACCGGCTGCGCGAGATGTACCGGCTCACCGGCCAGTACGCCGGCTACTCACGGATCGAGAACCTGCGCGAGGAGATCGAACTGGCCCTGCCCAGGTCGCCGGTCAACCGGCCGCGGACCGGGCAGGCCTGACAGGTCCGCACCGCGGTGCGCCGGGCCTGAGGGAACACGGGGCCGGGGCCAGGCACGATCGGCGGGCAGGGCCCGGGCGGCTCAGTGGCCGACCCGGACCACCATCACGCAGGCGTCGTCCTCGCGCTGCTCCTCGCCGAACTCCTCGACCACCGCACGCACCCCGTCCTGGGCGTCCCGCGCTCCGGAGAGACGCCCACCGAGGGCGAGGAGGCGCCGTGTTCCGGTGTCGTCGCCGAGGCCGCCGGCCGCACCGCTGCCGCGGGTCAGCCCGTCGGTGTGCAGGACGAGCACGTCGCCGGGGAGCAGCCGGGTCTCGGCCTCGCCGTAGACGGCTCCGGTCGTCGCCCCGAGCAGCACGCCCTCGGGCCGGCGCAGGACGTGCCCCGCCCCGTCGCGGAACAGCAGCGGAGCGGGGTGTCCGGCCTGCGCCCAGGCCACGGTCTGGGCGACGGGGTCGTACCGGCAGCACATCGCGCTGCCGAGCGCGGGCTGTACGGAGGTCTCCAGGAGCTGGTTGAGGTGCCCCATCAGGGCGGCCGGCCGGATCCCGGCGACGGCCATGCCGCGCAGCGCGCCGAGGAGCATGGCCATGGAGGAGGTCGCGGCGACCCCGTGGCCCGTCAGGTCGCCGACGGTGAGCAGTGCGTCCCCGTCCGGCAGCGCGAGCGCGTCGTACCAGTCGCCGCCGATCAGTCCGGTGGTCGCGGCCGGCAGGTAGTGGGCGGCCACGTCCAGCGGGGCGGGGCCGTCGTGGGCGAAGCGGAGCGAGCCGCGCCACGGCGGGAGCACCGCCTCCTGGAGCTCGACGGCGACCCTGCGCTCGGTCTGCTCGATGTGGCGGCTGCGCTCCAGGCTGTCCCGGCTCTCGCGGACCGCCCGCTGGCTGCGCCGCAGTTCGCTGACGTCACGTAAGACGGCCCACATGGAGGCGGTGCAGCCGTCGGTGTCGAGCACCGGCTCGCCGGTCATGTGCACCGTGCGCACCCGGCCGTCCGTCCGCACGATGCGGAACTCGCCGTCGATCGGCTTCCCGTCGATCAGGCAGTCGGTGACCATGCCCTGGAGGACGGACTGGTCCTCGGCGAACACCATCGAGGGCATCTCGTCCAGCGACATCGGACCGCTCTCGTGGGCGCGTCCGAAGATCTGGTACAGCTCCTCCGACCAACTGACCTCGTCGGTGAGCAGGTTCCACTCCGCGCTGCCCACCCGCGACAGCAGCGAGCCGGTGCGCGGGGGGGCGGCCTGTCCGTACGCGGCGCCGGGGTCCGTCGCGAGCGACGCGTCGAGCGCGCCGTCGAATCCGGCGTCCGATCCGGCATCGAGTCCGCCGTCGAACCCGACCTCGGCACCGGGATCGTCCTCGGGTACGAGCTCCGCCGGGACGCCGGCCCGCAGCTGACCCAAGTGGGCCCCGAGGTCGTCGAGTTGGTGCACCGCGAGGTCGCACAGCGCTCGCTGCCACCGCTGCTGAGGATCGTCGTCGTTCGCCACGGCGTCCCTGCGCACGGCGTCGACCTCGCCGCGCAGGCGGCGGGTCTGTGAGATCAGCGCGTCCACCGCGCCCGGCTCCGGCGGTTGAGCGGGGCGGTCCGCGAACAGAGGGGACGGCATGACGAACTCCGATGCAGGCGGGGCGCGGCCATGTGTGAAGGGGAGGCCCGCATACGACTGTTGCACAGCGGGGGACGGCCCGTAAGGGATTTGGCAACACTCGATCCGGTGGTGCTTCCGGCATATGTCAAAGGCCCAGCGGGAATCGGCCAGGGCCCGACGCGTTACGGTGCTGGGGTGGTGAACGACGACGGGAACGGCACGGTGGGCACGTACACGACGGTCACGAACGGGCCGGGTACGCGCGCGGCAACGAGACCGGCGGACAGGGGAACGGGCGCCCGCGCCACGGGCACGCGTACGACGGCGAACGGGCCCGGTGACACGTCCGGCGCGAATGCGGCACGGAACGGCGGTACGACCGCCGCGGGCGCGGCACAGAACAGCGGTACGACCCCCACGGGCGCGGCACGGGACGGCAGCGGCACCGCCACGGGCGCGGCACGGGACGGCGGCTGCACCGCCACGGGCGCGATGCCGGACGGCGGCGCGGCGGCGGTCGGGACCGCGTTGCTGCTCGCGGCCGCGCCCGCCGGGCGCGGCCGGGCCATGGACGCCGCGTCGGTGCTGCCGGCACTGGCCGCCGTACCGCCCGGGGTGCTCACCGACACGGCCACCGCCACGGTCGTCGAGCTCGCCGACCCGCTGGACCCGCAGACCGTCCTGACCCGCCTGCGCGCGGCCGCGGCGAGCCCCGGCCCGCTGGTCGTCTGCCTCGCCGGCCAGCTCCACCTCGACCGCCGGCAGGAACTGCCGCACCTCGCACTGGCCCGCACCACCCCCGCCACCCTCCGCTACACGGCGCTGCCCTGGCACTGGCTCGCCGGCGAACTCGGCGTGCGGCGGCCCGGAACCACGACCGTCGTCGCCGACCTCGCCGCCGACCCCGACGTGTGGCAGCGCCTGACGGCCGTACCCGAACTGCTGCACCTCGGACCGGGAACCCTCCTCTACGGGCGGGTGACGCCCGCCCCGCGCCGGGGCGAACCCACGACCCCCGACTACCTCCGCGCCTGGGCGGAACTCTGGCGCTCCGGCGCCCGGCTCCCGCACGCCACCCGGCACGCGGAGGCCGCCGCCGGCACCGCACAGGCCACCGCGGAGTCCCGGTTCCTCACCCCCGCGCCCCCGCCCGCCGCCGCCGTGCCGGAGGACCCGCACCCGGCGATCCTCGCCGCGGCCATGGCCGGGCGGCACGGAGAGGCCGCGGCCGTGGCGGCGGCCTGGGAACACGAGGCCCTGCGCCGCCACGGACCCCGCTCGCCCGAAGCAGTGCACTGGACCGAGGTGCGCGCCGACCTCGCCCGGCTCGCCGGCGAACCCGCCCGCAGCTGCGAACTGTGGCTGGCCGCCGCCGAGGCCCGCCTCGCCCTCCGGCAGCGCCCCGACGACCCGGACGTCGAGGCCGCCGTCGACCGCGCCCACCACCAGTGGGAACAGATCACCGACGCCGCCCGCGCCCGCGCACTCGGCCCCGCCCTCGTCACCCTGCGCCACCGCGTTCCCGGCCGCCAGCCCGGCGCCCTCGCCGCCCTGACCCGCCGGATGGGCTGACCGGGACCCGCCGCCCGGCCGCCCAGTCGCCCGCCCCGCCCCTCACCCCGAAAGGGCCCCGCCCCCGTGACCTCGCTCGCCACCGCTCAGCGTTCGCTGGCCGACCCGTCCGTACGCCATCCGCTGTGGCCGCCGCTGACCCGTGGCTGTCCCGTCACGTCCACGGACGACGTCGCGTACCCGCTCGACATCGACTACGCGTACGACGACGTGCCGGCGGATCTGTTCACCCGCCCGGCCGCCCACGGTCTGGAGCGGTGGGCGCCGCTGTTGCCGCCGCTCGCGGCACCCGGCCTTGGGGAGGGGAACACCCCGCTGGTCGAACTCGGCGACGGGGTGTGGATCAAGGACGAGTCCCGCAACCCCACGTGGAGCCACAAGGACCGCCTGAACCGCGTCGCCGTCAGCGCCGCCGTCGCCTCGGGCGCGCGCGGGATCGTGGTGTCCTCCTCCGGCAACCACGGCGCGGCGGCCGCCGCCTACGCGGCCCGCGCCGGACTGCCGTGCGCCGTGTTCACCTCCCCGCACGCGCCGCCCGCCGTCGCCTCCCATCTCCGGGCGTACGGGGCGACCGTACTGACCGTGCCCCTCGATGCCGTGCGTCCGCTGATGCGCCGGATCGTCGACGACCTCGGCTTCCAGAGCGTCAGCAGCGTCACGGACAGCGCGCACACCGGGCACCCCTTCGGGCCCGAGGGCTACAAGACCCTCGCCTACGAGATCGCGCTCGATCTGGGACGGGCCCCGGTGGCGGTCCATCTCCCCACCGGATACGGCGAGTTGCTGTTCGGCGTCGCCAAGGGCTTCCGGGAACTCGCGCGGCTCGGCGTCACCGATTCCGTCCCCCGGCTGTACGCGACCGAGCCCGCCGCGGCCGGCGCCCTCACCGAGGCCGTGCGCAGCGGCCGGCCCGTCGCCCGGGTCCCCGTCGGACCCACCACCGCGTACGCGATCGACTGCGAGATCAACAGCTACCGGGGCGTCCTCGCCGTCCGCGAGTCCGGCGGCGCCGCCCGTACGGTGACGGACGAGCAGATGGCTTCTGCACGCGCCGAGTTGGCCTCCCAGGGGCTCTGGTGCGAGACGTCCGCGGCCGCCGGCCTCGCCGGTCTCCGCGCGCACGGCCCCCGCGAGACCGAAGGCCCCGTCGTCTGCGTCGCCACCTCCAGCGGCTACAAGGACGTCTCCACCGCTCGGCGCACGTACGCACCGACGGCCCCCGACTGGACCTCGATCAAGGCCGCGCTGACGCACACCGACACGCAACAGCACGACAGTTGAGGGGAGAACGGGCCACCGACGGGAGTCCGGCACGTCACGTCGCATCCCGCACCGCACCGTCGTTCCCCCGGAACCGCACCGCGGGTTCCGGCCGACCGCCAACGCTTCGTCGCAGGGGAGTCCACCGATGAACACGCAGCAGGAGCAGCAACCGAAGTCGTCGCCGTCGCCGTCGCCGTCGCCGTCGTCTTCGTCCGGAGCAGGGCGTGCCGGCGGGGCCTCCGTCCGCCTGGGTGCCCTTGTTCCGTTGACGAGGCCTGGCTGGGTGGAGGCGGGACGGCATCTGCTCGCCGGGCTCGAACTGGGTGTGCGCGACGTCAACGACGCGGGTGGGATCGGCGGCGTGCCGGTGGAGCTGGTGGTTCGGGACACCGCGGCCGATCCGGAGCGGGCGGCGGCGGCCGTGGACGAGCTCGCGGGACTGGGGGTGGCCGCCGTGGCGGGCGAGTACCACAGTGTCGTCGCGCGCGCCGCCGCCGCCCGGGCCGACGCCGTCGGTGTGCCGTTCCTCTGCTCGTCCGCGGTGCTGGACGCGCTCACCGACGAGCCGACGGAGTGGGTCGCCCGGCTGGCCCCGGCGCAGTCCCACGGCTGGCGGGCGTACGCGGACTTCCTGCTCGGCGCGGGCCGGGGCAGGACGGCCGTGGTGACCCAGCCCAGCGTGTACTGGGCGTCGGGGACCCGCATCCTGCGCGACCACCTCGCTTCCCGCGGGGGCTCCGTCGTCGAGCTCGACGCGAACGCGCACACCCCCGAGGCCCTGTGCGACGCGCTCGTCGACCACGGTGCGACGGCGGTGCTCCTGCTCGTCGGACATCCGGAGCCGGCGGTGCCGATCGTGAGGGCCGTCCGCGCCGACCGGCGGCTCGCGGAGATCCTGATCGGCGCACCCGCGGGGCAGCCGGAGTTCGCCGGATGGGCCGCGGCGCTGGGCGAGGACGGCGCCGGGATCCCGTTCCTGAGCTACCTGCCCGAGCACCTGGGGCCGCTCGGCGAGCGCGTCGGCAAGGAGCTCCACGAGCGGCTGGGCGAAGAGCCGTCGTTCGTCGCCTTCGAGGGGTGGGACACCGTCACCGTCCTTGCCGAGGGCCTCCGTTCGCACGGCACGGATCGAGCGGCCGTCGCCGCGTCCTGGCCGCACCTGTCGGTCGAGGGCACCCGCGGTCCGATCCGCTTCTCCCGCACGCCGGGCATCGGCGTGTGGCAATGGGTGTGGCCGCCGGTCCGGATCGTCGACCGCGACGGCGGGCGGTACTTGACCTTGACACGGTGACAAGGTCTTCACTGCTCGCCGAGGAGGTGGTCTCGGTGACGGTCACGGGACAGGTTCAGGAAACGGATGTGGCGGGCGCGCTGCGGGGGCTCGAGGACGGATCCTCGTCGGTGCGGCTGCGGGCCGCGCTGGCGGTGGGCACGGCGCCCGACCCGCGCTTCGTCGGCAAGCTCGTCGAGCGGTGCGCGGTCGAGCCCGAGTTCTTCGTCCGCGACATGCTGACGTGGGCGCTCACGCGCCACCCGGTGTCGTCGACGCTCCCGGAGATGCTGCGCGAGGTGCGTTCGGAGCGCGCGCAGGCACGGAGCCAGGCACTGCACACGCTGTCCAAGATCGGGGACGGGCGGGCCTGGCCGGCGATCACCGGGGCGCTGCTGGCCGATGCCGACGACGAGGTGGCGCGCAGCGCCTGGCGGGCCGCGGTGGTGCTCGTACCGTACGGCGAGGAGTCCGCCCTCGCGGCCGCACTGGCGACACAGCTAGGGCGCGGCGACCGGGAGACGCAGCTGAGTCTCAGCCGGGCGCTGGTCGAGCTGGGCGAGGCGATCGTGCCGGCGCTCCACGCCGCGACGTCGGACGCCGACCCGGGCGTGCGGGCGCACGCGCTCGCCACGGAGCGGCTGCTCCGCGACCCGGACACCGGATTCGGATACGCGATCGAAGAAGCGAAGCGTGTCGTCGCTCTCGGGGGCGCCGGCCAGGAGGGACCATAGGGCGTGTTGATCGGTGAGGTGGCGCGACGCTCGGGAGTCAGTTCCCGCATGCTCCGGCATTACGAGTCCCTCGGCCTGGTGCGGCCTTCCGGTCGTACGGGCTCCGGCTACCGGGAGTACTCCGGGGACGACATCCGGCGGATCTTCCACATCGAGAGCCTGCGGTCGCTGGGTCTTTCGCTGCGCGAGATCGGGCGCGCGCTCGACGATCCGGCGTTCACCCCCGCCGAGCTCGTCGGCGACCTCGTCCTCCGGACCCGCGAACGCATCGCCGCCGAGACCGAGCTGCTCACCCGGCTGCGCCGGATCGACGCCTCGGATCCCGCCGGCTGGGAGGACGTCCTCCAGGTCGTCGCGCTCCTCCAGGCCCTCTGCTCGCCGAGCGCCGACGCCCGCCAGCGTGCGGCCCTCGCCTCCGCCGCCGACGTGCCCCTGCCGGTGGAGGCGCTCGTCGAGGCGGTCCTGAACGAGACGGATCCGAACGTCGCGGGCGCCCTCCGGTGGGCGCTGGCCCGATCGGACGACGGAGGCCCCGCCCTGCTCGCGCGGGGCCTCGACTCACCGGTGGCCGCGGTGCGGGACCGGGCCGTCCGCTCCCTCGCCGAGCTGTCCGGCGACGAGGCCGCCGCGGCGCTGCGCGAGGCCCTCGCGCACGCCGACCCGGTGGTCCGCGGCCACGCGGCCCTCGCGCTCGGGTCACGCGGGGACGCCGACGCGGTTCCGACGCTCATCGACATGATCGTGACGGGACGCAACGACACCGACGCGGCCGACGCCCTGAGCGTGCTCGCCGGCGACCCGGCGACGGAGGACCGGATCACGACCGGCCTCGTCGACCGCCTCAACCACGACACCACCGCAGCCCCCGCCCGCGGACGCCTCACCCAGGCACTCGCCGCCGTACCGGGGACGAAGGCGACCCGAGCCCTCGTCGAGCTGTCGCACGACGAGGACCGCGCCGTGGCGCTGACCGCGACCTACCTGCTGGGGCTGCGCGCCGCCGGCGGCGAGGCTCAGGCCTCGGACGTCGCGGGGAGGACGACGCGGTTGCCGAACTCGTAGGTGCCCGTCGGGGGTCGGCCCGGCTTGTCGCGAACGACGCCACCAACGTGCGCGCGAGCCCACCGACCGCTACCTCGCCGCCGCCACCCCCGCCGGCCCCCTCATCCGGCTCGACCGGTGATCCGCCTGACAAACGCGTGACCCGGATCGGACACTGATGACCTACGTCCGATGCGACGGCTTCGGGCGATGCGGTGCCGGCCTCAGGAACGAGGGAGGCGAAGCGACGGGGGTGCGGATTTGCCGGGAGCGGGTCATCGGGGTCTGTCGAGGGGTGCACTGATCAGGCAGCGCGCGCAGGCGCGGTTCGTGGGGCGGCGGTCGCAGTTGGCGCTGTTCACGGAGAACCTGACGAAGGACCCGCAGTCTGAGGAAGACCCGGCGGAGTTCCTCTTCCATGTGCGCGGGGTGGGCGGGGTGGGGAAGTCCACCCTGCTGCGGCAGTGGCAGGAGGCGGCCAGGCGCGCGGACGCGGTGACGGCCGTGGTGGACGAGAACGACGTCCACGGGGTGCAGCAGGCCCTGGCCGAGCTGGCCAGACAGTTGGCGGAGCAGGCGGGCCCGTGCAAGGAGTTCGACAAAGCGGTCGAGCAGTTCCGGCGTGACCAGGCGGCACAGGCGGATCCGATGCCCGCGGAGGGCGAGGCGTCCGTGGCGAGCCGGGTGGTGACGCAGGCCGCTCTGGGAGCGGTGTCGCTGGTGCCGGGGGCCGGCGCGGTGACGGCGATGGTGAATCCGGATGCCGCGGCCCAGGGGTTGGACCGACTCCGATCGACCTCCCAGGCTCGTGCCCGGCGGCGGGGGGCCCGGGGCGAGGAGGCGGATCTGAGCCGGGCCTTCGTCGCCGAGCTGGAGCGGTCGTGCCGTCGACACCGGTGGGTGGTGCTGTTCTTCGACACGTGGGAACAGACCGCCCAGTACCTGGACGGCTGGCTGCTGAGCATGCTGGAGGAGGAGTTCGGCGCGGTGCCCGCAAACGTCATCGTCGTACTGGCCGGCCGGGACGAACTCGCGGAGCGCGAGTGGGCATCGCTGCGGGCGCAGGTCGTGGACGTTCCCCTCGAAGTCCTGACCGAGGCCGAGACACGCTCGCTGCTGACCGCGCGGGGCGTCACGGACCCGGGTGTGATGGAAGCGGCACTTCGGCTGTCGATGGGACTGCCGCTGCTCGCGGAACTCCTCGCCCTGGCCCACCCCCACACGGCGGAGGACGTCGACGCGGACGGGGACCTCGCGGACGTGGCGGTCGAACGGTTCGTGCAGTGGATCACCGACCCTGAGCAACGCGAGGCCGTGCGGGCGTGCGCGCTGCCCCTGCAGCTGAACGAGGACGTCTTCGCCGCCGCCGCCGGCCCTGGCAGAGAAGGGCTGTGGCAGTGGCTGTGCGGGCAGCCGTTCGTCAGCGGCCGCGGCGGCTTCAAGCACTACCACGCGGTGGTCCGCGCCGGCATGGTCCGCCAGGAGCGCACCCGCTCCCCTCAAGGCTGGGCTTCGAAGCATCTGCAACTCGCCGACACCCACGCCGTCTGGCGCGCCACGGTCGAGGAGCGAATCCCCGAGGCGAAGCGGTGGAAGAACCCCGAATGGCGCCGCCACCGTCTGGACGAGACGTATCACCGGCTCTGCGCCCACCCCGCCACACACCTCACGCCCGCACTCGAACAGCTCGTACACGCTGCGGACCAGGACACCGCTGTCCTGCGGCAATGGATCGAGACACTGGAACAAGCCGCACATGACACCACCGACGAAACCCTGCTCAGCTGGTCAGGCCGCCTCCGGGATGCTCTGATCGGAGACGAGCCCGAGTTCACCTGCCTTGGCATCCTGCTCTCCTACGGCCGTTTGAGTGCTGAGATCAAAAGCTGGGCACACACCTACCGTGGCGTACTCCTCTACCTCCGCGACCGGGAGGAAGAGGCACTCACCGAGCTGGACCGCGCCCTTGCCCACCATGCCCGCAACGCCCGCGCCTGGGCACGTCGCGGCGAAGTCCATCGCTGGCTCGGCCACCACGACGCGGCCCTCTCCGACCTCACCGCCGCACTCGACATCGACCCCACCGACGCCTGGGCCCTGGGCACCCGCGGCCAAGTTCACCAACAGGCCGGCCGATACGACCAGGCCGTCGCCGACCTCACCGGCGCACACGCCCTCGACCCCACCTACGCCTGGGTCCTCGGCACCCGTGGAGAGGCGCACCGGCAGGCCGGCCGACTCGACCAGGCCGTCTCCGACCTCAATGCCGCCCTTGAACTCGACCCCACCGACGCCTGGGCCCTCGGCACCCGTGGAGAGGCGCACCGGCAGGCCGGCCGATACGACCAGGCCGTCTCCGACCTCACCGCCGCGCTCGTGCTCGACCCCACCTACGCCTGGGCCCTGGGCACTCGTGGAGAGGCGCACCGGCAAGCCGGCCGACTGGATCAGGCCGCTGCCGACCTCACCGCCGCACTTGAGATCGACCCCGGCTACGCCTGGGCCCTGAGTACTCGTGGAGAGGCGCACCGGCAGGCGGGCCGATACGACCAGGCCGTCTCCGACCTCACCGGCGCACTCGTGCTCGACCCCGCCTTCGCCTGGGCCCTCGCCCACCGCGGAGAGGCGCACCGGCAGGCAGGCCGACTGGATCAGGCCGCCTCCGACCTCACCGCCGCACTCGGCCTCGACCCCACCTACGCCTGGGCCCTGGGCACTCGTGGACAGGTGCACCGGCAGGCCGGCCGACTGGATCAGGCCGTTGCCGACCTCACTGCCGCACTTGAGATCGACCCCGGCTACGCCTGGGCCCTGAGTACTCGTGGAGAGGCGCACCGGCAGGCCGGCCGATATGACCAGGCCGTCACCGACCTCACCGCCGCACTCGAAGCCAACCCCACCGACACCTGGGTTCTCGGCACCCGCGGAGAAGCTCACCACCAGGCCGGCCGATACGACGAAGCCGTCGCCGACCTCACCGCCGCACTGGAAATCGACCCCACGAGCGCCTATGCCCTCGGCGTCCGTGGCAGAGCCCACCGGCAAGCAGGCCGGTTCGACAAGGCGCGAGTGGACCTGGAACGGGGAGTGGAAGTGGACCCCGAAGACCTCTCCTGCACGTTCGAGAAGCTCATGCTCGACACCGTGGAGGGACGGCTTGCATCGTGTGCGGAGCAATGGGGTCAGCTGCTCGCACATCCCACGATCCCGCTGAACGAGGCGAGTTCCAAAATCCTGGTCCTCTTTCGTGCCGTACTCCTCGAGCCGGAAGACCGTGTGGCAGAGGCAGCCGAGGACTTGCGCACGGCAGGACTGGGGCTGGGTGACCTCGCAGAGATCAAGAGCTATCTGGCTGAGCTCTCTGCGGCGGGAGAGGTCGTAGCAGACCGTGCGCGGCATGCCTTGGCCTGCCTGTCGAGCACCACGGGATGAGCATCCGACCGGGGCGACGAATGGTGCGGAGGGCGGCCCCTGCTCGTCCCGCTGAGCAGCCGCCGGCTTCCTGCTCGTCGCACCTGAGATGATCGGAGGCGTGACCGCCGTCCCGCACTCCGCCCCGCCTCCCGCCCTGCAGCCGCTCGTGACCGAGCGGCTGGTGCTGCGGCGCGTCCGGAGCGGTGACGTACCGGGCGTGACACGGCTGTGGACCGATCCCGACGTGCGGCTCCACCTCGGCGGCCCGGTCATCGAGTCCGTCGTCCGGATCCGTCAGCGCCGGATCGTCGGTGCGGCCGGCTCCCACGCGGTGGTCCGGGCCGAGGACGGGGTGCTGCTCGGGCTCGTCACGGTGGAGGACGGCGGACGGGGCGGCGAGACGGAGGTCTCGTACCAGTTCCTGCCCGAGCACTGGGGGCGGGGTTACGCGCGTGAGGCGGTCGGCGCGGCCGTGGCGCGGGCCCTGGAGACCGCGCCGAGCGTCGTCGCGGTCACCCAGGAGGCGAACTCCAGGTCCCGTCGGCTCCTGGAGGCCATCGGTCTGGAGCACGCCGAGTCCTTCGTGGAGTGGGACGCCCAGCAGGTCCTCTACCGGCGGCGCAGGGACCCGGGCCCCGGCGCCTGACGTCCGGCCCGGCCCCGTCGCGGAGCGCGATGCCCCGGCGCCTGACGTCCGACCCGGCCCCGTCGCGGAGCGCGATGCCCCGGAGATCCCTGGCGCGCGGGCCAGCTCCCGCCAGCGTGATCAGCGCCGCCCCTCGCCCGCCGCCAGCGCTGCCACCGACCGCTCCAGGCGGGCCGCCCTCGTCTTCGCGGTGCGGGCCTGCCAGAGTCCGAGGATGACGAGGTAGCGGTCGGTCTTGCCGAGGGCGTCGAAGGCGGCGGCCGCGCGCGGGTCGGCGGCCAGGGCGGCGGCGAGGTCGTCGGGGACGGTGGCGTCCTTCTGGGACGGGTACGCGGCCTCCCAGCGGCCGTCGCGCCGTGCGGCCCGGACTTCGGCGAGGCCCGGTTCACGCATACGGCCCGCGGCGTCGAGCGCTTCCACCTGGCGGACGTTGACCTGGGACCAGAGGCTGCGGGGCCGGCGCGGGGTGATCTTCTGGAGGTAGGTCCGCTCGTCGCGCGTGATGCGCTTGCCGGTGATCCAGCCGTAGACGAGCGTGGCGTCGAGGATCTCGTCCGCGGTCGGGGAGGGGAGCCCCGAGCCCTTCTTCGCGAGGAGCAGCCAGATGCCGGGGGTGTCCCCGTGGTGCGTCTCCAGCCAGGCCTCCAGCTCCTTCCCGTCGCCGAACGCCATGACCCCGAGCCCCTCGACCGTGTCCACCGGTTCCACCGGAAGTCCTCCCCCCCAGTACGTCCGGCGCCGCCGGCGACCCCGGCGGCGCCCCGAGGCGACCACGATAGGCACAACGGCCGGACGGCGGACGGAACTCGGGCCCGCCGCCGCGTCGAGGCGGGTGCGACGGGGCGGCGTACCGGACCGAACGGGCGTACCATCTGCGGGTCGTCCGGCAGGGCACCCGCATCCAAGCGGCGGCCGGGCCGGCTACCGGGACCACTACGCCGAGGAGCTCTGACCGCATGTCCATCCTGGTGATCGGCGAGTGCGTCGCCGACATCGTCCGGGTCCCCGGCACCGAGGACCGGGTCCACCCGGGGGGCAGCCCCGCCAACGTCGCGTACGGCCTCGCCCGGCTGGGCCGTGAGGTCACGCTGCTCACCCAGCTCGCCGACGACGACGCCGGGCGGCTGATCGCCGACCACCTCAAGGGCGCGGGGGTGCGGGTGGAGATCGGCGGCGTGCCCGCCCGCACCCCGTCGGCGGTCGTTGGCCTCGACGACCACGGCCGGGCCACGTACACCTTCGACATCGCCTGGACGCTGGAGGCGGACGGCGCCCGGCCCTCCCCGGCCCCCGTCCACGTCCACATCGGGTCGATCGGGGCCGTCACCGCGCCGGGTGCGGCGGCGGTGCTCGACCTGGTCGAGGGGCTCAAGGGGCAGGCCACGGTCAGTTACGACCCGAACGTGCGCCCCGCGCTGATGGGTGACCACGCCGAGGCCGTCGCCCGCGTCGAACGCTGTGTCGCCCTCAGCGACCTGGTGAAGGCCAGCGATGAGGACCTCGACTGGCTGTACCCGGGCGAGGACCCGGGCACGGTCGCGGCCCGCTGGCTCGGCCTCGGTCCCGACGTCGTCCTCGTCACCAGGGGCGCCGAGGGATCGCTCGCCGTCACCCGGCGGTCGACGGTCGCCGCGACGGCGCCGGCGGTCTCCGTCGTGGACACGGTCGGCGCGGGCGACTCGTTCATGTCCGCGGTCCTCGACACGCTAGCGTTCCGCGCCGCGGCGGACCTCGCCGGGCTCGGTACCGAGTACCTGGCCAGGCTGCTGTGCACGGCGGCCGCGGCGGCCGCCGTCACCGTGTCGCGGGCCGGGGCGCAGCCGCCGGACCGCGACGAACTGGACGCGGCGCGCCAGGAGTTGTCCTTCGTCGTCAGACCCGTGCGTGGGTCGTGATGTCCGAGGCGAACTGCTCGATCATGTCCGGCGTGACGGTCGGGCGGCACTGTCCGATCGCCGCCAGGTAGTCCGCCGTGCTCGCCCCGGGGGCCGGGCCGTCGCCGCCGCGCCCGCCGATGGCGATCAGGTCCCGCTCGAAGGAGGCCTGGGCGGCGATCCGGGCCGCGTGCTCGATGTCGGCGGGGGTGAACTGGTCGCTCGCCAGGACGAGTTCGTCGATGTCGACGTCGATGCGCCCGTCGGTGTAGCGGGCCCAGATCGCCGCGCGCGCCGCCTTGTCCGGCGTACCGATCGGGATCAGGTAGTCGAACCGGCCGGGGCGCAGGAACGCCGGGTCGAGGGAGCGGATCGAGTTGGTGGCGCAGACGAGCAGCCGCTCGTCCCGCTCGCGGAAGCCTGGTATCAGCTTGAGGAGTTCGTTCGTGACGCCGTGCATGCCCCCGGGCTGTGCGGGCTCCGAGCGGACCGGCGCGATCTCCTCGACCTCGTCGATGAAGACGAGGACCCGCTCCAGTTCCGCGATCCGCGCGAACGCGGAGCGGAGGGCGGCGGCGAGGTTCCCCTCGTCGGCGAGCCGGGACGGCAGGATCTCCACGAACGGCCAGCCGAGCCGGGAGGCGATGCCGCGGGCGAACGTCGTCTTGCCGGTGCCGGGCGGACCGAAGAGGCAGACGGCGCGCGGCGGCCGCACGCCGTGCCGGGTGGCCCGCTCCGGCTCGGCGAGCGGAAGCACCACCCGCCGTTCGATCAGGTCCTTCTCGCGCTCCATCCCGGCCACCCTCACCCACAGGTCGCCCGGCAGCAGCCGGCCGCCGAGGTCGTCGAGGAGTCCGGCTGCCGGACCGTGCAGCGGCTCCACCTTCTCGAAGTAGGCGACGGCCGGCTGCCGGGTGTAGCCGGCGTTCAGGAGTCCCTCGCCGAGGAGCTCCTCCTCCGGCAGGACGTACGCGATCCGCCCGACGCGGGCCGCGACGAGGCGCCGCTCCAGCTCCACGAGCAGGGCGCTCGCGAGGCCGCGGCCGCGCCACGCCGACGAGATCGCGACGCGCATCACCCAGGCCCGCTCGCCGGAGACGCAGGCGAGCGCGGCTCCGATGGGCACGCCCTGGTGGACGGCGACCACGGCCGGCTCCCGGCTGGTGAGGGCGCCGATGCACTCGGCGAGCGAGAACACGGACTCCTGCCCGAGCTCGGCGGTGGTGTCGATCAGATGGACGACCGCGGCGAGATCGCTCTCGCGGTAGTCGTGGATGTGCCAGTTCACCGGTGGTTCCGCCCCTCGTTGGTGCCGTCGCGTCCGTTCGGCGAGGCTAGGCGGGGCGGTGGGGGCGGGTCGTGCGCCACCGTGCACAAGGCGGCGGGGCCAAACGCTCCGTACCGGCTCTATACGCGGGGGAAACCCCCGGAAGTGGACCTTCCGGGGGTTTCACCTTCCGGGGGTTTCCGTCCCCGTGAGGGAGAGCGGCCCGTCAGTGGGCGGGTACCGCCTTCGGGTTCGGGCCGTGGGCGTTCTGGTGCTGGTCGCCCTCGGTGGCGAGGAAGACGATCAGGATGATGGCGCCGACGAGCGGGATCAGGTCGATGAGGATCCACCAGCCGGACCGGCCGGTGTCGTGCAGGCGGCGGACGGTCACTCCGAGGCACGGCAGCAGGACGGCCAGCGCGTAGAGCCCGTACAGCAGCGGATAGGTGCCGAGCGCCATGTCGACGGCGAAGAGGACGAGCGCCGCGATCACGTTGAAGAGCGCGAACATCCAGAATTCCTGGCGACGCGCTCGGCCGGTGAACACCGCGTACTTCTTGAGGACGTCGAGGTACCAGTTCACTTTGTCCCCCCAAGGACTCGGTCAGCGAGCGGGAGCCTGTGCCTGTCTCTGAGGAGCAGTTTTTCGCGCCGAGCGGTGACCGAAACCGCACGCATCGATTCGTTACGCGGTATTGGCCGTTCCCGGACCGGAACGGTAAGAGGCGGCACCTCCGGGGGATGGAGGTGCCGCCGTTCCGGGAGAGGATCAACGGATGGTTGGGGGAGAGGGTGCGTGAGTGAGGGTCAGCCCGGTCACGTCCTCCTCCGCTTGCTCATGAGCAGTCCGCCGGCTGTCAGAGAGAACAGGCAGACGCACGCACCGGTGATCACGTTGCTGAGGATCATGCCGGTGTCGGGGTTCCGCGAGACCACCCACGGGGCGACGATGAGCCACGCGCCCATGAGCAGGACGACGAAGTTCAGGTCCTGCGACCGCTCGGGGGCCATCGACATACACAGGCCGAGGACCGCGAGGGCGATGCCGACGACCAGGTTGCTGATGGCGAGTTCCGGCTGGGCGGCGGAGAAATGGACCGTCCACCCGGAGATCGCGGCGTAGATGCCGGCGAGGATCACGAGTTCCTCGACCGCCGCGACACCTCGGGTCTGGAGCATACGGGCGTACCTGTCCCGCATTTCCGACGCGTCGGGGTGTCCCGCGATATCACCAGGACGGTGAGAGACGTCGGCCATACGACTCGCCTCCTTCTGGCGTCATACACGTCCGACCACAGTCGCGGCAAATGCGTGCCGCTGTTTCATTGTGCGCTTATCTGGTCTTTATGTGTAGGTCTGACCGATAAGTGATGTGCACAGAATTCGGGGCCCGGATCTGCCGGGAACCACCAAGCGAGGGGTGCCCCCGCCGGGAATTCGATGTAAAAGCGAACCATCCTCCCCGCACGGTTGCGCAGGGTGGCGGGGACGGTCCCGGCGTAGCCTGGAAGAGGACTCGGGGACCCTCCTTCTCCCCGCCGGGAGCACAAGATGGCCGGCATCGTACGGAAGAGCTTCGACGAAGCGGACGAGACCCGTCCCTTCGAGGACGGCAAGGGCAGGCTCGATCTGCTCACCAGTGAGGACGGTGCGGTGGGCCGTGCCGTCTTCGAGCCGGGCTGGCAGTGGTCCAAGCACGTCAAGCCGATCGCCGGCACCGACAGCTGTCAGGCGTCGCACGTCGGATACGTCGTCAGCGGCCGGATGAAGGTCGTCATGGACGACGGCGATTCGGTGGAGTTCGGCGCGGGCGACTTCATGCGGGTCACCCCCGGGCACGACGCCTGGGTCCTCGGTGACGAACCCTGCGTGGCCCTGGACTGGGTGGGCTTCACCGACTACGCCATGCCGCCCCCCGCCTGACACCACCACCCCTCCCGCCCCCGCACGGCCCCCGGCGCGCCGACTCACCGGGGGCGGGACGCTCGTCACACGGCGGCGGACTCCGTCGCCGTGGCCGCGGGGTCGGTCGGGGCCGTCGAGGCGCCGGAGGCGATCCCGAAGCCCGGCTCCGGGACGGTCTCGGGCGCGAGCAGCACCGAGGAGCGGCCGTCCACGCCGACCGGCACGTCGCCGTCGATGGTCACCCGGCGGAGCTTGCGGTCGTGGTCGTCGGAGTCGTCCACGCCGTAGTGCTGGGTGGCCCGGTTGTCCCAGATCGCCACGTCGCCGACCTGCCACTGCCAGCGCACGGTGTTCTCCGGACGCTCGACGTGCGCCTGGAAGAGGCCGAGCAGTGCGCGCGAGTCGGCGCCGGTCAGGCCGCTGATCCGCTGCACGAAGTTGCCGAGCAGCAGGGTGCGTTCGCCGGTCTCGGGGTGGACCCGCACCACCGGGTGCTCGGTGAGGTACTTCGTCGACGCGAAGATCTCGCGGAAGCGTTCGAGCTGCTCGGGCAGGACGCCGGGGCGCAGGGCCGCGTAGTCGTAGTCGTTGGAGTGCACGGCGCGCAGGCCGTCGGCGAGGGCGCGCAGCGGCTCCGGGAGCTTCTCGTACGCCGTCGCCGTGTTGGCCCACAGGGTGTTGCCGCCGTAGGGCGGGATGACCACCGCGCGCAGGATCGAGAACGCGGGGTAGGCGGGGACGAAGGTGACGTCGGTGTGCCACTGGTTGGCCCGGCCGCCGTAGTCCGAGTCGATCGGGAAGGAGTAACGGCCGTCGGCCGAGGGGACGGTGGGGTGGGCGACGGGAGTGCCGAGGAGCCGGCCGAAGGCCTCGTGGGCGTCCTCGTCCAGGTGGTCCTGGCCGCGGAAGAAGACGACCTTGTGCGCCAGGAGGGCGGCACGGATCTCGGCGACGGTCTCGGCGGGGAGGTCGCCGCCGAGGCGGACGCCGGAGATGACGGCGCCGAGGCGGCCGCCGACCTTCTGGACGGTGATCGTGGTGGTGGCGGTGGACATGGTGGTTCCTTTCGCGGGGTCCGAGCCGCTCGGAATTAATTCCGGAGCGGAAGTAATGAGGGGAAGCGAAGCCGCGCGAGCCGTACGAGGGGTACGGGCGAGGCGCGTCGAGCGCGGGAAGCGTGCCCAGAGGGCGAGGAACGCGGGAGCGCGAGCGGCGAACCGGCCGCGGGAGGCGTGCCCTCAGGGCGAGGAACGCGGGAGCGCGAGCGGCGAACCGGCCGCGCGGGAGGTCGCGAGGATCAGGCGCCGTGGAGGGCGAGACAGGAGGAGGAGGTCGCGAACATGTCCCGGAGCCTCGCAGCGGCCGCCGCCACACGTCAAGCGGCCGCCGGCTCCCCGAACCCCCGCCCCCGGTGGTTGAATCGGCGCCTGCCCGGTGGCCCCGCGCCTCGCCCCCGTGCAGTGCCGAACCGCCCCTGACCAGTGGTGATGTCCCCGCATTGGGTGGGGTCGGCCGGCCCGGAAGCGCGGACGGCGGCCGTGCCGACGGCGGCCACGGGATTTCACACCGCCGCAACAGTGATCAGAGCCCCACCGCGGAGACGACCAGAGAGGCCCCCATGACGACCACCCCCCACGGCCCCCGGAGGGCGGGCGACGGCCGGCGCGAGGCCAACGCGGCCAGCGTGCTGCGGACCGTCCTCGACCACGGACCCGTCGCCCGCGGCGCCGTCGCACGCCTCTCCGGCCTCAGCCCCGCCGCCGTCTCCCGGCAGGCCACCGACCTCACCCGGCTCGGCCTCCTGCGCGAACTGCCCGAACTCGCGGGAGGCGGGGGAGTGGGGCGGCCCCAGATCCCCGTCGACCTGCACATCGGCGCCACCGGCGGGCCCGTCGCGGGCGGTGTCCACCTCGGGGTGCCCGCCTCGACGTTCGCCCTCGTCGACCTGCGGGGACAGGTCCTGGCGCGCCGGACCTACCCCCACGACGGCATCGCGCC
Source organism: Streptomyces sp. LMG1-1-1.1 (assembly GCF_040815545.1). Taxonomy (NCBI): domain Bacteria; kingdom Bacillati; phylum Actinomycetota; class Actinomycetes; order Kitasatosporales; family Streptomycetaceae; genus Streptomyces; species Streptomyces sp. LMG1-1-1.1. The sequence goes on along the minus strand of NZ_JBFPNH010000043.1, from coordinate 318,554 downwards.
GGACGTCCTGCCCGAGGCCGTCGCCCGCGGACTGCGCGGCTTCCTGGACGAACACACCCGGGGGCGGCCGCTGTTCGGGGTCGGTGCCGCGGTCGGCGGGTGGGTCGACCCCGCCGAGGGGGCGGTGGTGCGCCACGACGCCTTCGGCTGGCGCCGCCGGCCGCTCGCAGCCGAGCTGGCCCGCGGCCTCGGCGGACGTACCACCGTGCACGTCGACAACCACGCCCGCTCCATCGCCCAGTCGGAGATCCTCTTCGGCCGGCCCGCCGCCCGCCGCAGCCTCGTGCACCTCTTCGTCGGCAACGTCGTCGACGCGGCCGTCGGACTCGCCGGAGTCGTGCACCAGGGACCGGGGGCGGCGGCCGGCGACGTGGCCCATCTGCCCGTCCCGGACTCCACCGTCCCCTGCCCGTGCGGGCGTTCCGGCTGCCTGGAGGCGACCGCGTCGAACACCGCCGTCGGGCTCACCGCGGTGCGCCGCGGCATCGTGCCCGAGCCCGACACCTCCCTCGTCGTGGACGCGGCGGCGGCCGGGGACCGGCGCGCCGACCGGCTGCTGAGAGAACGGGCCCGGTCGGTCGGCCGCGCCGTCGCCCTGCTCCTGGACGTCCTCAACCCCGATCTGGTCGTCGTGACCGAGCAGTCCAGCGTGCTCGAACCGGAGTACCTGGAGGAGATCCGGGGCGCCGCGATCGACCTCTCGCACGTCTGCGACGATCCCGAACGGATCGTCAGTCCACATGCCGGACCGGCCACGCTGCCCGTCGCAGCGGGCACGGTTCTACTGAATCCCCTGTTCAGAAGGCCTTTTGAGACGGTCGCCGAGCTGACGGGTGGAGTGGTCGAGGTGTGAGGTCGTCTCAGAATGCGGTCAACCCCGGTTGACCGCCCCGCGAAGCCGCTGTCATATTGCTCCCGTGAATCCGGACATGCGCCTCATCTCCCGCAGGCACGTCGACCTCTGTCGACAGGCCAGCGCGGTCTGTGCCGTCCGCGTCTGATCCCGGCGTCCGTCCCGACGACCGACTCCGGCGCCGGCCGTCGCACCGGCCCCGCTGACACCACCCCGGCCCCGCCGAACGCGGGCGTTCCGCCGTTCCCTCGGGGCACCTGAGGCCGGCGCGTTCCGCCCACCCTCGCCACCGTCGGCCGGTTCGCGCTCCCGTGGCGGCGTCACTCGGTAGCCGAGCGGCCCGTACTGCCGTACCCGCGTACCCCCGTACCCGCGTACCCCAGCACTCCCGTACCCCAGCACCCCCGTACCTCCGGGTCGTGCGGTCTCGACACCGCGCGGCTCGGACCACCACCCTTCCCCCTCTTCCTTCCGCAGCGGAACGAATCCGCTCACCCTGCGGCCTCCACCCCTTCACAGGCAGGCATCGATGACCGAGCTGTTCTCCTCCACGCCCACCGCACTCTCCCGGCGCACCACCCTGCGCGCCGCGGGCGGCGGCACCCTGCTGCTCGGGCTCGGCCTGGCGGGCTGCCGCTCGGCGGTCTCCGAGACCGAGGTGCCCGCCGGCAAGTCGGGGGCGGAGCCCAAGCGAGGCGGCACCCTCACGGTCGCCGTCAACGCGGACTTCACGCCCAGCCTGCTCTTCGCGCAGAGCGCCCAGTCGCTCCAGCAGCGGCTGATCTACAACACCCTCACCCGCTACGACGACCGGCTGGAGCCGCAGCCGGAGCTCGCCACGTCCTGGCAGGCCGCCGCGGACGGCAAGGCGATCACCCTGAAGCTGCGCACCGACGTCACCTACCACGACGGCAGGCCGTTCACCGCCGACGACGTGATCTTCGCCGTGAAGAACCTCCAGAACCCCCTCCGCGCCGCCCAGTTGAGGGCCACCGCGGCGGCCGTGACCGGATTCGAGAAGCGCGGCGACCACGAGCTCGTCCTCAAGCTCGCCCACCCGGTGAACAACCTCTTCGACCTCTTCGAATTCATGATCATCACCGACCGCCACGGCATCGAGGACGCGGTCAGCGGCAGGAAGCTGAACGGCACCGGACCCTTCAGGCTCACCAAGTGGAGCCCCGGCGCCGGGCTCAGCTTCACGCGCAACGACCGGTACTGGCAGCCCGGCCGCCCCTACCTCGACGCCGTCGAGTTCCGCGTGGTGCCCCAGGCCGACGCGCTGCTGTCCTCCCTCCGCAGCGGACAGTCCCAGCTCTCCTTCGGCGTCCCCGGCAAGAACCTCGGGGTCGTCAAGGCCGCCCCCGGGCTCGCCGTCAGCGAGTACGCGACCGGCGGCGGCGCCTACTACCTCGGCGTCAACACCACCGTCGCCCCCCTGGACGACAAGACCGTCCGGCAGGCCCTCGCCTGGGCCATCGACCGCGAGCGGATCCTCAAGCAGGTCCTCGGCGGCTACGGACTCGCGTCCGCCACACCCTGGCCCAAGTCGTCGCCCGCCTTCACCGAAGCCGGCCGCACCCACTACACGTACGACCCCGGCAAGGCCCGCGAGCTCCTCAAGTCCGCCGGGCACACCAGGCTCGACCTGCCCCTGCTCCACGTCAACCTGCCCGGCGAGACGGCGGTCGCCGAAGCCGTCCAGTACGACCTGAAGCAGATCGGCGTGCAGGTCACCCTCCAGCCCACCGACCCCGCGACCGCGCAGAAGCACCTGATCGCCCAGACCATGCCCGGCCTCTGGACCATGGGCCACGGCTTCGCCCAGGTCCAGCCCGCCACGCTCGCCGTGAGCGCCTACCCCTTCAACGAGGCCAAGAACACCTCCAAGTTCCGCTCCGCCGCCTACACGAAGGTCGTCCGGGAGGCATGGACCGGCCCCGCCACCGGAGCCCGCGCCAACGCCCTGCGGCAGCGGATCACCGACACCCTGCTCGACGAGGCGTTCATCATCGACCTCGTCATCCGCGGCTCCGTCCAGGTCTCCGCGGAGAAGCTGCGCGGAGTCACCCTCAACAAGTTCTCCTACCTCGTCCTCGACGACGCCCACCTGGTCGACTGACATGCGCGGCTACCTGCTGCGGAGACTCCCCTCCGCACTCCTCGTCCTCCTCGTCGCCTCCTTCGTCGCCTTCGCCCTCCTGCGGCTCGTCCCCGGCGACCCCGCCGCCGTCCTCGCCGGACCCGACGCGAGCCCCGCCACCGAAGCCGCCATCCGCGCCCGGCTCGGACTCGACGCGCCGCTGCCCGCCCAGTACGCGCGATGGATCGGCGACCTGCTCACCGGAGACCTCGGGCCGTCCTACGCGATCGGCGGGCAGACCGCCGACCTGATCGCCGACGGACTCGCAGCGACGGTCGAACTCACCCTCGGAGCACTGCTGTTCGTCGTCGTCATCGGAGCCGCCTTCGGCATCCTCGGCGCGACCTCCCGCAACCGCTGGGTCAGCGGCACCGTAAGGGTCCTCACCACCGGAGCACTCGCCGTACCGCCCTTCGTCACCGGCGTCCTCCTCGTCCTGGTCTTCGCCGTCCTCCTCGGCGTCCTGCCCCCGGGCGGACGCGTCCCGCTCCTCACCGCACCCGACCTCGGCGTCCAGTACCTGCTGCTGCCCGCCCTTTGCCTCGCGCTGCCCAGCTCCGCCGTGCTCGGCCGCTACCTCAAGGACGGCATCGAGCGGACCCTCGCCGAGGACCACATCCGCACCGCCACCGCCGCCGGCGTCGCACCCCGCCGCCTCCTCTGGCGGCACGCCCTGCCGAACGCCCTCCCGCCCGTCGTCACCCTCCTGGGCATGCAGACCGGCCACCTCCTCGGCGGCGCCGTCCTCGTCGAGGCGATCTTCGCCTGGCCGGGCCTCGGCCAGCTCGCCGAACAGGCCCTCGTCCGCCGCGACTACCCCGTCGTCCAGGACCTGCTGCTCCTCCTCGTCACCGTCTTCGTCCTCGTCCAGCTGCTCACCGACCTCGTCCACGCCTGGCTCGACCCCCGAATCAGGTGGGAGTGACCGCCATGACCACCCTCGCCGCCACCAAGCCGACCCCCGCCCCCAGGCCCCGCCACCCCTACCGGGCCGCCCTCGCCACCGCGCGCGGCCGGACCGGCCTCGCCCTCGTCGGGCTCGTCGTCCTCGCCGGACTCCTCGCCCCCGTCCTCGCCGCCCACGGACCCACCGACCAGAGCGCCCTGGCGCTCGCCGGACCCGGCACGCCCGGACACCCGCTCGGCACCGACGACCTCGGCCGCGACCTCCTCTCCCGGCTGCTGTACGGCATCCGCGCCGACCTCGGCATCATCGCCGCCGCCGTGCCGCTCGGCGCCGCCCTCGGCTGCCTCCTCGCCCTGGCCGCGGCCACCCACCCGGTCGCCGACACCGTCGTCCAACGCACCTTCGACCTGATCCTGGCCTTCCCCGGACTGATCCTCGCGCTCGCCGTCACCGCCGTCCTCGGCCCCGGCCGACTGCCCGTGATCCTCGTCATCGCGCTCGCCGAGATCCCCGCCTTCGGGCGGCTGCTCCGCACCGGCATCCTCGTCCAGAGCGGCCGGGAGTACGTGACAGCCGCCCGCGTCGGCGGCACGTCCGGCGGCCGGATCCTCACCCGTCACGTCCTGCCCAACGCCGTCGACCCGCTCGTCGTCCAGATCGCCGTCTCCCTCACCGTCGCCGTCTTCCTGGAAGGCGCCATGAGCTTCCTCGGCGTCGGCGTCCGGCCGCCCGAACCCACCCTCGGCGCCGTCCTCAGCCAGTCGATGCCCTACCTGGCGCAGGCCCCGCACTTCGCCGCCGGACCGCTCGTGACCGTGACCGCGCTCGTCCTCGGCCTCTCCCTGACCGCCGAGGCGCTGAACCGGGAGATACGCCGATGACCACCCCGCCCCTCCTCGAAGTCCAGGGTCTGGACGTGGAGTTCACCACCCCCGGCGGCGGCGCCCTGCGTGCCGTCCGGGACGTGTCCTTCACCCTCCGCCGGGGCGAGACCCTCGCCGTCGTCGGCGAGTCGGGCTCGGGGAAGTCCACCACCGCCCTCGCCCTGCTCAGGATGCTCCCCGGTACCGGCCGCATCACGGGCGGCTCCGTCCGCCTCGACGGCGAGGAGCTGACCACGGCCGGGGAGGAGCGGCTGCGGGCCGTCCGCGGCGCCCGCGTCGGCATGGTCTTCCAGGACCCGATGACCGCGCTCAACCCCGTCCTCACCGTCGGCCGCCACCTCGACGAGGTGCTGCGGGCGCACGGCGGCCGCGACCGGAAGGCCCGCCGCAGCCGCGCCGTCGAACTGCTGCGCCTCGTCGGCATCGCCGACCCCGAGCGCCGCCTCGACGACCATCCCCACCAGTTCTCCGGCGGTCAGCGCCAGCGCGTCCTCATCGCCATGGCCCTCGCCGGCGAACCCGACATCCTCCTCGCCGACGAACCCACCACCGCCCTCGACGCCACCGTCCAGGACCAGATCCTCACCCTCCTCGGCGACCTCACCCGCAGCACCGGCACCGCGGTCGTCCTCATCACCCACAACATGGGCGTCGTCGCCCGCGCCTGCGAACGCGTCCTCGTCATGTACGGCGGCACGATCGTCGAGGACGGCCCGACCGCCGACGTCCTCACCCGCCCCCGCCACCCGTACACCGCCGGCCTCCTCGCCGCCGTGCCCCGGCTGTCCGCCCCCTCCGGCACCCGCCTCACCGGCATCCCCGGCACGCCGCCGGACCTCGGCCTGCCGCTCGCCGGCTGCGCCTTCGCCGCCCGGTGCGCCCTCGCGGAGGACCGCTGCCACACCACCGCCCCGCCGCTCACCGCCGTCACCGACACCGTCCGCGCCGCCTGCCTGCCCGCCGCCGAACACGGCGCGCCGCTGCCCCCGCCCCCACCGCCCGTACGCATCGACCGGCCCGCACCCGGCGCCGTCGTCCTGAGCGCCGACGGGCTCCGCAAGACCTACCAGGGCCGCGGCCGCCGCTCCTTCACCGCCCTCGACGGCGTCTCCCTCACCCTCGCGGCGGGGGAGACCCTCGGCATCGTCGGCGAGTCCGGCTCCGGCAAGTCGACCCTCGCCCGGGTCCTCGCCCACGCCCAGCCGTCCGACGGCGGCCGGATCCTCCTCGACGGCCAGGACGTCACCCGGCCCGGCCGCGCCGAGCTGCACGCCGTGCGCCGCCGCGTCCAGATGGTCTTCCAGGACCCGTACGCCTCCCTCAACCCCCGCATGACCGTGGGGGAGATCGTCGCCGAACCGCTGCGCGCCTTCGGGATCGGCACCCCCGGCGAGCGCGCCGGGCGCGTCGCGGAACTGCTGCGCCTCGTCGGCCTCGACCCGGCCGTCGCCGACCGGCACCCGCGCTCCTTCTCCGGCGGGCAGCGCCAGCGCGTCGGGATCGCCCGCGCCCTCGCCCCCGCGCCCGACGTCCTCATCTGCGACGAACCCGTCTCCGCGCTCGACGTCTCCGTCCAGGCCCAGATCGTCGGCCTCCTCACCGACCTCCAGCGCGACCTGGGCCTCGCCCTCGTCTTCATCGCCCACGACCTGGCCGTCGTCCGCCAGGTCAGCCACCGGATCGCCGTCATGCACGACGGCCGTGTCGTGGAGACCGGCGACGCCGACGAGCTGTGCGACCACCCCCGCGACCCGTACACCCGCGCCCTGCTCGACGCCGCGCCCGAACCCGTGCCGGTGACCGCCGCACCCGAGGCGGTGTCCGCGTGAGCGCCTGCTGCACCCCGGGCCGCACCTGCGCGGGCCCCGCCGGCCACGCGGCGACCCGAGAGCTCCTGCCGCTGCCGACCGTACGGACCGCTCCGCCGCCCCACCCCGCGGTGGAGCTGCCCGGCGGCACCTTCCGGATGGGCGACGCCTTCGACGAGGGCTACCCCGCCGACCACGAGGGACCCGCACGGGAGGTGACCGTCGCCCCGTTCGCGATCGACGCCACCGCCGTCACGAACGCCCGGTTCGCCGACTTCGTGACGGCCACGGGACACCGCACCGACGCGGAACGCTTCGGCTCCTCCTTCGTCTTCCACCTCCTGCTCCACCCCGCCGCCGAACGGCACGTCCTCGGCCGGGTCCCGCAGGCCCCGTGGTGGCTCGGCGTCACCGGCGCCTCCTGGCACGCGCCCGAAGGCCCCGGCTCCGACCTGGAAGGCCGCGCCGACCACCCCGTCGTCCACGTCTCGCACGACGACGCCCTCGCCTACTGCGCCTGGGCCGGCGTCCGGCTCCCCACCGAGGCGGAGTGGGAGTACGCCGCCCGCGGCGGCCTCGACGGCGCCCGCTACCCCTGGGGCGACGAACTCACCCCCGGCGGCCGGGAGATGTGCAACACCTGGGCCGGCGACTTCCCGTACCGCTCCGACCGGCCCGGCGGCCGCACCGGCACCGTCCCCGTCACCGCGTACGCGCCCAACGGCCACGGCCTGTACAACACCTCCGGCAACGTCTGGGAGTGGTGCGCCGACGCCTTCGGCCCCGGCGAGCGCGTCATCCGCGGCGGCTCGTACCTGTGCCACTCCTCCTACTGCAACCGCTACCGGGTCGCCGCCCGCTCCCACAACACCCCCGACTCCTCGACCGGCCACGGCGGCTTCCGCACCGCCCGCACGCTCCTCCCGGAAGGACCCGCCCCCGCATGACCACCGGCACCCCACGCGACCCCGCCACCCGGTCCACGCACACCCGCCGCGACCCCTACGAGGGCTTCCCCGGGCGCGTCGGCCGGACCTTCGCCGCATCCGAGCCCGCCTGGCCCGCCCGTACCACCCCGCCGGCCAAGGCACCGAACATCGTCGTCGTCCTCGTCGACGACATGGGATTCAGCGACATCGGCCCCTTCGGCTCCGAGATCCCCACCCCGGTCCTCGACGGCCTCGCGGACGCGGGCGTACGGCTCACCAACTACCACACCATGCCGCTCTGCTCACCGGCCCGCGCCGCCCTGCTCACCGGCCTCAACCCACACCGCGTCGGCTACGCCATGGTCGCCAACTCCGATCCCGGCTTCCCCGGTTACGGCATGGAGGTCGCCGACGACATCCCCACCCTCGCCGAACTCCTCCATGACGCCGGCTACGCCACCTACGCCGTCGGCAAGTGGCACCTGGTCCGCGACTCCGCCTCCAACGCGGCCGACCACCGCGGCAACTGGCCGCTCCAGAAGGGCTTCGACCAGTACTACGGCGTCCTGGAAGGGCTCACGAGCCTCTTCCACCCGCACCAGCTCGTCCGGGACAACAGCCCCCTCGACATCGACGAGTTCCCCGACGACTACTACTACACCGACGACATCACCGACCAGGCGATCTCCATGGTGAAGTCGCTGCGCGCCCACGACCCGGACAAGCCCTTCTTCCTCTACCTCGCCCACAACGCCGTCCACGGCCCCCTCCAGGCCAAGGCCGAGGACATCGCCCGCCACCGGGGCCGCTACGACGACGGCTGGGACGCCCTGCGCGACCGGCGCTTCGCCGCCCAGCTCGCCGCCGGACTCTTCCCGCCCGGTACCGAACTGCCCGAGCGCAACAGCGAGGCCGGACTCGACGTCCCCGCCTGGGACTCCCTGTCCGACGACCGGCAGCGGCTCTACGCCCGCTACATGGAGGTCTACGCCGCCCTCGTCGACAACATCGACCAGAACCTCGGCCGGCTCACCGACACCCTCGCCGCCCTCGGCGAACTCGACAACACCATCGTCGTCTTCACCTCCGACAACGGCGGCACCGGCGAAGGCGGCCCCGAAGGCACCCGCTCCTACTTCAGCCGCTTCGTCCACCACCCCCGCCTCCCCGGCGACTGGGACCCCGACGTCGACCGCGACCCCGAACTCATCGGCGGCCCCCGCAGCCTCGTCCACTACCCCCGCGGCTGGGGCATGGCCTCCAACACCCCCTTCCGCCTCTACAAGGGCCACACCTACGCCGGCGGCGTCCGCGTGCCCTTCGTCCTCTCCTGGCCCGACGGCGTCCGAGACGGCCGGCTCGCCACCGGACTCCGATCCCAGTACCAGTACGTCACCGACATCACCCCCACCCTCCTGGAACTCGCCGGCCTCACCAGGCCCGAGACCCGCGGGGGCGTCCCCCTCCAGGAACTCGACGGCACCGACTTCACGCCCGTCCTCGCCGACCCCGCCCACGCCTCCACCCACCCCGAGCAGTACTGCGAGATGACCGGCAACCGCAGCCACTACCGCGACGGCCGCAAGCTCGTCACCCTCCACCGGCCCGGCACGCCCTACGACGACTCCGAATGGGCCCTCTACGACATCCGCACCGACCCCACCGAGATCCACGACCTCGCCGCCGAACAACCGGACCTGGTCAAGGAGTTGTCGGCAGCGTGGGAGGAGGCGGCCTGGCGCAACGGCGTCTTCCCGCTGCCCGACCACAGCGGCGCCCTCACCCGCCGCAACCCCGCCGAACAGCGCCTCTCCCGCCCCCTCACCCTGCTCCCCGGCACTCCGGAACTGGAGCGCTACCGCTCCTCCCGCCTCGTCTCCCTGCGCTCCTTCGAGATCGCCGTGGCCGTCGACGAGACCGGTGACGGCGTCCTCGTCTCCCACGGCGACCAGGGCGGCGGCTACAGCCTCTACGTCGAGGACGGCCGGCTCGCCTTCGCCTACAACGAGTACGGCACCCTCCACGAGACCGACGCGGGCCCCCTCTCCGCCGGCCCCCACGCGATCCTCCTCACCGCCACGGCCGAGGAAGGGCTCCGCTGGCGCTTCACCGTCACCGTCGACGACGAACACCGGGCCGCCCCCGACAGCGTCCACCAGCTCATCGGCATGGCCCCCTTCCAGGGCATCAGCGTCGGCATCGACCGCAAGTCCCCCGTCTCCTGGCCCCTCTTCGAACGCCACCGCTCCTTCCGCTTCACCGGCCGCCTCCACTCCGTCACCTACCGCCCCGGCGCCCCCGGCCCCGACGCGCCCGAGACGGTCACCGCCGCACTGAAGGAGGCCGCGGCGGCCTTCGAGTAGCGACACATGGCGGGGCGAGCCGTGCGACCAGGGAAAACCCCGGGCCGACCGGCTCGCCCCGCAGGCAGAATGCCCCCATGACCCACCAGCACACCACCCCCGCACCCGACTCCCCGCACCCCGACGTCGCCGAGGCCATCGCGGGTGAACTCCGCCTCCTGGACCCCGCGGTACGCGCCTCCCGCACCCTCTCCGTCCCGCTCTTCGACCCCGAGTTCGTCGAGGTCGGCGCCTCCGGCCGCCGCTGGACCTACGCCGAGATGCTCGCCGCCCTCCCCGAGATGTCCGGCAGCACCGGGAACGGCACCCCCTACGAACCGGGCCCCGTCACCGGCGTCCTCCTCGCCCCCGGCCTCGTCCACCTCACCTTCGAAACCCTCCACGAAGGCCGCCGCGCCCGCCGCACCTCCCTCTGGCGCCGCGAACCCGGCGCCGCGCCCGACCAGCCCCTGCGCATGTACTACCACCAGGCCACGCCCGTACCCGAGTCGATCGCGTAGGGGGCCGGGACATGCCTGGCGAGGACACTCGGACGCGTGCCCGCGCCCTGTGGGAAGGCCTGGCCGGGACGCCCGTGTCCTTCCCGCGGGCCGGCGGCATACGCGTCGTCGTCTCCCCCGCGTCGGGGCTGTGCCCCGCCGGCTGGACCGGAGTCGTCGTGCTCGGCGGCTCCGCGCTCGTGACCGCGCCCGACGGGGGCACCGCCACCTCGGTGCGCGACGCCCTGAGGGGGCTGCCGGCGGACGTCGACGCGATCCGCGGGGCGCTGCCCGCGACGGGGGTGCTGGGCCCCGCCGCACTGGCGTACCTGTCCCCGGACCGCTTCCGCCCGGCAGCCGCCCCGCCGACGGTGGAACGGCTGCCCGGTGACCACCCGGCCCTGCGCGCCCTGGAGGGCGCGGCGGGTGACGACGACGCGGGGGAGGCGGCTCTGGAGGACATCACCTCGCCCGCCTTCGTAGTCCGCGAGCGCGGCGAGGTCGTGGCCGCGGCCGGTTACCGGGCCTGGCCCCACCGGACGGCCCACCTCAGCGTCCTGACCGCTCCGGGTGCACGCGGGCGCGGACTCGCCCGCCGGACGGCGTCGGCGGCCGTCGCCCACGCCCTCGCCGGCGGACTCCTGCCCCAGTGGCGCGCCCGCCCCGAGGCCTCCCGGCGGGTGGCGGCCGCGCTGGGATTCGAGGAGCTGGGCGCGCAGCTCTCGGTCGAGCTCGACCCGGGGAGCCCGACTAGCGGGTGGGCGTGACGCTGCCGGCGTACACGTTGTCCGGGGTGATGATCTGGGTGACGGCCCGGGCGAGCAGGGTCGAGGGCTCCTGGTTGTCGACGTGGCGGGCGTCGGTGTTGAGCATCAGGACCAGGGTGGCCTTCTTCGACGGCAGGTAGACGGTGACGGTCTCGTAGCCGGGGATGGAGCCGTTGTGCCCGATCCAGCCGTCGGTGTCGAGGATGCCGAGGCCGTAGGTGGTGCCGGGGAAGCCGGTCGGGAGGGTCTTGAGGCGCTGTGCCTGGGTCTCGGGGCTGAGGAGCTCGCCGGTGGCGACGATCTTCGCCCAGCGGCGCAGGTCGTCGAGGTCCGAGATCATCGCGCCGGCCGCCCACGCCCAGCTGGGGTTCCAGTCCGTGGCGTCCGCGATGGTGCCGTTCAGGGTCTGGTCGGTGTAGCCGCGCGGGTGCGGCTGGGGGAACTCGGGCCCGGTCGGGAAGAGGGTGTGGCGCAGGTGCGTCGGGCGCAGGATCCGGTGGCGGATCACGTCTTCGAGACGGTGGCCGGTGACCTTCTCGATCACGAGGCCGAGCAGGACGAGGTTGGAGTTGGAGTACTCGAACTTCGCTCCCGGCTTGAAGGTGTTCGCGTGCTTCATGCCGTACGCGAGCGACTCCTCCGGCGTGAAGTAGCGCTGCGGGTCGCTCAGCAGGTCGTGGATGAAGTCCGGGTCCGAGGTGTACGGGAACAGCCCGCTGCGCATCTCGGCGAGGTGCCGCAAGGTGATGTTCCGGCCGTTGCGGACGCCCTTGACGTACTTGGCGATCGGGTCGTCGAGACCGATCCGGCCGTCGTCCACGAGTTGGAGCAGCGCGGTGACGGTGAAGGTCTTGGTCTCGCTGCCGATCCGGACGAGCGAGTCCTTCCGCATCGGTTCGCCGGTGGCCGTGTTCGCGACCCCGGTCGCCCGGACGTAGCTGCCCTTCCCCGGCATCCACACCCCGGCGACGATGCCGGGAATCTGCGCCTGCTTGCGGACGTCCTCGATCGCCTTGTCCAGCCGGGCCTCGATCTCCGGGCCGAGACCGCCCTGCGGGCACTCGTCCGCCCCCTGGCGGTCGGCGACCGCCGCGTGGACGGCCGGGGCCGGGGCCACGGCCAGCGGAGCCAGTACGGACGCCACGAGGAGCGTCGCGGCGAACAGACGTCGGGTGGGGGTACGTCGCATGTCGGGGCGCCTTCTCCGGAGCAGGGAACGGACGGCCACATCACCATCCCGCTGCGCGTCGAGACCCCCGGTCCGCAGCGCGTTGCGACGAGTCCACTCGTTCGGCGCCGCAGGAACGGGCGGATGACGGCCGGGCTCAGCCGTACGCGTCCGTGACGCAGTCGGCGGCGCACCTCCAGTGCTCGAACCGCCGGCGCAGCGCCGCCGCCGCGTGCCGACGGTCGACCTCGTCGTGTCCGTAGTGCTCGCGGGTGACCCGCAGGACGGCCGCCACCGTGACGATCGCCGGCTCGCCCTCGCCGGCGGACCTGCGGGCCGCCGCGATCACCTGGTCCGACGCGCGCTGGAGGTCACGGGCGTACTCGCGCCGGGCGGCCGATCGCGCGCGCCCGGCCGCGAAGGGCCGCACGGCCCGGCCCTTCCACACGAGGCCCGCCGCGATGAGCCCGACGCCGGTGAGGCCGACGAGCACCCCGATGACGGTGTCAAGGTTCCACCTCATGACCGGCCTTCCCCCGAATCCGCTGGGCGTACGAGTCTATGGCGCGGGGCGCCGCTCCCGTGGGCGCGCCCAGGACGGCGTCCAGGTGTCGGCCCCCGGCGGCCGGTGCCGCCGTGCCGTGGAGAGGTGCTCGCGGAGGGCCACCAGGGCGGGGTGGGGGTTGTCGACGGCCCACAGCAGCGAGTGGGGGTAGACGGGGGTGGGGCGATGGACGGCGACCCGGCGCAGGTCGTGGCCCTCGGGCCAGACGAGGCGGGTCTGCGCGCCGACGAAAGTGGCGAGTTCGGGGGAGTCGGCCACGGTGTCGAGGAGCGGCTCCGTGCCGAAGTCGGGGCCGGCCACTTCGATGGCGAGGTCGAACTCGGCGGCGAGGTCGGCGTAGTACGCGGCCCACTCGGTTCCGCTGACGATCCCGGGCACCCAGATCCGGTGCCCGGCGAGCTGTGCGGGCGTCACCTCGGGGGCCCCCGCGAGCGCGTGCGCCGGTCCGGTCAGGAGCTGGAGCGGCTCGTCCAGGACGGGTACGGCCTCGATCCCCTCGGGAAGCCGGCTGCCGGGCATGCTGACGGCCCGGAAGGACGCGTCGATCGTGCCGGCCCGGAGGGCGGCTACCGCGGCTTCGGCGTCGAAGAGCGTCACCACGTCGAGGTCGATCTCCGGGTGCGCCTGGTGGAAGTCGCGCAGCAGGGCCGCCGGCGCGAGCCGCCGTCCGAGCACGTCCACCCGCAGCGCGCGACGGCCCGGCCGCACGGACGCGACCGCGCGCGCCTCGGCCCGGAGCAGGGCGCGGGCGTGCGGCAGGAAGGCCTGCCCGTCGATCGTGGGCTCGGTCCCGCGCGCGGTGCGGGTCAGCAGGCGCACCCCGAGGTCCTTCTCCAGGGCGGCGACCCGCTTGGACACGGCCTGCTGGGTGATCGACAGCTCGTCGGCGGCGTGCCGGAACCTGCCCGAGTCCACGACGGCGAGGAAGGTGCGCACGGCTTCGAGGTCCACGGGCCCAGCCTAGGACGACAACCACGGGTTGTCGTCCGGCCGATCGGTGGTTGTTTGATCCGGGTCTCCTCGGCTGGCTTTGATGTCGGTGGTGTGTCGGTGGTCGACAAGTGGTTGTCGCACCGGTTGGCGAGAGGGGTACGGGAATGGTGGGCGGAACGTCACTCGGGAGGGACTTCGGGTGGCTCTGGGCGGCGTTCGCGGCGAGCACCCTCGGCACCTGGATCGCGTTCAACGCCTTCCCGCTCCTTGCGATCACCGTGCTGCACAAGGGGGCCGCCGAGGTCGCGGCGCTCGCCGCCGTGGGCGCCGCGGTGGGTGCGGCGGTCGCGGTGCCGCTCGGACCGTGGGTGGAGTTCCGGCGCAAGCGGCCGGTGATGATCGCGATGGACCTCGTGCGGTGCGCGGCGCTCCTGAGCGTCGCCGGCGCGTTCGCGCTGGACCGGCTGGGCTTCACCCAGCTCCTGGTCGTCTCCGTCGTCGTCGCCGGGGCCGACATCACGTTCGGAGCCGCCTCCGGTGCCTGCCTCAAGGCGCTCCTGCGCCCCGAGGACCTGCTCCGCGCCCAGGCTCGTCTGGAGTCCACGACCTGGACCGCGACCGTTCTCGGTCCGCCGCTCGGCGGAGCCCTGTTCGCGCTGCTCGGCCCGGTGGCGACCGTGCTGGCCGACGCCGTGAGCTATCTGCTCTCGGCGGCCGGACTCCGTGCGATCGGACGCGCCGAACCCGCACCGGCGCCGGCCCCGTGGGCGGCGGCGCGGGACGGGCGGGGCGAGCCGAAGCGCCTGCGTCCCGCCGACCTCGCCGAGGGGTGGCGCCACATCCTCGGCCACCCGCTGCTGCGCCCGCTCTTCCTTCACACGGTGCTGGTCAACGGGCTGATCATGGCGACCGCGCCGCTGCTGGCCGTCCTCATGCTGGGGCCGCTGGGGTTCGCGCCGTGGCAGTACGGCCTCGCCTTCGCCGTCCCCTGTGTCGGCGGGCTGGTCGGGTCGCGGCTGGCACGGCCGCTGGCCGCGCGGTACGGCGGGCACCGGGTGCTGCGGGTCGCGGGCGTGCTGCGCGTGTGCTGGCCGGTCGGTCTGGCCTTCGTCCACCCCGGGGTCACCGGGCTGCTGCTCGTCATGGGGGTCGAGTTCGCGCTGATCACCTGCTCGGCCGTGTTCAACCCGGTGCTCGCCGCCCACCGCCTCGGCCTGACGGCGGCCGATCGCGTCGCCCGCACCCTGACCGCCTGGTCGGTCACCGGGAAGGCGTCGGTGGCGGCGCTGACCGCGCTCTGGGGCCTCCTCGCCGGCGTCACCGGCCCGCGGGCGGCGATCGCCCTCGCGGGCCTCCTGCTCCTCGCGACCCCGCTGCTGCTTCCGCGCGCCGACCGCCTCCTGGCGGGGGCTGAGGGCGAGGAGGGGCGGAAGGAGTCGGAGCGGACCGGCCGCCCGGGATTGACACGTGTAAGCGCACGGTGACACGCTCCAGTCCCGGCCCCCGGTTCCTTCCCGGCCCCGTGGCGCCCCGCGCAGAAGGAGCAGCACCTCATGAGCACCACCGTCCTCACCACCCGAGGCCCCGTCCGCGGCGAGCGCCGCGCCGACGGCAGCTCGCGATTCCTGGGCATCCCCTACGCGCAGCCGCCGGTGGGCGAGCTGCGGTTCGCCGCGCCCGTGCCGCCGGAGTCGTGGTCGGAGCCGCTGGACGCCACGGCGTACGGGCCGACGGCCCAGCGCCGGCCGTTCGCCGAGGTGACGACGATCCCGGAGCCGTCGATCCCGGGTGCCGGCGTCCTGAACCTGAACGTGTTCACGCCCGACACCGCTCCGGCCGCCGGGCTGCCGGTCCTCGTGTGGATCCACGGCGGTGGCTACGTCGCGGGTTCGGCCGCCAGCCCCTGGTACGACGGGGCGGCGTTCAACCGCGACGGCGTCGTCCTCGTGTCGTTCGGCTACCGGTTGGGCGTCGAGGGCTTCCTGCACCTGGAGGACGCACCGGACAACCGGGGCGTGCGGGACTGGATCGCGGCCCTGGAGTGGGTGCGGGACAACATCGCGGCCTTCGGCGGCGATCCGGCGAAGGTGACGATCGCGGGTCAGTCGGCGGGCGGTGGCGCGGTGCAGACGCTGCTGGCCGTGCCCGCGGCCGAGGGCCTGTTCCGGGGCGGGATCTCCGTCTCCGGCGCGGTCCTGACGCCCGACGGTCCCGAGGTGGCCCGCGCCGCGGCCCGCCTCTTCACCGCGCGCACCGGAGTGCCGGCCACCGCCGCCGCTCTGCGCGACCTGACCGACGACGAGATCCTCGACTTCCAGGACGTCCTGGCGGAGCCGGGCCCCGACCGCGAGGGCCTGCCGCCGATGCTGGCCCTCGCTCCCTTCGCCGACGGCGAGCTGATCCCCGTACCCGTCCGGGACGCCCTGACGCGGGGGGACGCGGCCGCCGACGTCCCGCTGATGCTCGGCTTCACCGAGCACGAGTTCACGATGATCCCCGCGCCCGGCCCCGAGGGGCCGCCGCTGCCCGTCCTGCTCGGCGGCCTCGGCCTCGACCCCGCCCGCACCGCCGCCTTCACCGAGGCCTACGCGGCGGGCGGCGAGGACCTGCTCTTCGGCCAGGCGATGACCGACGCCACCTTCCGCGCCCCGAACCTCGCCGTGGCCGACGCCCGCGCCGCCCGCGAACGGCCCACCTGGTTCTACGAGTTCACCTGGCGCTCGCCGGTCGTCGGGATCGCCTTCCACTGCCTGGACCTGCCCTTCGCCTTCGACCTGCTCGACGCCGAAGGGGTACGGGACGTCGCCGGCGACGCACCGCCGCGGGCGCTCGCCGACGCCCTGCACCGCGCCTGGGTCGCCTTCGTCACCGACCAGGACCCGGGCGCCGACTGGCCGCGCTACACCGCCGGCGAACGCGCCACGATGCTCTGGGACGCCGAGCCCCGGATCGCCTCGGACCCGCTGCGCCGCGTCCGCGAACTCTGGCTCGACTGACGGCCGGAGCGGGGGACGCCCGAAGGCGCGTGCGCCCGCCCAGGGGGCGAGCCCGGACCGTGTCACACGTTCTTCATGCTCCGTGCATGGTCCGCCCGACCGGGCGCCACGATGATCGATCGTGCGCCCGGCTCCCGGACCGGACGACACGGCCGGTCCGGGACTCGCGGGGCGCACCGCCACCCGCGCCCGCCGCCCCGAGGAGCCCCGCCATGTCCAGCCGCCGCAGCTTCCTCGCCGGGTCCGCCGCCGCGATCGGCCTCGGCGCCCTGCCCGCCACCGACGCCGTCGCGACGACGACCGCACCGGCCGGGGCGGCGCTACCGGAGGACACGACCCGGCCGCCGAACCTCGTCGTGGTGGTCGCCGACGACCTCGGGTACGGCGAGCTCGGCGCGTACGGGCAGAAACTCGTCACCACCCCGCGCATCGACGGACTCGCCGCCGACGGACTGCGGTTCACGGACGCCTACGCGACGGCGGCCGTCTGCGCCCCCTCCCGCTGCTCCCTCCTCACCGGCCTCCACACCGGACACGCGACGGTCCGCGCCAACCCGGCCGGGGCACAGGGCTCCCTCGCCGCCACCGACACCACCTTCGCCCAGGTGCTCAGGGCCCGCGGCTACCGCACCGGCGTCATCGGCAAATGGGGCTTCGGGCCCGAGACCGCCGACCAGGACAGCCACCCCAACGCCCGCGGCTTCGACGAGTTCCACGGCTACATCGACCACACCCACGCCCACCAGTACTACCCGGCGTACCTCTGGCACAACGGCGTGAAGGAACCCGTCCCGGCCAACGAAGGCGGCGCCAAGGGCGCGTACGCGCCGGACCTGCTGCGGCAGCGGGCCCTCGACTTCCTCGACCGCCACGCCGCCGAGCCGTTCCTGCTGCTGCTCACCCCGACCGTGCCGCACGCCCCCAGCGACATCCCCGACACCGGCGCGTACGCCTCACGGACCTGGAGCACCGCCGACAAGGGGCACGCGGCGCAGGTGAGCCTCTTCGACACCCTCGTCGGCGACGTCGTCGACCGGCTGCGCGCACTCGGCCTCGAGGACGACACCATCCTCCTCGTCACCAGCGACAACGGCCCCCACGAGGAGGGCGGGGCCGACCCCGACCGGTTCGACGCCAACGGCCCGCTGCGCGGCTACAAGCGGAACCTGTACGAGGGCGGCGTCCGCGTGCCCCTCATCGCCTGGGGGCCCGGCCGCGTCCTGCCCGGCACCAGCGACCGTCCGACGCCGCTCACCGACCTCCTCCCCACCCTCGCCGAACTCGGCGGCGCCCCCGCACCGTCCGACGTGGACGGACTCTCGGCGGCGCCCCTGCTCACCGGCGGCGCGGCCACCGCCCACCACGACCACCTGTACTGGTTCCGTGACGAGCGGGGCGTCACGAGCCGCGCCGACGCCCAGGACCGCCAGCGCTCCACCTGGCTCGCCGAAGCGCTCCGCAAGGACCGCTGGAAGGCCGTCCGCTTCGCCCCCGTCCGCGACCACGCCCTGCCCGACGACCAGTGGCAGGTCGAGCTGTACGACCTGGCCACCGACGTCGGCGAGACCTCCGACCTCGCGGCCCGGTACCCCGCCCGCGTCACCGAACTCGTCGCGCTGATGCGCTCCTCCTGGCAGGACCGGTACCCCCGCACCCCGTTCGGAACGAAGCTCACCACCCCGCCGCTCGCCGTGCCCGGCGAGCCCTTCGTCGTCACCGCCGAGCTCGCCAACGGCTCTTCCCGGGCCTGGAGTTCGGCCGCCGTCACGCTCCGCGCCCCGGCCGGCTGGACCGTACGGGCCACCACCGCCACCGGCGCGGCCCAGCTCGCCCCCGGCGCCCGGCTCACCACCGCCTGGCAGGTCACCCCGCCCGCCGGGGCGCCCGCGGCCACCCCCTGGCCGCTGACCGCCGAGGGCACGGCGCTCGCCCCGGGCGGACCTGTCCGGTACGCCGCCGACGGCACCGTCACCACCCCGCCCCCGGCCCCCACCCGCGACAGCTACCTCTCCGACCTGCCCTGGATCCGCGCCGTCAACGGCTGGGGCCCCGTCGAACGCGACTCCTCCAACGGCAAGAACGCCGCCGGCGACGGCACCCCCATCGCCTTCGGCGGCACCACCTACCCCAAGGGCCTCGGCGTCCACGCCTACAGCGACATCGCCTTCCACCTCGGCGGCGCGGCGAACCGGTTCACCGCCCTCGTCGGCATCGACGACTTCTCCGCCCGTCAGAGCACCACCGGCGCCACCCGCGCCACCGTGTACGGCGACGACCGCGTCCTCCTCACCACCCCCACCCTGACCGCCGCCACCGGCCCTGTCCCGGTCGACGTCGACGTCCGGCGCGTCCGCGTCCTGCGCCTGGAGGTCACCGACGCCAACGCCAGGACGTCCTTCGACCACACCTCCTGGGCCTTGGCCCGCGTCACGGTCGGGTAGGGAGAGCGGGACGCGTCCTCTCCCACAGAACGGACCACCGATGCCGACCGACTTCACCGGCCTCGCCACCCCCCTCGTCGCCGACGCCTGCGTGCGGCTCGGCGAGCCGCCGCGCGCCGCGCCCGCCGGGGTCCTGCCCGTCGTCGCCGGTCAGCGCGCCGCCGGACGGGCGCTGCCCGTGCGGCACCACGGAAGCGTCGACGTGTTCATCGAGGCGTTCACCCACGCCGAACCGGGGGACGTCCTCGTCATCGACAACGGCGGAC
The DNA here is from genome assembly GCF_040815545.1 of Streptomyces sp. LMG1-1-1.1. Taxonomy (NCBI): domain Bacteria; kingdom Bacillati; phylum Actinomycetota; class Actinomycetes; order Kitasatosporales; family Streptomycetaceae; genus Streptomyces; species Streptomyces sp. LMG1-1-1.1. The sequence goes on along the minus strand of NZ_JBFPNH010000043.1, from coordinate 299,052 downwards.
GCCGCGACGAGGCCTGCTCGGCGACCTCGCCGTCCTGGAGGCGGAGGCGGCCGGTGTCGCCGGCGTCGTCGTGTGGGGCCTGCACCGGGACACACCGGACCTCGTGGAGATCGGCCTCCCCGTCTTCTCGTACGGACGCCACGCGCCGGGCCCCGTCCGCCTCGACCCGCGCGGCCCGGACGCGCTCCGCACGGCGCGGTGCGGCGACCACGTCGTGACGGCCGACGACCTCGTCCTCGCCGACGACGACGGCGTCCTCTTCGTGGCGGCCGACCGCGCGCGGAGGCTGTCGTGGAGACCGCACGGGGCATCCTCCGCACCGAACGCGAACAGGCCCGCCGCATCAGGGCCGGCGAGAGCCTGCGCGCGCAGACCCGTTTCGACGACTACCTGAAGGCCCGGGCCGAAGACCCCGCGTACACCTTCCGGCGGCATCTGCGACGGATCGGCGGCGCGATCGAGGAGTGACGTCCGGGCGCCGGCCGGCCGCGTCCGCGCGGCCGGGCCGGGCGCCGGGGGGCAGCCGGGCCGGAAGCCGGGGAGCAGCCGCACCGGAAGTCGGGGAGCAGCCGGACCGTAAGCCGGGAAGGCGGGCGGCGGACGGCCCCGGGAAGGCAGCCAGAGGGCGGACGGCCTCGGGAAGGCCCCCGGCGGACCGGCCCCCGGCCAACCGGCTCCTGGAAGCAGGCGGCGGGTGTCAGCCCTCGAAGCCGACCGTGCCGTCGGGCAGGATCGCTTCCACCCGGGCGCCGTGCTCGACGGTCCGGCTCACCGTGCAGAATTTCTCGTGGGTGAGGCGGACGCCGCGGGCGAACACCTCGGCCGCACGCGGGTTGTTGTCCGGGAGCTCGAACTCGTAGCTGACCCGGATGCGCCCGATGCGGCCGTCGTCCTCGGGCCCCGACACTGACTCCACCACGATCCGCAGGTCGTCGTGGTCCACGGCCCGCGCGGTCCGGTCCACGACGAGGCCGCCGCAGCCGCCCATCGCGGCGAGCAGCAACTCGACCGGGGTGAACGAGGGCTGGGCGTCCGCGTCGTCCGCGGCGGCCATCCGCACCTCGGCGCCCCGGTCGTTGCGGGCGGTCCAGTTGCGGTACCCGGTGCGGACGGTCTCGATGCGGTAGTCGGCCATGACGGCGGTGCTCCTCGTGTTCGTACGGTACGGTCGCCGCCACGCAACCCCACCGCCCGCGCCCCGCCAAGCGGACGCGCCGGACGCGCGCGGCGGCCCCGTCAGTATCCGCGGTCCCGCACGGCGGCCGCACCGGCACGGGCCCGTACGACCGCGCCCCACGCCTCCGCCACCGCGCCCCAGACCGTGCGGAGTGCCGGCTCGGCACGCCGTACGGAAGCCACCGCCGCCTCCGGCGAACCGCCCGCCGCGCGGACGTCCTCGCCGTCGCCCGCCGCCCACTCCGCCACCGTCTCCGCGCCGACCTCGGGATGGAACTGCACCCCCCACCCCGCGCCGCCGACGCGGAAAGCCTGCACGGGGCAGTCGTCGCCGCCCAACAGGGGTACGGCGCCGGGCGGCAGCGCGGCGATCTCGTCCCAGTGCCACTGCGCGGCCGGAGCGCCGTCGGGCACACCGCCGAAGACCGGGTCCGCGGCGACGCCGGACAACCGCCGCACGGGTACGGCCCCCACCTCGGGCCCCCGGGGCCGTCGGGCGACCGTACCGCCCAGGGTGTGGGCGAGGATCTGGCCGCCGAGGCATATCCCGAGCAGCGGGACCTCGTCGGCCACGGCCTCGCGGACCAGTTCGCGGACCCGGGGGAGCCACGGTGCGGCCAGGTCGTCCTCACAGTTGGCGGACCCGCCGAGGACCAGCAGCCCCGCGTGGCAGCGCAGCGACGCGGGGAGGGCCTCGCCCCGCCAGGCCCGCACCACGTCGAGACGGAACCCGGCCCACGCGAGGCGCTCGCCGACGAGGCCGGGCCCGGCCTCCCTCTCGTGCTCCACGACGAGGACGGCGAGGACGGGCGCCGTGCCCACGGCCGCCCGGGCGTCCGCCGTCGCTCCGGCCGTCCTGGCTGTCCCGACTGCCCCGGTCACCCCGACCATCTCGGTCGTCTCGGTCGTCTCCGTCGTCTCCGTCGTCATCGTCGTGCCCCTCCGTCGTCGTCCTCGGAACGCCTCGTCCGCTCGACCTCCCCGAGGATCTCCGATGAACCCCCGCCGCGGGGACCCCTCGTCGCCGTACCGTGCGGATGAGTAGCGCGCCGAGTACGCCTGAGTACGCCGACCGATACGCCGACCGGCGCCCGCTGGTGGACTGGGGCCATGACTTCCGACGCCCGGCGCACCCGCTCCCTCCAGCACGTCGCCGCCACCGGTACGGCCCTCGCGGTGGCCCTCGGCCCCCTGGTGATCGGTGCGCTGCTCGCCCGGTCGGTGGGAGGGGACCCCATGGTTTCCGTCAACGCCCTGATCGCGGGCGGCGGTCAGCGGGCCCGGATCTCCCGGGCGCAGCTCCGCTCGGGTGCGCGGATCGGCGCCCGGCGGAGGCCGCGACTGCGGCGGGTGGCGCCGGGGCCCGGGCCGCGGGGCGCGACGGGACGGCGTCGACCTCTCCGAAGGGCTCCCGGAGCAACGCCGGATGAGCGATGATCCTCGCTGGGATACTCGGCAGTAGCAGGCCGGGGCCATGGCGAAAGGGCACACCGAATGGCGAGGCGGCACCCCGCGGGGGACGACCACACGAGCGACGCCGGTGACGGTGGCGCGAGTCCGGCCGGCGGGGGCGAACCCGGCATCGGGCGGCGCCGGTTCCTCGGCTACGTCCTGGCCGCGCCCACCCTCACCGTGGCGGCCCAGATCGGCGCCGAGGCGCTCGCGCCCCGGCAGGCGCGGGCCGCGGTTCCCGCGCTCGTGCCGTCGCTGCCGGGACCGGCCGAACTCCTCGACCTGAACGAGCTGCTGACGCTCGCGGCGCTGCCCACCAGCAACCTCATCACGATCCGTATCGACGCGGACGGCACGGCCCACTTCGCCCTGCCGCGGGCCGAGGTCGGCCAGGGCGTCACCACCTCGAGCGCCATGATCGTCGCCGAGGAACTCGACCTCCCCCTGGACAAGGTGAGGGTCACCCTCGCCGACGCGCGGCCCGAGCTGCTCTTCAACCAGCTGACCGGCGGCTCCAACACGACCTACTCGACCTACACCCCGATCCGGGTGGCCGCCGCGGTCGCGCGCGGCCGTCTTCTGCACGCCGCCTCGCTCGTCCTCGGCGAGGCCGTCTCCACCCTCACCACGAAGGCGGGCGCCGTCCTCTCCCCGGCGGGCGCCCTGCTCGGCTACGGCGAACTCGCCGCCAAGGCGGCCGCCGTCACCGACTCCGCGGTGGAGGTCACCCTCAAGGACCCGGCCCGCTTCCGGGTCGTCGGTACCGGTCAGCGACGGGTGGACGCGCTCGAAGCGGTCACCGGGCGCAAGAAGTTCGCCATGGACCTCCAGGTCCCGGACGCCCTGCCCACCATGGTGTGCCGCCCGCCCACCATCAACGGCACGGTCCGCTCGGTGGCCAACCTCGCCGAGGTCCGGGCCATGCCCGGGGTCACCGACGTCGTCACCGTCTCCACCGGCGTGGCCGTCCGCGCCCGCACCTTCGGGCAGTGCGTCGACGCCGTGCGGGCGCTGAGCGTCACCTGGGGACCCGGCACCGCCGAGGGCGCCTCCGACGCCACCGTCCTGGAGAAACTGCGCCGGGCCGAACTGCCGCTGGTCGTCCCGGCCCTGCCGCTCCTGACGAAGGCGGTCGACGCCCGCTTCACCTTCCACTTCGCCAGCAACGCGGCCCTGGAGACCAACTGCGCTGTCGCGGACGTCCGCGCGGACTCCGCGGAGATCTGGGCCTCACTGAAGGCGCCGATCGTCGCCCAGGAACAGATCGCCCTCAAGCTGGGCCTGCCGCCCACCGCCGTCCGCGTCCACGTCACCGAGGGCGGCGGCTCCTTCGGCCGCAAGCTGTTCTCCGACGCCGCCCAGGAGGCCGCCGATATCTCCAAGGCCCTGGGCAAGCCGGTGAAGCTGATGTGGCACCGCACGGACGACTTCCGGCAGGGCCGTACGCACCCGATGTCGACGTCCCGGGTGCGGGCCACGTACGCGCTCGGCGAGGTCCTCACGTACGAGCAGCGGCACACGTCCGTCGCCACCGACTTCGGGCACGGCATCGGCGAGGTCCTGACGGCGGAGGCGGCCCGGCTGCCGGTCGCCGACGCCGCCTTCTCCCAGACGATGTTCGAACTCACCCAGATCAGCCCCTACCACCTCGGCGTCACCACCCAGCTCCTCGCCGAGACGGACAAGGGCTTCAACACCGGCTCCATGCGCAACATCTACTCGCCCAACGTCCGCTGCGCGCAGGAACTCGTCATGGACGAACTGGCCAGGCGGATGGGCCAGGACGGGTACGCGCTGAGGCGCCGGCTCGTCAAGGACGCGCGGGCCCGTGCCGTCCTGGACAAGGTCGCCGAGGTGGGGGAGTGGGGCAGGTCGATGCCGGCCGGTACGGCCCAGGGCATCGCCGTCCACACCGAGTACCACTCGGCCGTCGCGATCCTCGCGGAGATCGACTGCCGGCCGGAGACCGTCGGCCGCAAGGTCCCCAACGCGTACACCGGGCCGCGGGTGACCAAGGTGGTCTGCGCCGTCGACGTCGGCCTCGCGGTCAACCCGCGCGGGCTCGAAGCGCAGATGATGGGCGGGATCGCCGACGGCATCGCGATCACCCTGACGTCCGGCCTCCACCTGCGCGACGGGCACTTCCTCGAAGGCAGCTGGGACCAGTACTTCTACACCCGGCAGTGGAACACCCCGCCCGAGCTGGAGATCATCGTGATGCCGCCGACCGGCGACAGGCCGGGCGGCGCGGGCGAGTTGGCCGTCGCCGGCGCGATGGCCGCGGTCGCCTGCGCGTACGGCCGGGCGACCGGCACGATGCCGACGGTCTTCCCGGTCAACCACGCGGAGCCGCTCGCGTTCACCCCCCTGCCGGTCGTCCCGCCCGTCCCGGCCTCGCCCACCGACGGCCGCGACCGCACCATCTGAGAGCTGGAGTCCCCGTGCCGCAGCACACCTTCATCCTGAACGGCAAGGCCGTCACCGCCGACGTCGAGGGCGACGTCCGGCTCCTGTGGGTCCTCCGTGACGTCCTCGGCGTCACCGGCCCCAAGTACGGCTGCGGGGTCGGCGTCTGCCGGGCCTGTACGAGCCATCTGAACGGCAAGGCGTTCACGCCCTGCGCGGTGCGCGTCGACGACGTCGCCCCGACCGACGAGGTCACCACCATCGAGGGCCTCCCCGACACCGTCGGCAGCGAGCTCCACCCCATGCAGGAGGCCTGGCTCGACCTGGACGTCGCCCAGTGCGGCTACTGCCAGCCGGGCCAGATCATGACCGCCGTGGCAACCGTCCGCAAGGCGCGCGAGGCCGGCCGGGAGATCACCGACGCCGACCTCGACGCCATCCGCAACATCTGCCGGTGCGGCACCTACCACCGCATCCGGCAGGCCGTCCTGGAAGGCGCCCGGCGGATGACCTGACCGGTGGTCGCACCGCGACGGCATGCGGGGTCGCCGCCGTCCCGGTCGACCCGGCCCGAGGGGCTCGGTCACGGCGACCCCGCGGTCAGCTTCTCCCGTACCGTGTCCAGGTACTCGGCCACCGCGTCCCTGTTTCGGGTCAGGCAGCGGATCCGGGCGGTCATGCGGTCGCGCTCGGCCTCCAGGGTCGCCAGCATCTCCGGGGTCGCGTCGGGGAAGTGGATGATCCGAGGCTTGTTCAGGCAGGGCAGGATCTGCTTGATGATGCGGGTCGGCAGGCCGGCGTCGAGCAGGCCCCGGATCTGCGTCACGCGGTCGACGTTCGACGGGTCGTAGACGCGGTAGCCGTTCGGCAGCCGGTCCGCGACGATGAGGCCCTGCTCCTCGTAGTAGCGCAGGAGTCTGCGCGGTGTTCCGGTCCGCTCGGACAGCTCGCCGATCCGCATGGGAAGCCCCCTCCAGGCAATCGCTTGACCTTCACATCGATGTGAAGGTTCGAGCATACGGAGCATGAGCCACGACACGACAGCGGCGGCCGGTCCGGCGAACCGCGCGCCCGCACACCACGAACACCGCCCGTCCTCAGGCCGGTTGCCGCTCCCCGCACTGCTCGCCCTCGCCACCGCCGTCTTCGTCACCAGCCTCACCGAGACCCTCCCCGCAGGCCTCCTGCCCGCCATGAGCGCCGGACTCGGCGTCGGTGAGGCCGCGGCGGGCCAGTCGGTGACCGTCTACGCCCTCGGCACGGCCCTGACCGCGATCCCGCTCGCCGCCCGGACCGCCGGATGGCGCCGCAAACGGCTGCTCCTCACCTCGGTCGCCGGCTTCGCCGCAGCCAACACGGTCACCGCCGCCTCCTCCTCGTACGCCCTCACCATGGGAGCCCGGTTCCTCGCCGGAGTCGCCGCCGGCGTCGCCTGGGCCCTCCTCGCCGGATACGCCCGCCGGATCGCCCCCGCCCGCCTCCAGGGCCGCGCGGTCGCCGTCGCGATGACCGGCATCCCCCTCGCGCTCTCCCTCGGCGTGCCGGCCGGCACCTTCCTCGGCGAGGCCGCCGGCTGGCGGACCGCCTTCGCCGCGATGACCGTGATCGCCGCCGGGCTCCTCGGCTGGATCGCCCTCGCCGTCCCCGACCTGCCCGGCGAAGCGCGCGGCGCCCGCGCCCCCGCCGGGCGGACCCTCACGGTCCCCGGCGTCCTCCCCGTCCTCGCCGTCACCTTCGTCCTCGTCCTCGCCCACACCGTGCTCTACACCTACGTCGCCGCCTACCTCGGCCACCTCGGCCTCGGCGGCTCCACCGGACTCGTCCTGCTCGTCTTCGGCGCCGCCTCGCTCGTCGGCATCGGGGTGACCGGCCGTCACATCGACCGCAGGCTCAGGGCCCTGACCCTCGCCGGCACACTCCTCGTCGCCGTCGCGGCCGCCGCCCTCGCCGTACCGACCGGGAGCACCGCCCTGGTCCTCGTCGCCGCCGCTCTGTGGGGGCTCGGCTGGGGCGGGGCGCCGACCCTGCTGCAGACGGCCGTCGCCGACGCGGGCGGGGACGCCGCCGACACGGCCCAGACGATGCTGGTCAGCCTCTGGAACGCGGCCATGGCGGCCGGCGGCCTCGCGGGCGGTCTCCTCCTCGACCTGCTCGGCGCGGGCGCCCTGCCCTGGACCGTGCTTCTCCTGCTCGTCCCGGTGGTGGCCGTGGTGGCCGGCGCCCGGGCCCACGGATTTCCCGCCCGGCGCCGCCCCGCCTGACCGCCGGGCCCCGCCCGATCGCCGCCCGGCGGGCAAGGACGCAGGCCCCCACCGTGGACGGTGAGGGCCTGCGCCGCGTACGGGACCTGCGCCGCGTACGGGACCGGTCAGACGGCCGGCGGGACGCGGGGCGCACGGCCGGTGCCGCGCGTCAGCACGTACCCGCCGATGCCCGCCAGGGCGGCGAGAATGCCGCCCGCGGCCGTCCAGAGCCAGCGGTCGGACCACCAGCCGGAGGACCAGCCGTCCCCCGGGGCCGCGGCCTCGACGGCGGTGCGCCGGCCCGCCTCCTCGTCCGCCTCCGCCTGGTCGGCGGTGGTGGCCCCGGGCACGAGGGGTGCGCCGAGCGAGCCGTCACTGGCGTAGGCGCCGCCCTTGTCGAGCGTGTCGACCCCGATCCGGGCCGTGAACGGCTGCCCGAGGTCCTCCTCCGGCAGCCCGGTGACGGTCAGCCGGACGTAGTAGCTGCCGGGCAGCGGGTCGTTCGCCCACGCGTCGGCCGACGCGCGCACCGGCCGCAGCACACAGGCCAGCTCGGCGGTCGTGGCCGCCGGCGCCGCCGCACGGGACTGCATCCCGTACATGCACGGCTGCCGCCGCCGCAGCCCGTCGTACACGTCGATCCGCCAGGTGGCGGGCCCGTGCCGCAGGGCCGCGTCGGGGAGGGTCACCGTCGCCCGGACGGTGGACCGCTGCCCGGTGTCCGCCGGGAACACCCAGTACAGGTAGTCACCCGTCGCGGCCTGCGCGGTGGCCTGCTGCCCCGGGAGGAACCGGGCGGCGGTGCGGAACGTGGTCCCGGCCTCCGTCGGGCCCGACCCCGTGCCCGCGCTCGCGCTCGGGTCCGGCGTGGCGGAGGGGGAGTCGGCCAGGGCGGCGGGACCCGCGAGACCGAGCAGGGCGGCGCCCGCGAGCGCGGCCGTGGCGAGCATGCGTACGGTACGCATCAGTGGGTCCTCCAGACAGCGACGCGCCAGCGGGACAGCCAGCCCCAGACCAGACCGGCCAGGAACCCGACGAGCACCAGCGCGCCGAGCAGCCACCAGCCGCGACCGAGACCGAACGAGGCCACGTCCGACGCGGTCGACGGACCGTCGACGACGTCCACGGTCAGCTCGATGGGCATCCCCGGCGTGGTCTTCACCGACGGCGGAGCGGAGAAGGAGTTGCTGACCTGGAGGCAGACGGTCTCGGCCGCCGGCTTGGCGTCCCCGGGGCCGTCGTCGAGGTCCGGCTTCGGGTAGCGCAGACCGGTCGACACCACGTCCGTCCGCCCGTCGCCCGCCTCGGAACCGCGGACGATCTCCCGGCCGTGGAGGGTGACGGCCCGCAGCAGCACGCCGTAGTCGTTGTTGACCGCACGGTCGGCGGACACGCTGACGGAGGCACGCAGTTCCTGGCCGGGCAGCAGGTCCACCCGGTACCAGCGGTGCTCGCCGAAGGACTCGCGGTCCGTGTACAGGCCGGGCTTGAGCTGCGGGGCCTTGTCGCACCGCACCGCGCCCTGCGTGGCCACGGGGGTGACGACCGGGTCGGCCGCCCGGTCCACCAGCTGGCGGACGCGGCGGGAGAGGTCCTCGGTGCGGTGGATGGAGGTGTACGTGCCTCCGGTCGCCTCCGCGATGCAGGTCAGCTGCTGCCGGGTCTTGGCGTCCGGCACCAGGCCCAGGGTGTCGATGACGAGGTGGATGCCCTTCGCCGCGATCTCCCGCGCCACCTGGCAGGGGTCGAGCGGGGCGCAGGTGTCCTCGCCGTCGGTGATGAGCACGATCCGCTTGGTCGCCCCGTCGTCGCCGAGGTCGTCGGCCGCGCCGAGCAGCGCCGGGCCGATCGGCGTCCACCCGGTCGGTGCCAGGGTGGCCACGGCGGTCTTGGCCTCGGTCCGGTCGAGCGGCCCGATCGGGTACAGCTGCCGGGTGTCCTTGCAGCCCTGCTTGCGGTCCTGGCCCGGGTAGTCGGCGCCGAGGGTGCGGATGCCCAGCCTGACCTCCTCGGGGACCGCGTCGAGGACCTCGTTGAAGGCCTGCTTGGCCGCGGCCATCCGGGACTTGCCGTCGATGTCCTTGGCCCGCATGGAGCCGCTGACGTCGAGTACCAGCTCGACCTTGGGTGATTCCTTCGCCGGCTCGTCGGCGGCCGCGCCCGTCGGCAGGAGCGCGACGCTCAGGGCGGCGAGCAGCGCGCAGGCCCCGGTCGCCAGCCGTTTTCTCGTGATCATCGCCGGATCGTATTGATGATTCTCCGACAAACCCAAATCACGTCTGGCTGTTGAGGAATCCGATCAGGCAGGCGCCCCACCAACCCGTCTGGCTGACGGTCGCCGCCAGGCCCGAGCGAACGAGCAGCCGCCGCGGAACGGTGCTGGTGCGATGGGCGTCCAGGAGCTGGCCGAGCCGGTGCGCCCAGAGGCCGTTGACGGTGACGGCGACGACGAGCCCCAGCTTGACCAGGGTCAGCGGGGAGTGCAGGTCGGGGCGGAGGAACAGTCCGGAGACGACCAGCCCGCCCAGACCGGCCCAGATCGGGGTCTGCAGGGCCACGGCGGTGTCGAGCACGCCCGCGAGCGGCCGCCTGCCCGTCAGCCACAGCACGGCGAACCAGTCGACGGCCAGGACCGAGCCGAGCCCCACGACGAGGAACGCGACGTGCAGGAACCGTGCCACGGTCAGCAGCGAGGCGTCCGCGTGGACGTGCCCCGCGGTCCAGCAGGCGGTCGCTATGCCGGCGGTGGCGGCGAGCCCGAGGGCGGTGAGGAGCCAGGAAGGGGTGAGCTCCTGCGCGGTTCTGGGCATACGTGATCTTTCAGACGTCAGGACGGCATTTATTAGGTAAGGCGAAGCTAAGTGTCGCCCGTGTGCACGTCAAGCCGGTGTGTTCCACGTCCCAATCGGCGAAACGGCAGGTCGGGCCCGTCGTAAATGCCTCGACACCGGTCGCGGTGATCGGGGACGCTTCGCCCGATGACAAGAATCGACGACACACCGCCCGCGTGGGACGAGCGCACCCAGCTCACCACGTTTCTCGACTACGCACGGGACACCGCCCGCGCCAAGTGCGACGGCGTCTCCGCGGACAACGCCCGCAAGGCGCTCCTCCCGGGCTCACCGCTGATGACCATGAGCGGAGTGATCAACCACCTCCGCTGGGTCGAGTACTACTGGTTCCAGGTGGTCTTCCTCGGCGAGGAAGACCGGGCCCCCATGACGGATGAGGACCCCGACCGCGAGATGCGTATCGCCGTCGACTTCCCGCTCACGCAGTTGCTCGACGAATACGCCGAACAGAGCGCCCGCTACCGAGAACTGGCCGCCGGGAACGACCTGGCCAAGCAGGCCGTGGGAACCATCCGCGACGGCCTCCACGTCGACCTGCGCTGGATCCTCCTCCACCTCACCGAGGAGACCGCCCGCCACAACGGCCACCTGGACATCCTGCGCGAGATGCTCGACGGCACGACCGGCGACTAGATCCGCCGGAGATCACGGGCGGAGCCGGAGCCGGGAGCGGCGCACGTACCTCTGGCCTCGTGGGGACTCACCCGTGTCGGGGAACCGTCAGAGGGCCCGGCACACTCTGGTGTTGTAGAACCTTCGACAAAGGATGACGCGCGCATGATCACGTTGACCAAGGAAGACGGCCCGGCAGACCTGGACGGAGTGACCCACCTGTCCATAGGCGTGTCCTGGGATCCCACCGCCGGCAGCTCCGGCGGAGTGCTGGGCAAGCTGCGCCGCAAGACCGGCACCGACCTCGACCTGATCGCCGTCGCGATGCAGGGCGGCGACCCGGTGCGCCTCGCGGGACTCGACTCGCTCGACCCCATAGGCAACGGCTCGCTGGTCCACAGCGGCGACAACCAGACCGGGCACGGTGACGGCGACGACGAGACGGTCACCGTCGAGTTCGCCCGCGTGCCGCCCAACATCACGTCGATCGTCTTCGTCGCCGCCGCGTACAAGAAGGGCAGCTCCTTCCAGAAGGCGCGCAACATCAGCTTCAAGGTCTACGACGCGACCGGCGGAAGCTCCCAGCAGGTCGCCGACATCTGGCCCAGCCTGCTGACCCAGGACAACGGCTGTGCGGTGGCCAAGGCCATGCGGGTCGGCAACGCGTGGAAGCTCGAAGTGATCAATGTGACGGGGAAGATCAAGCAAGGGGACGAGCACGCCCTGATGCGTTTCGCCGTCAGCAAGTAAGACGTACGGGGGTTGTGGTGAGCCAGGTGCTCTATGGCGAGCGGTCGTGGAATCCGCTGGCGCGGACCGTCGAGCTGACCGAGGAACAGCTGCGCAGGGGCGGCAGGATCACACCACTGACCGAGCTGAACCTCGGTGCCATGGCGGAGGCCTATCAGCGCGGGACCTGGCTCGGTGGCGGAGGGGCCGAGCGCCCGCTGGAGCGGCTGGCGCCGGGTGTCGGGTTCGTGCCGGTGACCCGCGTCACCGGCACCAGTACACCGGTGAGAGTGCGACAGGCCGCCGACTTCGCCCGGGAGCTGGGCGAGTTGGCCGTGCGGCTGAGCGGCGGGCCGGACGGTGTGCATGCTCTGGCCGGCCGAGCCTGGGCCGAAGGCGTCCCACTGTGGATCGCACGGCGGTATGCCGAGGGCCCCGCGGGGCCGATCACGGTCGCCGTGGACCGGCGCCTGGTGCGCGTGGACGTGTGGGGACCGCAGGCTCCGGTCGTGCGGATCAGGGCGCCGCACGGCTTCCACGGCGACTCCGGCGACCCGGCCAAGGGGCTCCGTCTGACCATCGGCGACGCCGCCGCCGACCTCAGGCTGACGAAGAAGCTGCGCAAGTCGAAGAGCTCCGTGGAAGTGGAACTGTCCGGGCGGCGATGGCTGCTGCGACGGTCCAGCGCGATGAGTTCGTGGCTGCTGCGCGACGAACAGCGCGTCGCCCTGCTGACGCGGCCGCCCCGCAGGCCGGCGGTCGCGCCGGGGTCCATCCTTCTGCCGCTCGCCCCCGTGCGTTACGAGAGCCACGACCCGCTGGACGCGGTCATGGCACAGGTCTTCGCGGTCGCCTTCGGCCTGGGGGACACCACGGGCCTGGCACGATTCCGGTCGCAGCGGCGCCAAGCGGACGCCGGTGAGCCGGTGGCCACCGACCTGGACTGGGACCGCTCCTGGTTCAGCAACCTGGGCACCGGCGGCGACGACAACGAGCCCGGCGGCGGGGACGGCTGGGGCTCCGACGGCGGCGACTCGGGCGACTCCGGCGGGGGCGATGGCGGAGGAGACGGTGGAGGCGGGGGCGGCGGAGGTGATTAGCCGGCCGCATCGCGGTCGCCCTCGGCGCTCGTCACCCGGGCGAGGGCCGTGCTTTCTGCCAATGCCCCCTCGCCGCCCCTGGCGGGGAGCGGGGGCGGCGACCTGCCGGGCCGGTCTGTCCGTGCGGGGCAGTTCAGCGGTGTCAGTGTGCTTGCGTCAGTGCGACGGAGCTGCGGTCACCCCGAGACCCACGTGACTGCCGCGTCCCTCTTGTCGACCGGGAAGGTCCTCGTCTCTCCTGGGGTCATCCAGCCGAAGAGCGACGTGACATGGGTCATCCACTCGATGTCGGTCACCAGCGCGATCCGCTTCCAGGCGCGCAGGTGCTCGACGCCGACCTTGAGGTCCTGCCACAGCGCTCCGCCCGACATGCCGCCGAAGTCGCGGACGACGATCAGGAACCGCACCTCGCCCGCCTGTGCGGCCTCGACGAGCGCGGGGAGCACCGTGTCGCGGTAGTCCTCGGCGGACAGCTTGCCGGATGCTTCGAAACCGATGACGCCTGACGGCATTCCTTCGAGCTTCTTGATCACCAAGGCCTCCGGTTCCGGTCGCGCCCAGCGTGCCTCCAGGGAGCCCGAACTCGTACGGACACAGGCACAGCCGACCTCCAGTCTCGGGGCCGCCCGTCTCTCCTGACCACGCGGAGCACCCGAACAGGTGAACCGTGACGGAGCGGCGAGGGCATGACCCCGATGTCGAAGAACCGCGGCCGTGCCCGCGCCACCCGCGCCCACAGGGAAGCCCCCGGAGCCTTGCGCGCCCGGGCCGCCCGTGCGGTCGACACCGCCTCCCCCGAGACGACCGCGGCTACGACCGCGTTCCTGCCGGACGCCTCCGTCCCGAACGGGAAGAGCCCCCCCCTGAGGGGCAGCCCTCAGGAGAGCGGGACCGTCGTCGGCCAGGCTTCGCGGGTCACAAGGTCGAGGACGAGTGCCGCGATGTTCCACGCGTCGTCCTCGCCGCGGTGGTGGCGGCCTTCGAGCGGCAGGCCGGCGATGCGCAGGGCGGTGGCCATGCCGGGCTTTTTGCGGAGCCCCTGGGCATCGGTGAACACGGCCTTGGCATTGGTGTGGGTGCGGTCCGTCGGGTACCCGAAGGGGTAGGGGACCCCGTCGGCCTGGCACTGCCGGGCGAACTGCCGGCGGTCGTACTCGCCCCAGCTGGCCCAGGGGCGCACCCCTGCCTCGTACTCGTCGGCGAGGATCCTGCATGCCTCGGCGAAGGTGACGCCCTGGTCCACCACCGCCTGGGTCAGGCCGGTCAGTTCCGTGCAGAAGTCGCTCACCGTCGACCGGGCCGGGCGGACCAGGATGCGGTGGCGGGACACGCGCCGGCGGGCCGACACGTCCACGACGGTGAGGCCGATCTCGATGATCTCGTTGACGGACCCGGGCGGCGGTTGTCCGTTCCAGCAGGTGGCTTCCACATCGATGATGTTCAGCAGGGCGGATCTATGGTGCATGGGGGTGAGGGTAGGGATGCGAGGTGATCGCGGCACCTGAGTTTCCGGCTGCCTCACGGCCGCCATCAACGGCCTTTGCAGGCAGGAGCTTTCCGTATCTCTGCCGGCCCGCTCCTGGGAACCTCCACCCGACCTCGATGCCCCGCGCCCGACGATGTGGGGTGGCGGCATGGCGAGGCGCAAGAAGGAGGAGAGGGAGCGGCCGTCGCTCGGCGAAGGGCGAAGAGCGGCTGCTCGTTCTCGGTGGTCAGGACGTTGAGGGCGTTCGGGTGGGCGCCTCCCGCGGAAACGTCGGATGTCGGATCACGGGGAACGGATTCCGGCCGGATTTCCGATCTCCCTGACGGCCCCGCGGTCAGTGGGTAGCGTCTGCGCTCAAGATCCGGCTGCGGCGTGAGGTCGGCCGGGCGGTCACGAACACGGAGAGCGGGTACTGATGTTGACTGTGGAGACGTCTCTGAAGGAGGCGATGACCTCGATCGAGGGGAGTCTGGGGGTGGCGCTCGTCGACTACACGAGCGGCATGGCGCTGGGGACGCTGGGCGGGGGCAAGGACCTCGACCTGTCGGTGGCCGCGGCGGGGAACACCGACGTGATCCGTGCGAAGGTCCGCGCGATGGAGATGCTGGAGATCAGGGAGGACATCGAGGACATCCTGATCACCCTCGGGAGCCAGTACCACCTCATCCGGCTGCTGGGCGGTCGTGGGGGCAACGGTCTGTTCCTGTACCTCGTGCTGGACAAGGCGAGGGCGAATCTGGCCATGGCCAGGCACCAGCTGAAGCGCATCGAAGCTGAACTGGCGCTCTAGTCCTTCTTCCTCGTTCCCGGCTTCTTGCGCCCATGAGTTGAAAGATTCTTCAACTCGACACATCTGAAAGTGATCAGCCGGGGGCGTGCCGGAGCCGGGAGGCGGGAGAATGACAGGAGCTGGGCATGGAGAAACCGGCAGGTCTGGCCGGTAGCCCTTGGATTCGTCGTACCCGGGCGGGAGTGTTGTCGCATGCAGGTGCCGCTGTACCAGGTCAAGGCGGAGTTCTTCCGTATGCTCGGACACCCCGCCCGGATCCGCGTACTCGAACTGCTCCAGAACGGCCCGGTACCCGTACGCGAGCTTCTGAACGAGATCGACATCGAGCCGTCCAACCTGTCCCAACAGCTCGCCGTTCTCCGCCGGTCCGGCATCGTCGTCTCCGTCCGTGACGGCTCGACCGTCAGTTACGCACTCGCCGGCGGCGACGTGGCGGACCTGCTGCGCGCCGCACGGCGCATCCTCACCGAACTGCTCGTCGGACAGAGCGAGTTGCTTGCCGAACTCCGCGACACCGACACCGACACCCCGGTGCAGGCGAGTCCGCCCCGGCGATGACGGGGCCGACCGGCATCGGGCCGCGCCCGCCGACGCACACCGCAGGCCCGACGAACGCCTGACGGAGCGGCCGCACCGCTGTCAGGCCGCCCGCCACGATCGCGGTGCTCGGCATGCTCCTCGGGCCAGGCCGGACTCACCGACCTCCAGCGCACCGAGGCGCTGTCGGTCCGGGGCAGGCGTACCGGAGACGCGGGGAGTACACGGAGGCGTTCGCCGGCTTCGACCGGTCGATCGAACTGACCCCGCGCGCGCCACGGCCGTACACGGGGCGGGCGGTGACCCACCGCGACCTCGGCGCCTTCGACCGGGCCCGCGCGTTGGCGCCCGACAGGGAGCGGACCCTGGGGTACCGGGCTGAGACGTACCGCCTGGCAGGCCGCCTCGACGAGCCGCTCGCGGACTTCGACAGCGCTCTCCGCATCGCGCCCATCACCACCTGGACGATGGCGAGCCGGGCGGACGTACTGCGACGCCTGGGCCGCCCCCGGGAGGCCGGGAGGCGTTGGTGGACCCTGACCGGGCACTCGCCCTGGAGCCGGACTACGTGTGGGCCCTCGTGAGGCGCTCACGGCTCTGGAGTGCCTTGACCGACGCCGACTACGGCGACGGCGGGGGCGGGGGCGGGGTCGCGGACCTGGACCGGGCCCTCGGCATGGATCCGGAGTATGCCTGGGCCAGGGCGAGGCGGGCCGAGATCGTCGCCGCGACCGCCGGGGGCGGCGCAGCCCAGCTGTGATCGAGACGCCGACGGACCCGGACGGCGACCTCGGAGAGCGGTAGACACGTTGGTCAGCGGTGGTCAGCGGTGGTCAGCGGTGTTCGCGCTGTCCGGACGAGGGGCCGACAGGGTGACGGTGGCTGGCCGGGCTCGGTGTCGCGCATCCGGATGCCGTCACGCGGAGAAGAGCTCGTGGAGGGGCGAACGTCGCCCGCCGCGGACGGTGTGGCCTGGCTGAGGGCCGGGCAGCCGCTGTGCGCGTCATCCGCCGGTCCCCCGAGGAGGCAGTCATGGCCCGTTCACGGGCAGTGCAGGGACGTACCGCAGTCGTCACGGGAGCCGCCCGAGGTCTGGGCGCCGGTCTGGCTATGCGGCTCGCCGAACGAGGGGCGAAGGTGGCTGTGCTCGGCAGGGAGGCCGCCACGTTGGAAGCCGTGGCCAGGACCCTGCCCACCGAGAGTCACGTCGTCGAGGTCGACGTGACCGACGACGAGGCCATGGGCCGCGCCTCCGACGACGTGGCTCGGCACCTCGGCGCTCCCTCGGTCGTCATCGCCAACGCCGGTGTCGCCGAGGGCGGCCCGTTCGAGACTTCCGACCCGGAGACGTGGCGGCGCGTCATCGAGGTCAACCTCGTCGGAAGCGCTGTCACCGCACGCTCCTTCCTGCCCGGTCTGCGGACCACACGGGGGTACTTCCTCCAGGTCGCCTCCACGGCGGCGTTCGGCGCGGCCCCCATGATGAGCGCGTACTGCGCTTCCAAGGCCGGTGCCGAGGCCTTCGCCCGTTCCCTGCGCGCCGAAGTGGCCCATCAGGGCGTCGCCGTGGGCGTGGCGTACCTGCACTGGACCGACACCGACATGGTCCGCGACGTCGACCGCCACACGGTCCTGCGGGAGCTGCGCGGACACATGCCGGCTCCCGCCCGCCGCGTGTACTCGGTGGACCGGGTCTCGGACTGGATCGCCCGCGGCGTGGACCGTCGTGCGGGGTCCGTCTACGCGCCGCCGTGGCTCAGGCTCGCCCAGGTCGGACGCCCGGTCTTCCCCCTCTTCGTCGAACTCGTGTCGCGGCGGGACCTGCCGCGGCTGATGCGCGAGTACGCCTTCGACCAGACCGGCCTGCTGGGCCACGGCGGCCGCATCGAGGAGGCGAAGCTCGGCCGCACGGCCACCGTCCCCGGTCCCGGCGCCGCGTCTCCCGCGAGCGACGGACCCGAGCGGGCGTGAGCCCCACTCGGGTCCGGTGTCCCGGTCGGTGACCTGACCGGGACGGATGATTCTGCGCTGATCGCCATACTGATCGCCGTACTGATCGACGTGGTGGTCGGCGTATCGGTCGACGGAGTCCGCCGCGCGCGCCGTGGTGGTCAGTCGCCGTGGCCGGTGCCTCCGCTGCCGAAGCCGCCGCTGGAGATGCCGCGCCACTTGCGCTTCTCCTCGCTCTGGGGTTCGAGGTCGGCCTCGCCCGAGTTCTTCAGGTTGTGCGGCGTGAGCCGGTGGGCCCCGTCCGTCTGGGGGACCTCGGCCGGGCGTCGGTACTCCGACACCTCTCCCGGCGGTCGGTCGGTCTCGGGCCGGTGCGGCTGGGACTCCGGGGCGGGCGGCGGGGACTCCTTGTCCCTGATCCTCGTCCCGAGGACGAACGCCCCGATGATGACGCCGACGAGCACCAGTCCTCCGAGGACCTGTGCGAGACCTGTCTGCCACACGCCGGCCGTCTCGGTCAGAGATCCGGCTTCGATCACGTAGGTGTTCAACGGTCACCCCTGCTTCGCCACGGGAGGATCGGGACCCTGAGGTGTGTGACCTGCGCGTTCCCGACGCCTCGACACTGGTCAGGCACCTTTGCGGTGCCTTCGTGCGGTATTTCCTCCCGATGCCGTCCGGCGGATGCACCGCCTTCGGGAAGCGGTCCGCGCATCCCGAAGGGGCTTCCACGGAGAAGGGCCTGTATCAGGAGGCGATCCGCCTCGCCCTGCCCAGGAGGGACCGCCGGTGACCGGAGCGAGGACGCTCGTCGTGGGAGCGACGGGGATGATCGGGGGTCTGACCGCGCGGATGGTGGCCGGGCGAGGCGCCTCGCTCGCCCTCGCCGGCCGCGACGGCGAGCGGCTGGCGGAGCGGTCACGGCTGCTGGGCGACTGCCCGTACCGTGCCTTCGACGCCTACGACCTGGACGGATGTGCCGCCCTGGCACCGTGGGCCGCGCAGGCCCTCGGAGGACTGGACTCCGTCGTCGTCGCCATCGGCGTCGCGGGATTCGGCCGTGCCGAGCACGTCGGCGAGGCGGCAGCCGAGCACCTCATGACCGTCAACGCCCTGGCACCCATGGCCGTCGTACGGGGAGCCCTGCCCGCCCTGGAGGCGGCCGGAGCCGTCGTGGTCGTCACCGGGATCGTCGTCGACAAGCCGCCGCTGGAGACCGCCGACTACGCGGCGTCGAAGACGGCGCTCGCCGCCTGGCTCGGTGTGGTGCGGCGTGAACAGCGCAAACGGGGGATCCGAGTCGTCGACGTCCGCATGCCGCACCTCGACGGCGGATTCGCCGACCGGGCGGTGACCGGCCGCCCGCCGAGGTTGCCGCCTGGTGCGGATCCGGCCCGGGCGGTGGAGGAGTACGTTTTGGGGCCGCTCGACGCGGCAGCGGCGCGTGATTCCTGAGGGGCCGGGTCACAGAAGCGGGTGCGAATTCCCGGACATCGGCTGCATCCGGATCGGCGCCGGGGAGAAGCGTCCACGGACCGTGTACTCCCTGATGGTGTACGGGATGGACCTGCTCGATCCGGAGCTGACTTCCTCCGGACCTCGGACCGTTCCGGCCCGCACTCAACGGTGCTCGGGGTTCTCGAAGTCGAACCGGCAGCCGGCGTCCCACTCGGAGCGCTGGTTTCCGTGGGCGGGCATGCCACCGGCGTCCTTCAGCATCCTCGCCAGGTGGAGCTGGTTCCAGGTCATGAAGGTGGTGTTGCGGTTGGTGAAGTCGTTCTCCGGGCCGCCCGAGCCGGGGTCGAGGTAGGACGGGCCCGGGCCGGCCGGGCCGACCCAGCCCGCGTCCGCCTGCGGCGGAATGACGTATCCGAGGTGCTGGAGGCTGTAGAGCACGTTCATCGCGCAGTGCTTGGCGCCGTCCTCGTTCCCGGTGATCAGGCAGCCGCCCACGCGGCCGTAGTAGGCGTACTGGCCGCGCTCGTTGAGGATCGACGAGCAGGCGTACAGACGCTCGATCACCTTCTTCATGACCGAGGAGTTGTCTCCCAGCCACACAGGCCCCGCCAGGGTCAGGATGTCGGCGGCCATCACCTGCGAGTAGATCACCGGCCACTCGTCCGTCTCCCACCCGTGCTCCGTCATGTCCGGCCAGACACCGGTCGCGATGTCGATGTCCACCGCCCTGAGCACGTCGACCTGCACGCCCTGGCGCTCCAGGATCCCGGTGCTGACGTCGATCAGCCCCTGGGTATGGCTGCGCTCCGGGGAACGTTTCAGGGTGCAGTTGATCACCAGGGCGCGCAGGTCGGCGTACGACGTCGTTGAGTCCGGCACGGGATCCTCCTCCATACGCTCCGGGATTCCGGACGCGAGGGCACCGGAGATCTCCCCGTACAGCTCACCAGGCCGTCGCCCCGGGCGCTCGCGGAGCTGGGCCGGTTGCCTGACAGCCCGCCCTCCGGTCGGCCGGGCAGGGCTGTCCGCCCGCCCTCGATTCCACGTCGGGCGTCGGGGCGTCCGAACGCATGAGGGGACGAGGAGGAACCGGCGTCAGGCGGCGGAGCCGGCGGGATCCCCCGGAGCCTCCGCATCGCCGTCCGGGAGGGGCCGGGCCACCACGCTCTGGTTGGCCTGCTGATGGCCGCCCGAGGCGAGGATGCGGACCTCGTCACGGTCGCTGATCTCCGCACGGATGATGCCGGTCGCGTCGGTGTAGACGGGATGGCCCCCGGACCCCGTGGAGTGCGTGCGCTCCACGACCACGACGTCCTGGGCCGCGCCCGTGGCATCGGAGAACACCAGCTCGTACTTGAGTGGGCTCATTTGCCACATTCTACGCCGCTTGGTCGACGCGACGGGTTATGCGGCGTCCTCCTGGGCGTCTTCCTCAGGCTGCTGCGCGTTGTTCTGCACACGCAGGAACTCGATGGCCGCTCGGGTCGCGTTCAGGGCCGCGACGATGGCCCTGAAGAGCGCGAGGTAGCGCCGTTGGGCTTCCGTGCGCCATGCGTCGAAACGCCGTTTGTCGGCAGCCACGGTCAACCGCCTGTCGCGCACCTTGGTCGCCGCGTCCGCGTCGTAGATCTTCGAGGCGAGGTAGGGCGGCCATTCGGCCGCCGTCGCTGCCGTCGCCATCTCCTGGGGGATCGTCCAGGTCTCCGCGGCACAGGATTGGGCCAGTTCGGTGAGGCCGCTGCTGAACTGGCCGTAGATGCCGGAGTTGGCGTCGGATCCGGTGGTCGAATGCTCGGGAAGAGTGGCGATGAAGGAGCTGAAGGCGGAGTTCTTTGCCGGGTGTCCGTACTCATGGGCGGCCGTTGCGGCCTCGGCCAAGGCCGCCATGGCCTCTCGTTGCGCGGTTCTGAGGGTTATCCATTGACGGCGGAGCGCCGGGGATGCCCCGATGGCGGTGGTGGTCGCGTCGTCGAGGGTCCGGTGGAACGCGTCCAGTGCGTTCGCGAGCGCTGTGGCGATGTCCGTCGCGGCGTCGTCCAGCGAGTTGAAGACGTGGTCCCCCTGGCGCTTCCCGCCGGTCGACGACCCTTCTCCCGGATCGTTCTTCTGGCCCTTCTTCGCGCGCTGGACGAAGGCGCCACCGTCCGGCTGCCGGGCCCCGGCCCGCTGGAGGGGCGCCTCGCCGGGAGGAGTGCTCATGACACGGTGGGCGTTGGCCTCGGCTTCGCGTTCGAAGCGGTCGGAGGGGTCGGAGACCTTGAGGCCGGCGCCGTTGTCGGTGCCGGCCACGGGGCCCTGGCGCTGCTGGACGACGTGGGTGAGCTCGTGGGCCAGGGTGTGCTTGTCGGCGCCGCCGTCACCGATGACGACATGGCTGCCGGAGGTGTAGGCGCGGGCGCCGACCTCGGCGGCGGAGGCCCGGGCGGCGGTGTCGTCGTGGATGCGGACGTCGGAGAAGTCCGCGCCGAGGCGGGCCTCCATGTCGGTGCGGGTCGCGTCGTCCAGGGCGCGGCCGCCGGAGCGCAGGACGTCGTGGACGGCGGACCGCTGTACGGCGGGCTGCTCGGCTTCCTGATGCCCGCAGCCGGCGCCGTGCCGGTGCTCGTCCTGGGCCCAGGCGTGACCGGTCTCCTTGAGCAGCTGGACCACGGCGGCGTTCCCCGCGAGCCGCTGGATCCCGGCGAGGTCGGGCCGCTCCGCCGGGTTCGGAGCCGCGGCCTGAGACCTCTGCCGGTCCGGCCTTCTGGCGGAGGACGCCGAGTCGGGCGCCTGGTCGTGCCTCATGGAGTGCCTTTCGTCGGGTACGGGACGGAATCGACTCCACCGGAACGGCGAGAGGGGCGGAAGGGCCCGGGGTGCAGCTCCGCGGGCAGGTGTCAGTGCCCGAAGGGGCGTGCGGCGTGCGGCGCACCCTCCTGCAGGACCACCGCGTCGACCAGTGCGGCCAGGGCGGTGCCGAGGGCCTCGGCTCCCGGGCCAGCGGGCCCGCCCGGCTCGGTCATGTAGAGATCGCGGCGGATCTCGACCATCAGCGCGGAGACCCGCGGATCGCGGCGGTAGTACCGCAGCGGCACGTACGTCCCGGCGAACGGGGTGTCGGTCGCGACGCCCCCGAACCCGCCGAACGCCTCCCGCGCCGCGTCGAGCAGCGCGGGCGGCGTGTGGAACGCGTCCGTGCCGAGGCAGACCGGCGGACGGGGCCCGTCGCCGTGGAGCTCGTACGGCAGCGGCTTCGTCGGGTACGAGTGGACGTCCACGATCACCGCCCGGCCCGTCGCCGCCAGCCGCCCCGCCACGGCCTCGGTCATGCCCTCGGCGTACGGGGTGAAGTACCGCTCGATCAGCGGCGCCGCGTCGAATCCGGCGGGCCGCAGTTCGGCGCGGTGCGTGGTGCGGGTGTACACCGCGCCCATCCCCACGGCGAGCATCTCCTCGCGCTCGTCGGGGAACCGCTCCGGGTCGACGACCAGCCGGGACAGCCGGTTGACGAACCGCCAGGGCGCCGTCCCCGCCGCCGCTGCCGCGACGGCGGCGATCTCCGCGGTGTGCGCGTCGGTGATGTGGGCCAGCTCGACGGCGAGTTCGTCGTCGCCGAGGACGATGCCGTCGCGCACGTCCGGCGGCACCACGGGCGACGAGTGCGGGACGTGGAGGAGGACGGGGGATTCCGCGGCGCCGGCGAGAAGTGCGAAGGAGTCCTGGGTCATTCGGCTCACCCTTCCACAGACCTGCGGCCGCCCGAGTGCCCGAGGGCCGCCCGCCCCCGGCATCGCCCATCCTCGGTCGCCCGCCCCCCCGGCCGCGCCCCCGCCTTCGGCCGACCGCCGCCCTCGGCCGCCCCCGTCTTCGGTCGCCCGCCCCCCCCGGCCGCCCCCCGCCTCGGTCGCCCGCCACCACCTGGCCGCCACCCCCGGCCGCCCCCACCCCCGCCCCTCTCGCCGTGAAACCGCTGGTTAGAGTGGTGGGAGGTCGCGCCGCCGCACCAGGACCGGGCGCATGACCGGGCGCATGATCGGGCCGACTGTCGACCACAGGATCCCGTACGACCGTCCCGACTCCTGTCTCGTCCCGGCCCACGGCCGCCTGCCCGGAAACGCCGCATCACATGAGCACCGACACCGCCCTGCGCCCCGAAGCCCCCTCCGGGAGCCCCCGCCGACCGAGGATGAGCGGCCGGGCCCCGGCCCGCCCCGCACCCGTCGCGGCCTTCCACAGCGTCAGCGCGGCGACCGCCGCCCTGCTCGGGCTCGTCGCCCTCGGCGCCCTCATCCACGAGCCGGTGCTGATCCCGCCACTCGCCGCCAGCGCGGCCCTGGTGCACTGCGCGCCCGCGCTGCCGCTGGCCCAGCCCCGCAGCGTGGTCGTCGGCCACCTCCTGGGCGCCGCCGCCGGCTTCGCGGTGTCGGCCGCCGCCGGCGGCAGCGCGTGGGCCGCCGCCGTCGCGGCCGGCGTGACCCTCACGCTCACCACGCTGGCCAGGACCCCGCACTCCCCGGCCTGCGCGACCTCCGTCGTCATCGTGCTCCAGGCGCCCGCGCCGGCCCGCTTCGTCCCGCTCCTCCTCGGGTCCACGGTCCTCCTCGTCCTCACCGCGTACTGCGCGTCCCGCATCAGGCGCCGCGCGCCGAGGTACCCCGCCTACTGGTGGTGAGCGGGCCCTGCGCCCCATGTGAGCGCCGTACGCCCTCCCCGGCGCGGGTGAGCGGGGCGCCCGCGGCCGGTGCGCCCCGGAGTGCCGCGCTCCCGGGCGCCGTTCCCGTAGGTGATCGGGTCACGTTGCGGCCGGTTCCGGTCGGAAACCCCGGTGATGCCCCGGATCGTCCCCGCCCGGGGCCTCCGGGGGCGTATTCCCTTCCTTGCGACGCCCGAACGTGCGTCGCGCAGTGAGGGGAGAGAACCGCATGCCGTCCTCCTGGCCCGATCTCCGGCAGGACTTCGCCGCGTCCCTCGTCGTCTTCCTCGTGGCCCTCCCGCTGTGCGTCGGGGTGGCCGTCGCCTCCGGCGTCCCCGCCGAGCTCGGCCTGGTCACCGGCATCGTCGGCGGAGTCGTCACCGGCCTCATGCGGGGCAGCAGCCTCCAGGTCTCCGGACCGGCCGCAGGGCTCACCGTGCTCGTCTTCGAGGCGGTCAGGAGCTTCGGGCTGCCCGCGCTCGGCGTCATCGTGCTCCTCGCCGGTCTGCTCCAGGTCGTGGTGGGCCTGCTGAAGTGGGGCCGCTGGTTCCGTGCCATCTCCGTCTCGGTCGTCGAGGGCATGCTGGCCGGCATCGGCCTCGTCATCGTGGCCGGCCAGCTCTACGCGGCCCTCGGCATCAGCGCCCCGGCGTCGGGCACGGCCAGGATCGTCGGGCTGCCCGGCACGCTCTGGCGGGCGCTGACCGGCGCCGCCGGCACCCTGGCGCCGCTCGCCGTCGCGGCCGCCACCGTCCTCGTGATCGTGGGATGGCGGCACGTGCCGAAACCGCTGCGGGCCGTACCCGGAGCGCTCGTCGCCGTCCTGCTCGCGGCCCTCGCGACCGCGCTGTTCGACCTGCCGGTGGCGACCGTGCGGGTCGGCGGGGTCCTCGACGCCGTCCGGATGCCCGGACCGGACGCCTTCGCCGCGGTGACCGACGTCGCCGTGGTCGGAACGGTCCTCGCCTTCGCTCTGATCGCCTCCGCCGAGTCGCTGTTCGGCGCGGCCGCGGTGGACCGGCTGCACGACGGACCGCGCACCGACTACGACAGGGAACTGGTCGCCCAGGGCTTCGGCAACACCGTCTGCGGGCTGCTCGGCGCGCTGCCCATGACCGCCGTGATCGTCCGCAGCTCGGCCAACGTCCAGGCCGGCGCCAGGACCAAGGCGTCCCGCGTGCTCCACGGCGTGTGGCTGCTTGTCTTCGCCGCCCTGCTGCCCGCCACCCTCGCCCATGTGCCGCTGGCGGCGCTCGCCGGGATCCTCGTCCACGCCGGCTGGAAGCTCATCCCCTTCCGGGGAGTGGTCGCCCTGTGGCGCGCGCACCGGGGCGAGGCCCTCGTGCTCGTCGTGACGGCCGGCGCCATCGTCACCGTCAGCATGCTCGAAGGCGTCCTGATCGGACTCGTCCTCTCCGTCGCGAAGGCGGCCTGGGACGTCTCGCACCTCCGGGTAGAGCACACCGACGACGGCCACGGCCCGGTGCGGGTGCGGCTGTCGGGCAACGCCAACTTCCTGCGGCTGCCGAAGATCCTCGACACGCTCGAATCACTGCCGGGCGACCGCCCGGTCGAACTCGACCTCGCCGGGATCCACCACCTCGACCACGCCTGCCGTGCGGCGCTCGAAGCGTGGGCGGAGCGGCACCGCACGGCAGGCGCCGCCTCCGTGCTCCTCCACGGGCACCCCTGACGCCCCTCAGCGCACCGCGCCGAGGAACGCCCGGGTGCGCTCGTGCGCGGGCGAGTCCAGGAGCTCGTCCGCCGGGCCGGACTCGACGATCCGGCCGCGGTCGAACATCAGGACCCGGTCGGAGACGTCCCGCGCGAAGCCCATCTCGTGCGTCACGCACAGCAGGGTGATGTCCGTGCCGCGGGCGATGTCCCGCAGCACGTCGAGGACCTCCGCCACCAGCTCCGGGTCGAGTGCCGACGTCACCTCGTCGAGGAGCAGGATCCCGGGCCGCATGGCCAGCGCGCGGGCGATGGCGACGCGCTGCTGCTGGCCGCCGGAGAGCCGGGTGGGGCGGGCGTCGATCTTGTCGCCGAGCCCGACCAGGTCCAGCAGGTCCCTGGCCGTGCGGTCGGCCTGCTCCCGGCTCTCGCCGAGTACGTGCACGGGCGCCTCGACGACGTTCTCGAGCACGCTCATGTGGGGGAACAGGTTGAACTGCTGGAAGACCATGCCGATCCGGCGCCGCCGCTCGGCGAGACGGCGCTCGCTCGCCGGCACCAGCTTCGCCGGCGTCCTGCCCGGCATGTGGGAGTAGGGCTCCCCGTCGACGTGGATGACGCCGTCGGTCACCCGCTCCAGCGTCATGAGCAGCCGCAGGATGGTGGTCTTCCCGGAGCCGCTCGGGCCGATCAGGGTCACCCGCTCCCCGCGGCCGACCTCCAGGTCGAGTGCGTCGAGCACCGTGTGATCCCCGTACCGCTTCGTGACCCGCTCGAAGCGGACCGCCGGGTCCTCAGTGGGCAAGGCGTGCCTCCAGTCGTCGTACCAGCAGGGACGTCGGCCAGCTCGCGAGCAGGAACACCGCGCCGGCCAGGGTGAAGCTCTCCAGATAGGCGAAGTGCGTGCTGCCGAACGTGTTCGCCTCGTGGACCATCTCGTGCACCGTGATCACCGACAGCAGGGGAGTCTCCTTGAACAGCGAGACCGCGTAGTTGCCCAGCGGCGGCAGGACGTTGCGGACGGCCTGCGGCAGCACCACCGCCCGCCACACCCGCCGGCGCGGCAGCGACAGCGCCGTGCACGCCTCCCACTGGCCGCGCGGAACGGCGTCGATGCCGGTCCGGTACACCTCGGAGAGATACGTGGCGTAGTGCACGCCCAGGACGAGGACGCCCAGCGCGAGCGCGTCGAGCGAGGGGATCAGCACCCAGGCCGCGAAGAGCTGCACCAGGAGCGGTGTCGAGCGGACGAACCCGGCGGCGCCGGCCAGCGGAACGGCCACCCAGCGGGGACCCGCCCGCAGGACCACGGCGAGCACGAGGCCGAGCACCACCGCCACGGCGAAGCCGAGGGCGGTCGCCAGCAGGGTGAGACCGAACCCCTCGAGAACCGCCGGCAGCGCGTCGCCGGCCGCCTCTCCGTCCCACATCAGACACCGCCTTCCTGCCCGAGCCGGGCCTTCGCCGCCCGCTCCAGGGCGTTCATGAGGAGGGCGAGCACGCCGGCCATGGCGCCGTAGACCCCGAGGAGCAGCAGGTACGAGGCCGCCGTCGCGCCCGTCGCGGAACGCACCTGGTCGATCTGGAAGGTGAGGTCGGGGACCGTCACCAGGGAGAGCAGCGGCGTCGCCTTCAGGAGCTGCACCAGCAGGTTCTTGAACGGGGCGACCATCAGGGCGTGCGCCTGCGGCAGGACGATCCGGCGCAGCCGCAGAGCCGGCCCCATGGCCAGCGCGATCCCCGCCTCGGTCTGGGCGCGCGGCACGGCGGCCACCGCGCCCCGCACCACCTCGGCGCCGTACGCCCCGAAGTTGAGGCCGAGCGCCAGGACGCCGCAGGCCAGCGGTTCGAGCCGGAACCCGAGCATCGGCAGCGCGAAGAACAGCCAGAACAGCTGGACGTACAGCGAGGTCCCGCGGAAGAACTCGACGACGAGCCGCGCCCCGCCCCGCACCGGCAGCCGCGCCGACCGGGACGCCAGGCCGAGCGCGTACGCGAGGACGAGGGCGAGCGCGGCCCCGAGCACGGTGGCCTCCGCGGTGACGAGCAGCCCGTCGGCGAGCCGGGGGAGCGCGCCGCGGACCTCGGACAGGAAGTCAGCCATGGCGGCCGCCCCTCATCCGGCGCACAGGTCGGCCGTGCGCAGGGTGCGCGGCGGTACCTCGCGTGCGGTGAAGCCGTAGCGGCCGATGAGCCCGACGAACCGGTCGGGTGCGCCCGTGATCTCGCGCAGCTCGCGGTTGAAGGCGTCGCGCAGATCGGTCGCTCCCGACCGGAACACCGCGCCGCCCGCGCCCAGTTGACGCACACCGTCGACGACGGGGACGAACGGCTCGGTGACCCGCACCGAGGCTCCCCGGTTGGTCCGGGCCAGCCAGCGCAGCGAGATCGCGGTCAGCGCGAAGGCGTCGATCCGGCCGGCCAGCAGGGCGTCGAGCCCGTCCTGCTGCCGGGCCAGCGTCTTCACCTGCCCGTCGGGGACGCCGGCCGCCTTCGCGTACGTCGCCTCGACGGCGGCGGTCAGCACGCCCACGGTGGCGCCCGCCGCCGCGCAGGAGGCCAGGTCGCTCAGCCCCTTCGGATTGCCGGAGCGGACCATGAGGGCGGTGGGCGAGACGAACTCCGGCTCGGAGAAGATCACCTTGGCGCACCGCTCCGGCGTGATCGACATGCCCGCACTGACGACGTCGAACCGGTCGGCGAGCAGTCCGGGGATGAGCGCCCCGAACTCCGTGAGCGTCGGGCGCAGTTCGCGCACGCCCAGGGCCGAGAAGATCTCGCGGTGCAACGTCGGTGCCTCGCCCGCGAGTTCACTGCCGTCCTGGAAGCCGTACGGTGCCTCACCGGCGAACCCCACCCGTACGTAGCCCTGCCGGCGCAGCCGGGCGAGCAGGCCGCCGTCGCTTCGGGGCGCGCCCGTTCCGGGCTGGGTGCGGGTGCACGCGGCCAGGGGTCCGGCCGTCAGGGCGAGGCCGGCGGCGAGCGACGTCCGGGTGAGGAACCGGCGGCGGTCGAGTCGGCTGCCACCCGTCACGACCGGTCCCCCGGGCGGGCGGCGATGAACGAGGGGCGCCGGACCGGGGCGGCGAAGGGCATCTCGGGGAGGTTCTCGACGCTGTTGAAGACCAGGAACACGTTGCTCCGCGGGTACGGGGTGATGTTGTCGCCCGAACCGTGCAGGGCGTTGCAGTCGAACCAGGTGGCGGAGCCGGCCGGACCCGTGAAGTGGCGGATCCCGCAGGCGTCCGCGAAGGCCGTCAGCGCCTCGTGGGACGGCGTCCCGGCGTCCTGCATCCGGAGCGACTTCTTGTAGTTGTCCCGGGGTGTCTCGCCCGCGCAGCCCAGGAACGTGCGGTGCGAGCCTGGCATGATCATCAGGCTGCCGTTCGTGGTGTGGTTCGGGGTCAGCGCGATCGACACCGAGACCGTCCGCATCTGCGGCAGGCCGTCCTCGGCGTGCCAGGTCTCGAAGTCGGAGTGCCAGTAGAAGCCGCTGGCGCCGAATCCGGGCTTGACGTTGATCCGCGACTGGTGGACGTAGACGTCGGAGCCGAGGATCTGGCGGGCGCGGCCCGCGACCCGCGGGTCCGCCGCGAGCCGGGCGAACACCTCGCTGATGCGGTGGACCTCGAAGACGGAGCGGATCTCCTGGGAGCGGGGCTCGACGATCGCCCGCTCGTCCGACCGTACGGCGGGGTCGGCGACGAGCCGGTCGAGCTCGGCCCGGAGCTCGTCGACTTCTTCGGCCGTGACGAGCTCGTCCACCGTGACGAACCCGTCGCGGTCGTACTCCTCCAGTTCACGGTCCCAGAACGGTCCCGCGGTGCCGGGCTCGGACCACACGACGGGGTCCTTGCGGCCGATGAGCACCTCCTCGGCGCCGCGGGTGGGGTAGAGGTCGACGGGACGGGCGGGGGCGGAGGTCATGGGCTGGAGTGCCTTCCTTTCGCGTACGGACGGGAGTGCGGGCCGGTGGTGACGGGGGCGGACGCGTGATGCGGAACCGCCGGCGGACCGGGCGCGGTCAGGTGGTGCCGGGCTCGGTGAGGAGCGGGTAGACGCCGTTCGCGTCGTGGTCCTCGCGGCCCGTGACGGGCGGGTTGAACACGCAGAGGCAGCGGAAGTCCCGCTTGACCTTGAGGGTGTGGCGCTCGTGCCGGTCGAGCAGGTACATCGTCCCGGGCAGGATGGTGTACGTCCGGCCCGTCTCGTGGTCCGTGAGTTCGGCCTCGCCCGCGGTGCAGACGACGGCCTCGACGTGGTGCGCGTACCACATGGACGTCTCGGTGCCGGCGTACAGCACCGTCTCGTGGAGGGAGAAGCCGACCCGCTCGCGGGCCAGCACGATGCGCTTGCTCTCCCAGGTCCCGGACGCGGCCCTCACATGCCGCTCGGTGTTCTCCAGCTCGTCGAAGGAACGGACGATCATGGGCGATGGCCTTTCGGTGTTCGGCTGTTCGGGCGATCAGGCGGCGAGGCGGCCGGCGGTGTGGCGCACGGAGCGGGCCAGGACGCCGAGGCCCTCGTCGAGTTCGTCGTCCGTGACGGTCAGCGGCGGCAGCAGTTTGACCACCTCGCCGTGCGGCCCCGACGTCTCCAGGAGCAGCCCGAGTTCGAAGGCCCGCCGGCAGACGGCCTCGGCGCGCTCCCCGTCGGCGAACTCCAGGCCCCAGACCAGGCCTCGGCCGCGGACGGCGACGCCGGCGCGCCCGTCGCCGCCGCAGAGGTCGAGCAGGGCGCTCTCCACCCGGTCGGCCCGGCCGAGGGTGCGCTCGCGCAGGACGCCGTCGCGCCAGTACGCGTCCAGGGCGGCGGTGGCGGTGACGAAGGCGGGGTTGTTGCCGCGGAAGGTCCCGTTGTGCTCGCCCGGCTCCCAGACGTCGAGCTCCGGCTTGAAGAGGCAGAGGGCCATGGGCAGGCCGTAGCCGCTGATGGACTTGGAGAGGGTGACGATGTCGGGCGTGATGCCCGACTCCTCGAAGGAGAAGAAGTCGCCGGTGCGGCCGCAGCCCATCTGGACGTCGTCCACGATGAGGAGCATGCCGTGCCGCCGGCAGAGCTCCGACAGCGCGCGCAGCCACTCGGCGCGGGCGACGTTGATGCCGCCCTCGCCCTGGACCGTCTCGACGATCACGGCCGCGGGATGGTCGAAGCCGGAGCCGGGGTCGTCGAGGAGCCTCTCGAACCAGAGGAAGTCCGGGACCCGTCCGCCCAGGTAGTGGTCGAAGGGCATGCGGGTGGCGTGGGGGAGGGGGACGCCCGCTCCGGCGCGTTTGGCGGCGTTGCCGGTGACGGCGAGCGAGCCGAGCGACATGCCGTGGAAGGCGTTGGTGAACGAGACGACGGTCTTGCGCCCGGTGACCTTGCGGGCGAGCTTCAGCGCGGCCTCGACCGCGTTGGTGCCCGTGGGGCCGGGGAACATCACCTTGTAGGGCAGGGCGCGGGGTTCCAGGACCGTCGAGCGGAAGGTCTCCAGGAAGTCGCGTTTGGCCGTGGTCGACATGTCGAGGCCGTGGGTGACGCCGTCGTCGGCGAGGTAGTCGAGCAGGGCGCGCTTGAGCACCGGATGGTTGTGGCCGTAGTTCAGCGAGCCCGCCCCGGCGAAGAAGTCGAGGTACGGCCGCCCCTGCTCGTCGTAGAGCCGGCTCCCGCTGGCGCGCTCGAACACGACCGGCCAGGCGCGGCAGTAGCTGCGGACCTCCGATTCCACGGTCTCGAAGACGGAGGGGGCGATGTCGGTGAGGGTCACGGAGTGTCTTCTCCAGGGTCTTGTGCGGCGTGCGGCGTGCGGTGGCGGGATGGCTCAGGAAGGCGGGACGGCTCAGGAGGCGGGGTGGTCGAGGGGGCCGATGCGGTACAGCACCTCGGACTCGTGTCCCGTGGTGGGGAAGGCGGCGGACGGGAAGAGGACCTCCTGGGTCAGCTCCGCCCCGTGCCGGCGCGCGAAGGACCGGAAGAGCCGGTCGGACGCCAGGTTGCCCGGCGTGACGGTCGACTCGATCCCGCGGAGTCCGTGCTCGGCGGCCACGCGGTCGGACAGGGCGTCGAGCAGGTTCCCGGCTACCCCGCTTCCGCGGTGCGAACCCTCCACGGCGACCTGCCAGACGAAGAGCGTCCCCGGCGCGTCGGGGCGCAGGTAGCCGGTGACGAAGCCGATGGGTCGTCCGGAGGCGTCACGGGCGACGGCGGTGGTGTCGGCGAAGTCACGGCACCACAGCAGGTAGCTGTACGGCGAGTTGAGGTCGAGTTCCCCCGAGCCGCGTGCGATCCGCCAGAGGTCGGCGCCGTCCGCGGGGCGGGCGGGGCCGATGGAGACGCCGTCGATCGGGGAGGTCAGAGGGGCAGTGGTCATGGGCGCCGAAGTTACCGAGCGATTGCCGGAACTTCCTCGGCCGAAGGGGTTGTTCGAGGCGCGGTGACGTGATAGGTGCGCCGGAGGCTTCGAGGGGAGGAATCGGTCTTCCCGTGCACGGCGAAGCGTAGGGAACCGGGGCAAAATGCCCGTTTATCACGGATGGATAACGTCTGATCAAGGAAGAGTCGGGAGCCTCAACATCATGAGAAAATCCGGCGCTTCGCGTTTGAAGGCGCCGGGAGCGGTGATGCGTACGGGTCGGCTCCGAAGTCCCGCGGCCTGGATCGCTACGCGGGTCGACCCGAGCGCGCCGGACCGGGCACCCGCCGGTGCCCGGTCCGGTGTGTCGGGTCTACCAGATCGCCTCGATCCACTCCGGGTGGTCGATGAACGGGTTCCGGTTGTGCTGGTAGGTGTTGAAGATGATGTCGTTGCGGCGCTCTTCGAACGCACTCGGCGGGTCCTGCTCGTTCCACTGCTTCAGGACCGAGAGGCGGCCGTGGAAGGGGACGCTGCCGTTCGTGGTCGAGTCGTTGGGCTCCAGGTCGGCCCAGGCGTCGTCGCCCTCGTAGCGGACGGCCATGTAGAGGATCATGCGGGCCACGTCGCCCTTGTCGGCGTCGCGCGGCTCGAAGGAGTTGCTGTCCGTGTAGCTGCCGGGAGCGCCGCTGACCGCGCTGCCGCCGTAGTCGAAGTCCTTGTTGCCGCGGGTGCTGTTGACCTGGACGTCGGCCGCGCGCAGGTGGTGGAGGTCGGTGCCGGGGCCGGCGGAGGTGCCGAAGTTGCCGTGGGACTGGGCCCAGGTGTGCTCGCGGTTCCAGTCGCCGACGGAGCCGCCGTTGAGGGACTTGCTCCGGGAGGTGCCGCTGTAGAGCAGGATCACGTTGGCGGTGTTGTTCGGGTCCTGGTCGGTGGTCTTCAGGGCGTTCCAGACCGCGTCGTACGAGATCTTGCTCTGGCTGCTGATGATGGTGTGCAGCGAGGACTTGAGGCCGGTGCCGGTCTTGCCGATCGCGTCCTTGTAGTACGTGCTGTCGTACGCCGTGGTCGTGGCGCTCGCGGGGGTCGCGGCGACCGTCGGCACGGTGAGGGTGACGAGGACGGCGGCTATCGAGGCCGCCCAGGCCTTCCAGCGGCCTGTCTGTGCAACGGACATGGGGGGTGCCCTTTCCCGGGTGCGTCACGCGCCGGAACGCGGCCCCGGCTCAAGGGTTCCGCGTTCTACGCGTGTTGAGTACGTGTCAGCCGGGAGCGTGGCAC
Organism: Streptomyces sp. LMG1-1-1.1; assembly: GCF_040815545.1. NCBI lineage: Bacteria > Bacillati > Actinomycetota > Actinomycetes > Kitasatosporales > Streptomycetaceae > Streptomyces > Streptomyces sp. LMG1-1-1.1. The sequence goes on along the minus strand of NZ_JBFPNH010000043.1, from coordinate 266,300 downwards.
AAGTCAGGTACCTGTCATGTAACGGGAAAGAGGCTGTTGCGTGACGTTCTGGCATCCCGCACCACCGAACCGCCCCAGAGGTGCTCAGGTGCCCCGGACGTCCACCGGCATCCCCTTCGGTTCCTTGATCCGCTTCATGATGATCTGCGAGTTGACCTCGGTGACGCCGGCCAGGGTCGTCAGCCGCTCGATCCACAGCCGCTCGTACGCCGCGAGGTCGGCCACCGCGATCCGCAGCAGGCAGCCGGGGCTGCCGAAGAGCCGGTACGCCTCGATCACGTCCGGGACGTCCTGGAGCGCCTCCTCGAAGGCCTCCACCGTCTCCCGGTCCCGCCGCACCTCCACCGAGACGAGCACCTCGAAGCCCCGGCCCACCGCCGCCGGGTCGATGATCGCCCGGTAGCCCTGGATCACCCCGTCCTGCTCCAGCTGGCGCACCCGGCGCAGGCAGGGGGACGGGCTGAGGCCGACCCGCTGGGCCAGCTCCTGGTTGCTCAGCCGGCCGTCGTTCTGGAGCTCACGCAAGATGTGGAGATCGATTCGGTCCATGGCGCAATTATCTACCACGCTGAAACGTTGCCCCGGGTGATTTCGCAATCGTCTTGCGCACTCCCTGTCCTATCGTTGCGACAGCAGGGCGATATCGGTACGGAGTAAGGACGGCAGGCATGAAGCGGACGAACGACGGGGGAGCGCGCCGGATCGTCGTCATCAGCACCGGCGGCACGATCGCCAGCCGCTGGCAGGGCACCGGATACGCGGCCGACGCCTCCGGAGACGACGTCCTGGCCACCGCACCCCTCCCCGAAGGCGTCACCGTCGAGGTCGTCGACCTCTTCAACGTCAACAGCTCCCGCATGACCGCCGCCCACCAGCTGGCCCTGCTGCGGACCGTCCACGAGACCCTCGCCGACCCCGGCGTCGACGGCATCGTGGTCACCCACGGCACCGACACGCTGGAGGAGACGGCCTTCTTCCTGGACCTCCACCACGCCGACGCCCGCCCGGTCGTCCTCACCGGCGCCCAGCGCCCGTTCGGCACCGGCGACGGCGACGGCCCCGGCAACCTGTACGACGCGCTCCAGGTCGCCGCCACCGTCCGCGAACTCGGCGTCCTCGTCGTCTTCGACGGCCGCGTCCACGCCGCGCGCGGCACCGTCAAGACCCAGACCCTCGCCGCCGACGCCTTCTCCGACCCCTCCGCCGAGCGCCTCGGCCGCGTCGGCTTCTCCCGCGTCGACATCGAGCGCCAGCCCGAGCGCCCCGCGCCGCTGCCGCTCCCCGCCGCCGCGCGGACCGCGATACCCGGAGCGACCGGCCCCGACGCCACCCCGCTGCCCCGCGTCGACATCGTGAGCCACCACTCCGACGGCGACCCGATGCTGTTCGACGCGGCCGTCGCCGCCGGCGCCGGGGGCATCGTCCTCGAAGCGACCGGGGCGGGCAACGCCACCCCCGAGATCGCCGCCGCCGTCGCGAACGCCGTCGCCCAGGGCGTCCTCGTCGCCGTCAGCACCCGGGTCCCCGCCGGACCGCTCGCCGAGATCTACACCGGCGGCGGCGCCGTCGACCTCGTCGCCGGCGGCGCGGTGCTCACCGGCACGCTCCGGTCCGCCCAGGCCCGGATCGCCCTCCTCGCCACGCTCCTCGCCGACGGCGGCACCAGCGACCCCGCCCGCAGCTCCGCCCTGCTGCGCCGCCTCCTGGAAGGCCCGGTCCGCGCCGAGCCCGCGCTCGCCACCGGCGGCTCCCGCTCGGCCACGGCCGTCGCCGGCCGCGCCTGACCGGCGCACCCCGGGGAGTCCGGCCGAACGACCCGGGCTCGCGGCGAGAGCGACGAGTCCAGCTAGAGCAACGAAGTCCGACGACTCCGACGAGCCTGGCGAGTCCGACGAGCCTGCCGAGTCTGACGAGTCCGACGAGTCCGACGAGACCGTCGGGACACCCCCTAGAACCCCGGCTCGCGGGCGGCGCACCCCCCCGCCCGCCCGCGAGCCGGCACCCACTTCCCACCGAGGGGCCCTCCGGCGCGGTCCGGGCAGGCGGCCCCGCCCTTTCGCATGCCCGCACCCCCTCAAGGACGCCCTTCATGGTTCCCGCACCGGCCCCGCACGACGCACCCGTCCGCAGCGAGCACGACCTGCTCGGCGACCGGGACGTCCCCGCCGACGCCTACTGGGGCGTGCACACCCTGCGCGCCACCGAGAACTTCGCCATCACCGGCACCCCCATCTCGGTCTACCCGCTGCTGATCGACGCGCTCGCCGCCGTCAAGGAAGCCGCCGCCCGCGCCAACGAGGAGCTCGGCCTGCTCCCCGCCGACAAGGCCGCGGCCATCGCCGGTGCCTGCCGGGAGATCCGTACCGGACACCTCCACGACCAGTTCGTCGTGGACGTCGTCCAGGGTGGCGCGGGCACCTCCACCAACATGAACGCCAACGAGGTCGTCGCCAACCGTGCCCTCGAACTCCTCGGCCACGCCAAGGGCGACTACGCGCACCTGCACCCCAACGAGGACGTCAACCTCGGCCAGTCCACCAACGACGTCTACCCGACCGCGATCCGGATCGCCGCGATCGGCGCCGCCCGCGAACTCCTGAAGGCCATGGCCGTGCTCCAGGACGCCTTCGCCGCCAAGGCCCTGGAGTTCCGCGACGTCGTCAAGATGGGCCGCACCCAGCTCCAGGACGCGGTGCCCATGACGCTGGGCCAGGAGTTCTCCACGTACGCCGTGATGCTGGAGGAGGACCGCGGCCGGCTCGCGGAGGCGATCGAGCTCATCCACGAGATCAACCTCGGCGCCACCGCCATCGGAACCGGCCTCAACGCCGCTCCCGGCTACGCGGAGACCGCCCGCCGCCACCTCGCCGGGCTGACCGGGCTGCCGCTCGTCACCTCGGTCAACCTGATCGAGGCCACCCAGGACTGCGGCGCCTTCGTGCAGCTCTCCGGTGTCCTCAAGCGCATCGCGGTCAAGCTGTCCAAGACCTGCAACGACCTGCGGCTGCTCTCCTCCGGACCGCGCGCCGGGCTCAACGAGATCAACCTGCCGCCCGTCCAGGCCGGTTCGAGCATCATGCCCGGCAAGGTCAACCCGGTGATCCCCGAGGTCGTCAACCAGGTCGCCTTCGAGGTGATCGGCAACGACATCACCATCACCATGGCCGCCGAGGCCGGGCAGCTCCAGCTCAACGCCTTCGAGCCGGTCATCTTCCACGCCCTGTCCAAGAGCATCCTCTCGCTCCGCGCGGCCTGCCTGACCCTCGCCGAGCGCTGCGTCACCGGCATCACCGCCAACACCGAGGCGCTCCGCGCCGCCGTGGAGAACTCCATCGGCCTGGCCACCGCTCTCAACCCGCACCTCGGGTACACCGCGGCCACCGCCATCGCCCAGGAGGCGCTCGCCACCGGCCGCGGAGTCGTCGAACTCACCCTGGAGAAGGGCCTGCTGCCGGCCCACCGGCTCGCCGAACTCCTCACCCCCGAGCGCCTCACCGGCGCTCCGGGCTCGTCCCTGGCCTGACCCCAGGACCCACGCTCCTCTGCTATGGCGACGGGCGGCCCCGTGCCGCGTCCATAGCAGAGGCGATCAAGAGGGCCTGTCCGGCCCGAAGTTACCCGGCAGTTTCTCGTGACTTCCTCGACGGCCAGTCGTAGAACGTGTTCCCATTCACTCGCGAGTGAGGAAGATCACATGAGTGAACACCCCCTGTCCGTCCAGGGAAATCGCCGGGTCAGTCGTCGCGGTTTCCTCGCGGGAACAGGTTCTGTTCTCGGTGCCGCCGCCCTCGCCGGCACGATCGCGACCCCCGCCCGCGCCGAGGTCCCCGGCCTGAACTGCACCCCCATCGCCGACGGCTCCCAGGTGCGCGCCCTCGTCATCGGCACCGGCTACGGCGGCTCCGTCGCCGCCCTGCGGCTCGCCCGCGCGGGCGTGGACGTCCACATGGTCGAGATGGGCATGGCCTGGGACACCCCGGGACCGGACGGCAAGATCTTCGCCAACACCACCACCCCGGACTACCGATCCTTCTGGCTGCGCACCCGCACCAAGCAGCCCCTGAGCCAGTTCCTCGGCTTCCCGCTCGACAAGGACGTGCCCCTCCACACCGGCATCCTCGACGCCGAGGACTTCGCCGGGATCACCGTCTACCAGGGGCGCGGCGTCGGCGGAGGGTCCCTCGTCAACGGCGGCATGGCCGTCACCCCGCTCCGGGAGCGCTTCCCTGCGATCCTCCCCACCGTCGATCCGGCCGAGATGTACGCCACCTACTACCCGCGCGCCAACGCGGGCCTCGGCGTCACCTCGGTGGACGTGAACTGGTGGGAGAACGCGGACTGTTACCAGTACGCCCGCGTCGGCCGCAAGCACGCCCAGCGCTCCGGATTCCCCTTCGTCTTCGTGCCCAACGTCTACGACTGGGACTACATGAAGCAGGAGGCCGCCGGGTCCGTCCAGAAGTCCGCCCTGGCGGGCGAGGTCATCTACGGCAACAACGTCGGCAAGAAGAGCCTCCAGAAGACATACCTCGCCCAGGCCGCCGCCACCGGCCGGGTGAGCGTCTCCCCGCTCCACCGGGTGACCTCCGTCAGTCCGGCGGCCGCCGGCGGCTACACCGTCGTCATCGACCAGATCGACACCACCGGCGCCACCCTCGTCACCAAGACCGTCCGCGCCGACCGGGTGTTCTTCGCCGCCGGCAGCGTCGGCACCAGCAAGCTCCTCACCCGCCTCAAGGCGACCGGCGCCCTGCCGTCGCTCAACGAGCACATCGGCAAGGGGTGGGGCGACAACGGCAACGTCATGTGCGGCCGCGCCAACCACATGTGGGACCCCACCGGCAAACTCCAGTCCTCCATGCCCACCGCGGGCATCGACAACTGGGACGCCGGCGGCGCGTTCGCCGAGGTCGCCCCGCTGCCCACCGGCATCGAGACCTACGCCTCCTTCTACCTCTCCATCACCCGCACCCCGCGCCGCGCCGAGTTCTCCTGGAACCCGTCCACCGGCAGGGTCGACCTGAGCTGGGACCGGGCCTGGAAGCAGACGTCCATCGACATGGCCAAGTCCATCTTCGACAAGATCAACAGCAAGGAGGGCACGATCTACCGCACCGACCTCTTCGGCGCGTACAAGATCTGGGGCGACCACCTCACCTACCACCCGCTCGGCGGCGCGGTCCTCGGCAGCGCCACCGACAACTACGGCCGCCTCCGCGGCTACTCCGGCCTCTACGCCATCGACGGCTCCCTCATCCCCGGCAACACCAGCGTCAACCCGTTCGTCACGATCACGGCCCTCGCCGAGCGCAACATCGAGCGCATCATCGCCGAGGACTTCTGAGCGGACCCGCACGCCGAGGGGCCGGCCGGTTCGAGAACCGGCCGGCCCCTTCGCACGCCCGGCTCAACCCGTCGGCAGCACGCACACCGTGTCGAGCCCGAGCACCCGGTTGAGCCGCCCGAAGGCCAGCCACGAGCCCAGGCTCATGGTCAGCTCCACGATCTCGGCCTGGCTGTACCGGGCCGTCATGCGCGCCCAGAACTCGTCGTCGAGACCGTGGTGGTCCAGCGCGTACCGCTCCGCGTACTCGGCCGCGAGCCGGGTCCGCTCGTCGAAGGACTCCGAGACCTCCGTCGTCCGCCAGGCCGCGACGACCTCGTCGAAGCCCTCCTCGACCTTCACGCCGTCCCGGTCGGTGCGCCAGTCCAGACAGAACCCGCACCCGTTGATCTGTGCGATGCGCAGCCGCGCCGCCTCGAACTCGCGCAGTCCCAGGGTCGTGTGGGCGTACACCGACAGCGAGAAGTTCGCCGCCGCCGTCCCGATCTCCGGAACCATGTCGCCCCACACGTACCCGATGGGCTCCTGGCCCTCGGGGATGTCGATGATCACCGTGGTCTCCTTCCCAGCTTCCCGACCGCCGGCCGCAGCGGTATGTCCAGCGCGTCGTACAGTCCCGGTTCCGCCGCCACCAGCCAGTCGATCGCCCCGACCAGCCGGCCCACGGCCGTGGCGTTCCCGCCCGCCGACCGGTTCTCGCCCTCGTCGGTGGCCGCCACGGTCACCTCGATCCGGGGACTTCCCTCGACGATCACCCGGTGCGCGCCGGCCCCGTCCGGCGGCACCGGCCAGTCCGGCGCGCAGGAGGGGTGGATGCGGGTGACGTGCTCGATCACGATGCGGGGCTCCCCGCCGACGATGCCCTGCACCTCGAAGCGGATCGCGCCCTGCGTCCCGGCCTCGAAGACGCCCATCGTCCGCGTCTTGACCGTGGACTCCAGGGGGCGGCGTTCGATCGTCTCGCGGATCTCGTCGAGCTCGGCGCCCAGGGCGCGGGCCATCAGCCGGATCTGACCGCCCCAGATCATCGTCGGCACCGAGGGCCACAGCATCGGCGCCTCGTACTCCAGGGGCTTGCCCATGCCCACCAGTTCCCTGACCGACTCCTCCTGCTCGTACGTCGAGTAGTCGAAGATCTCCTGGCACCGGATCGCGTCCACCGTGGCGGCGAGACCACTGACCAGCAGCGGCAGCACGTCGTTGCCCCAGCCCGGGTCCACCCCCGACACGAACAGCGATCCGCCTCCCTCGGCGACCGCCGCGAGCACCGGATCGCGGAACTCCGGCGGCGCGTTGCGCTGGTCGTACAGCGGATAGAGCGCGGGCGTCACCACCACCGCCCCCGCCGACACCGCCCGCGCCACGTCGGCGAGCGCCCCGTCGGGCCGGGTGTCGCCGGAGGCCGCGTACACCACCGCCCCCGGCCGCCCGCCGAGCACGGCCCCCACGTCGTCGCTCGCCGGCACGCCGAGCTCGCACCCCAGCCCCGCGAGCACGCCCGCGTCACGGCCGACCTTCGCCGGGTCGGACACCAGTACGGCCGCGAGTTCGAGCCCTGGATGGGCGTCCACGGCGCGAATGGCCGCGCGCCCGACATTTCCGGTACCCCACACCACCGTCCGAATCATGCGCGGAGGGTAGCGCCGGGCCCCGGAGGTTCCCAGACTCGTGACGTGACGTTCTGACGATTAGTCAGATTCCTCTGGTTCTCACCCCCGGACCGACGCTCACGCCCCCGGCACGGCGGAGAGTCGCCGTACCGCGCGCGCCAGCGCGTCCCGGACCCGGTCCGTGTCCGCCTCCGTGGTACGCCAGTTGCTGAACGCGGCCCGCAGCGCGGGCGTCCCGTGCAGGACGGTCGGGGTGAGGAACGCCTCGCCGGAGTCGGCGACCGCCCCCGCCAGGGCGCCCAGCCGCTCCGTCGTCGGCCCGTCGGCGAGGGTGAAGCAGACGACGTTCAGGTGCACCGGCGCGAGCAGCCGCAGCCCGGGGACGGCGGAGATCCCCTCGCCCAGCCGCCGGGCCAGGGCGACACAGCGCTCGACGATCTCGGCATGCCCTTCGCGCCCGTACGCCGTCAGCGAGAACCAGGTGGCCAGCGCGCGCAGCCGCCGGGAGTTCTCCGGAGTCAGGTGCAGGAAGTCGGGGGTACCGGTGGGGAGGCCGAGATACGGCGACTCGTTGTGGAAGACCCGCACCTGGAGGTCCTGGCGGCGGGTGAACTGCACGGCGGCGTCGTACGGCACGTTCAGCCACTTGTGCAGGTCCACGCAGATCGAGTCGGCGGCGTCGAGCCCGTCGACGAGCGGGGCGTGTGCGGGGGAGAGGGCGGCGAACGCGCCGAACGCGGCGTCCACGTGCAGCCAGAAGTCGTGGCGCTCCTTGAGGGCGGCGATGGCCCGCAGGTCGTCGAAGTCGACCGTGTTCACCGTCCCGGCGTTGGCGACGACCACGGCGGGCTCCCCGTTCAGCGACTCCAGCGCCTCGGCCAGCCGCGCCACGTCCACCGCCTCACGCTCCCCGCCGAGCAGCGGCACCGGCCGCAACCGGTCGCGGCCGACCCCCAGGACGGACAGCGCCTTCGTGACGCTGGAGTGCGGACTACCGGACAGCACGTGCACCGGGCCGAGCGCGGCCACTCCCTCCCGGGCCACCGAGACGCCCCGGCGCTCGCCCAACCACTCCCGGGCCACGGCCAGCCCCACGGTGTTCGACATCGTCGCCCCGCTGACGAACGCGCCCCGGTGCGCAGCGCCCAGCCCGAACAGCTCCCGCAGCCACCCCAGCGTCTCGTGCTCCAGAGCATCGGCGGTCGACCCGCCGCCGCTGGAGCCGTTCTGGTCGTACGCGCCGGTCAGCCAGTCGCCGGCGAGCGCCGCCGGAGTGGCACCGCCCGTCACGAACCCCAGGTAGCGGGGCCCCGCCGAACCGGAGAACCCGGGCTCCCAGCGCCGCGCGAACCGCTCCAGCGCGCCCTGCGCGCCCACGCCCGCCGACGGCAGCCGGTCGGGCACGGGCGCCTTCGCCGCGGTGGCGACCGGCCGCTCCCCGACCCCGGACAGCTGATGGGCCGCGAAGTCACGGGCGGACTGCAGGAGTTCGGGGAGCCGTTCGAGGTCGGCGGCGAGCGTCGGATGCATGGCCTCACCCTAGGCAGGCCCGGGGGAGGTGCGCGGGGGCCAATCCGAAGAGAGTGGCCTGCCCGCACGCCGCGGGCGTCCGTACGGGTGAGGGGGCGGGCACGGCGCGACGGCGGACCGCCGAACGGGTACGCATCGCTGCATTGCCCCCGGCCAGGAGGATGCCGACCCATGTCCGTACGCAAGGGCGCCCCCGCGCTGCTGAGCGCCGGCACACTGTGCGCGGTCCTGCTGCTCACCGGGTGCGCGGGCACCGCACCCACGAACCCCGCCGCCGCGCGGACCCCCGCGAGCGGGCCCGCCGCGGATGACGCCCGCCCCGACGCGGCCCCGCCGGACACCGCCGCCAACAGCCTCGCGTCCGCGCCCGTCCCCCGCATCCCCGGCATCGGCCCCGCCACCCACGCCTCCGTCCCGGACAGCACGTCCCAGGCGCTCGTCGTCACCGGTTCGAGCCCGGACTCCCACACGGCCACCGCGACGCTGTACGCACGGGACCCGGCCGGCGGCTGGACCGAGCAGGCAGGGCCCTGGCCCGCGCACAACGCGCTGGAGGGCTGGACCTCCGACCACGTCGCGGGAGACCTGCGCACCCCGATCGGCGTGTTCCGGCTCGGCGACGCGGGCGGCCGGCTGCCCGACCCCGGCTCCCGCCTCCCGTACGACCAGGACGCGGAGTTCGCGATCACCGGTACGGGCTTCTCCGGCGAGCCCCTGGAAGGCTCCTTCGACCACGTCGTCGCCATCGACTACAACCGGGTCCCCGGCCGGACCCCGCTCGACAAGGAACGCCCGCTCGGCGCCGAGAAGGGCGGCGGGGTCTGGATCCACGTCGACCACGGCGGCCCCACCCAGGCCTGCGTGGCCCTGGAACGCGAGGCGCTCCGCGAACTCCTGCGCGCCCTCGACCCGGCGAGGGAGCCCGTCGTGGTCATGGGCCCGGCCCCCGACCTCGCGCGCTGACGACGGTCGCGCGTGCGAGCCTGCGGCCGGGTGCTTGCGGCCAAGTGCCTGCGGCCAAGTGCCTGCGGCCGGGTGCCGGGTGCCGGGTGCGGGGTGCCGGGTGGGCGGGTGTCGCGTCCGGGACGTCAGTTCCCGCCGGCCCCGACCGCCCCGCGGAACGAGGCCGTGTGCTCACGGACCTGCTCCGGCGTCAGATAGGCGTCCGTGTACTCGAAGTCCCGCAGCGTCCCCGCCTTCGACGCCAGGAACCCGGTCCGTACGTAGTCGTCGCCCGCGGCGGCGTTGAGCAGCCAGTTCGTCATCACCCGGGTCTTGGCCACGTTGGTCCGCAGCGCGGCCCAGTGATAGGCCCGGGCCACGGCCTGCGCCGGCATGCCGTGCAGTTCGACGCCGAGCGGCTTCGAGACGCCGTCCATGCCGCCGAGGTCCACCACGAGCCCCAGGTCCTTGTGGACGTACGGGTGGGTGGGCTCCCCGCGCAGCCTGGCGACCAGGTTGTCGGCGACGGCCTTGCCCTGCCGCATCGCGTGCTGCGCGGTCGGCGGGCAGATCGCCCCCTCCTCGCCCTTGGCGAGGTCGGGCACCGCCGCCGCGTCGCCGAGGGCCCACACGCCTTCGAGGCCGGGCACGTCCATCTCGGCCGAGACGACGAGCCGGCCGCGGAGGGTCTCCGCGCCGAGCGTGCCGATCAGCGGACTCGCGGCGACGCCGGCCGTCCAGATCAGCGTGCGGCTCGGCAGCACCCGCCCGTCGGTGAGCGTCACCGTCTCCTCGTCGACCGAGGCCACCGAGACGCCGAGCGAGACCTCGATGCCGCGCTTGGTCAGGATGTCCATCGCCGCCGAGCCGAGCTTCTCGCCCAGCTCCGGCATCAGCTTCGGCGCGATGTCGACCAGGTGCCACTTGATGAGGTTCGGGTCGAGCCGCGGATACCGCTTGACCGCGTTGCGGGTGAGCAGTTGGAGGCAGGCCGCCGTCTCCGTGCCCGCGTAGCCGCCGCCGACCACCACGAACCGCAGGCGCGCGGCCCGCTCCTCGTCGTCGTTGCTCGCGTCGGCCAGGTCCAGCTGGGCGATGACGTGGTCGCGGATGTACACGGCCTCCGCCAGCGTCTTCATGCCCCGAGCGTGCTCGGCGAGCCCGGGGATGTCGAAACTGCGGGTCACGCTGCCGGGCGCGAGGACGAGGTGGTCGTAGGGCTCGGTCACGAACTCGCCTGAGATCGTGCGCACCACGCAGACCTTCGCCGCCGTGTCGATCCCCACCACACCGCCGGGGACGATCCGGGTGCGGTGCCGCTGGCTGCGCCGCAGCGACAGGGCCACCGACTGCGGGGTCAGCACCCCCGCCGCCACCTGGGGGAGCAGCGGCAGGTACAGCTGGTACGAGAACGGCGACAGGAGCGTGATCAACGCCTCCCGCTCCGTGAGCCGCCGTTCGAGCCTCCGCACACAGCCCACTCCGGCGAATCCCGCGCCCACCACGAGAATCCTCGGTCGACTCACGCTGTCCGCCCTTCCGTACGGGCGTGCAATACGCCCTCGCCAGTGGCTGAATAAGCCGATTCGGCGATGTCTCGCTGACTATCCGTGGTTCACCCTTTCTATCGCCATTGCCGTCGTATCGCTCTTCGACGGGGTCAGAGGACGGCGATCCCCAGGGGGCGCGATCCCGCGGCGAGGCGCCGGGTGTCGCCCGAGGCGAGGTCGACGACGGTCAGGCCGTCCCAGTAGCCGTCGCGGGTGAATCCGCCGGTCACATACGCGGTCCGCCCGTCGCGGGGGACGGCCACGCTCTCGTGCGCCCCTTCCAGGGGGTAGACCCGCTCGGCCCCGGCGGGGGTGCGGACGGTGAGGGAGGGACCGCGGTCCTCGGCCGGGTCGATCGGGCCCGTGCCGACCGTGAACAGGGTGCCGTCGGCGGTGACGGTGACGCCGTGCTGGTGGGTGTTCGCGGTCATCGGCTCGATCGTCGTCCGGCCGGTCCGCGGGTCGACCACCGCGAGCCGCTCGCCCTCGAAGGGGAGCAGCAGCTTGCCGTCCGTGGGGCGGACGGCCGCGTAGTGCGGCTTGAGCCAGGAACCGAGGCCGCCCTCCGTGCCGTACGGGGCGACCTCCACACGCCGCGTCCGCAGGGTGTCCGCGGCGACGACCGTGACGTCGAAGGAGTCGTGGTTCGTCGCGTACACCTCGGCGCCGTTCCGCGACACGTCCACGTCGAACGGGCGCCGGCCCACCTCGACGGCGTCCGTGACCCGCAGGGCCGCCGTGTCGACGACCTCCAGGGCGCCGTTGCCGCCCGGCACGTTGACCCCCACGTACACCCGGCGCCCGTCCGGGGAGAGCACGATGCCCATGCCCCCGCCCCGGTACTCGCCCGTCGTCACCGGCCCGGTGTCCGTCCGGTACGGCACGAGCGCGAGGCGCTGCCTGGTCGCCGTGTCCACGACCGCCACGCCCTCGGCGGTCGCCACCCACGCGCGCCCGTCCTCGCCGACGACCAGCCCGTACGGAGCGGTGCCGACCTTCACGGAGCCCGTCGCCCCGCGCGCGGGGTCGACGAAGGTGACGGTGTCGGATCCGAAGTCGCCGACGAGGAGCGTGCCCGGGGTTGGCGCACCCGCCACGGCCGAGTCGGCCGGCGCCGGGGTCACGGTGACGGACCCGCCCGGCGAGGCCGTCCCGGGGGACGCCGGCGCGGCCGTGGAGGAGCCCCCGGAGCGCGGTGTCGAGTCCGTGGCGGAGGCCGCCCCTCCGGCGCCCTGCGCGCACCCCGCGAGCAGGGCGGCGGCCACCGCCGCGGGCACGAGCGCCCGGACGGAACGGGGCGAACGGCGGAACGCTGTCATGACGGACTCCTCGCTGCGGGGACCACACGGCCCGGACGGCTCCGCGCCCTGCACCGATCCTCCGCCCGTGGCACGCCCGGCCCGGTCCGCCGCCCGGCTCCCGGGCCACGGCGGGACGGACGACCCGCGGGTCCACCGATCGGTCGACCCGGAGCCCGCGCGGCGGAGCCGGTTCAGCGCTTGAGGCCGTCCAGGAAGCAGAGCACGCGCTCGACGCACAGGGCGGCCGCCTCCGGCACGTAGGACGGTGCGCCGCGTTCCGCGAACAGGTGCGAGGTCCCCGGGTACAGGAACAGCCTCCGATCCTCCGCGTCCGCCACGAGCGCCCGCGCCGCCTCGACGTCCCCCTCGTCGACGAAGAACGAGTCGGCGTCCATGCCGTGCACCTGCGCGGGCACGCCGGCCGGCCAGGCCGTGCCGAAGGAGTCCACGGGCACACAGGCGCTCAGCAGCACGGCACCGAGCGCCCCGGCCCGGGTCTGCGCCAGCTTCTGCGCGGGGAGCACACCGAGTGAGACCCCCACGTAGACGATCTCCTCCGGCAGCCTGTCGGCGGCCCGCACGCCACGCTCCACGAGCGCGTCGAAGCCGACCTCCATGGCGTACCCGACACCGGCCTCCAGGTCCGTGAACGTGCGCCCCTCGTACAGGTCGGGGGTGTGCACCGTGTGCCCCGACCGCCGCAGCTCGCCGGCGAACGCGGCGATCCCGTCGGTCAGCCCGAGCGAGTGGTGGAAGAGCAGAACCTCGGCCATGTCGTCATCCCCTGTTCACCGTCCGCAGCCCGCCCCCGTGCCCGGCACAGGCCATTGCGGGGACAGCATCGCGCACGGCACTGACAACGAGGGCCGGCCAGGCGGTGTCCTGCCGATCAGGCCCCGCGAGCCCGGCCTGATCGGCAAGACACCCGCCGGACAGGCCCTAGAGCTGCGGCCGGTGCGGCATGACGGCGGCGCCCGGCTGAGGGTGGGACATCAGCGCGGCGCCCTGACCCATGCCGTTCGGGCCGTGGCCGCCCTGGACCATTCCGCCCTGGACCATGCCGTGCTGCCCCATGCCGTGCTGCCCCATGCCGTTCGGGACGCCCATGCCGCCCTGGTGGCCCGCGACGGCGACCTGCCCGCCGACGCCCGCGTGAGCGGCCGGTGCCTGCGGCCCCGGAACGCCCTGCGGCGGCATCTGGATGACCCGGCTCAGGTCCCGCAGAACCTCCTCGGCGACCTGGCGGACGTCACCCGGAACATCCCCCCGCTCCCGTATGAGCTCGGCGTAGATCGGTGCCGTGCCATCCGCGTGGTTCATGGGGCTCGCTTCCTTCGACTGCGCCGGTTCCGTCACCGGCGGGCGACGGCGAGTCTACGGGGCACCACCGACACGGCAGGGCTCGGGAGCCGGCCCGCCGGCTCCGAAACGGGCCTCCGGGAACCCCTCGCCCCCCGAAATTCGCTGTCCTCCCCGGCAGGTCCTGCCGAGAATGGATCACCGAACAACCGGGAGGGACCCCATGAGCCAGGCGACCCTGACTCTGCACGACCTGATGCCGTCCGACGAGCTCGCCACCGCACTCGACGAGGGGCATGTCACACGCAAGCGGCACCCCGGGCTGCCGCTGTCGATCTACACGTACACGCGCGCGTGCCAGTACGCCCAGCACTGGAACAGGGCGACCACACGCTGCCGCGGCCTCGTCGCGGACGACACCACCGGACGGATCGTCGCCCTCCCCCTCCCCAAGTTCTTCAACCTGGCCGAACACGCCACCGGCCGCCCCTACGCGCCGCCGCTGCCGGACGAGCCCTTCGAGGTCTACGACAAGGTCGACGGCAGCCTCGGCGTGGTCTTCCACTACGGGGACCGCTGGCACGCCGCCTCCAAGGGCTCCTTCACCAGCGCCCAGGCCACCTGGGCCCAGCGCCGACTGGACGCCGCCGACACCTCGGGCCTGACCCCGGGAGTCACGTACCTCGCCGAGATCCTCTACCCGCACAACCGCATCGTCGTGAACTACGGCGACCGGCGCGACCTGGTCCTGCTGGCCGCCTTCGACCGCGACGGCACGGAGATCCCGCTCGCCGAGGCGGCCGCCTCCTGGCGGGACATCGGCTCGGTCGTCCGCACCTGGCCCGCCATGACCCTCGCCGAGCTCACCGCCCACACCGAGGCCAACACCCTCCCCGGCGGTGTCCCGGCCACCGGCACCGACGCCGAGGGCTTCGTGCTGCGCTTCGCCTCGGGCCTGCGGGCCAAGGCCAAGCTCACCGAGTACGTACGCCTCCACAAGGTGCTCACCGGCGTCACCGAGCGGGACATCTGGCGCGGCCACGGCATCCAGCGCTTCGCCGCCGTGCCCGCGGCCCGGCTGGCCACGGGCATCGGCTGCTCCGTCGCCGACGTGGAGGCCTCCGGAGGCAAGCCGCTCGACGCCCTCCTCGAACAGGTCCCCGACGAGTTCGACGCCTGGGTGCGCGAGGTCGTCGCGGGCCTCGAAGAGGCCGCCGACCGGCGCGAGCGCGCCGTCGACGAGGCCTACACCCGCCTGGCGCACCTCGCCGGCGACCGGGCCGCCTTCGCCCGTGCCGCCGCGGAGGTGACCGACCGGGGGGTGCGAGCCGCGCTCTTCCTGCGCCTCGACGGGCGCCCCACCGACCTCCTCGTGTGGCGTCAGATACGCCCCGAGGCCACCGACCCCTTCACGCACGACGAGGAGAACTGACCGTGCCTGTCGTCCACGTCATGACCGGCCTCCCGGCCTCCGGGAAGACGACGGCCGCCCGCGCCCTCCAGGCCGCCGCCGAGGGACGCGTCCGCCGCGTCAACCTCGACGACCTGCGCTCCATGCTCGACCTCCCCGCGGGCGACCGGCGCTCCCGCACGCACGAGCAGACCGTGCTGGGCATCCAGGACGCCGCCGTCCGCGCGGCCGTGGACGACGGCTTCGACGTCGTCGTCGACAACACCCACCTGACCCCGCACATCCCGAAGCGGCTCAAGGCCGCCGTCGCCGGCCGGGCCGCCACCTTCGTCGTCCACGACTTCACCGACGTACCCGTCGACGAGTGCGTCCGCCGCGACGCCGCCCGCGACCGGCCCGTCGGCGAGGAGATCATCCGCCTCCTCGCCGACAAGCACGCCAAGGCCACCCGCGGCGGCTGGCGCCTCACCGCGGAATGGCTCAACGACCGGCCCGCCGGCCTGCCCTACGTCGCCGACCCGGCCCTCCCCTCGGCCGTCATGTGCGACATCGACGGCACCCTCGCCCTGCGCGGCGACCGCGGCCCGTACGACTTCACGCGCTGCGGCGAGGACCTGCTCAACCCCTCCGTACGGGACGCCCTGCGGGCCTTCCGGCACGCCGAGAGCGACCGGATCGTCCTGCTGTCGGGTCGCAGCGAGGACCACCGCGCCCTCACCGAGACCTGGCTCGACCGGCACGAGGTGCCGTACGACGAGCTGTGGATGCGGGCCTCCGGCGACGGCCGCGGCGACGACATCGTGAAGGCGGAGCTCTTCGACGCCCACGTGCGCCACCGCTACGCCGTCCGCGTCTCCCTCGACGACCGCGACCGCGTCGTCGCCCTCTGGCGCCGGATGGGGCTGCCCACCTGGCAGGTCAACTACGGGGCCTTCTGACGGCCGTCCCCCGCGCGGTCGCGGGGGTGGGACCACCCACCCCCGCGACCGTGTCAGGATCGTGGGATGGTGGAAAAGATCATCGCGGCGTGCGACGGCGCGTCGAAGGGAAACCCCGGCCCCGCGGCCTGGGCATGGGTCATCGGCCGCTCCGACGGCGAGGTCGACCGCTGGGAGGCGGGGCCCCTCGGGCGGGCGACCAACAACGTGGCCGAACTCACGGCCCTGGAACGGCTCCTCGAAGCCCTCGACCCGGGCGTGCCCGCCGAGGTCCGGATGGACTCGCAGTACGCCATGAAGGCCGTCACGACGTGGCTGCCGGGCTGGCGCCGCAAGGGCTGGAAGACCTCGTCGGGCTCTCCCGTCGCCAACAAGGAGCTCGTCGTGCGCATCGACGCGCTGCTCACCGGCCGCGACGTCGCCTTCGTCTACGTGCCCGCCCACCAGGTCGACGGCGACCCCCTCAACGACGCCGCGGACCGGGCGGCCAGCCACACCGCCCGCACCCAGGAGCCCACGGGCTCCGCCGCCGGCGCTCCGCTGCCCCCGCCGGAAGCCCCGTCGCGCGCCTCCGCGCCCCGGACGCGCGCCTTCGCGACCTCCTCCTCGGGAGCGTCGTCCCCGGCCTCGTCCACGCGGCGGAGTCGCCCGTCCGGCGGCACCCTCAAAGCGAAGTTTCCGGGCCGCTGCCGCTGCGGCAAGGCCTACGACAAGGGCGAGACCATCGCCAAGAACGCCGACGGCTGGGGCCATCCCACCTGCGTCTGAAGGCGGGGGCCGTCCGACTGGCGGGCGGCCCTGTCCGGCTCGTGAGACCGGTGAAACGGGGTGTGCGGCAGGCTTCACCCACGTGTGGGTACGGGTTCGTCCTGGGTTCTGTTCTCGGAGCGGTTGTGGCTGCATACTGTTCCTCCTCGCACCTGGTGACGAACCGTTTTACCTGCGATTTCATCGCTTTCACGACGTGATTCGGCACCCGGCGAGAACCTCCCTCCCGCTGCCGCCGCGGCCACTCCTCGGCGGGAGCTCTCCCTGCCCGTGAAAGACCCGAGGACCCGTGCCAGTACCTGTTCTCCTGACCGGGCGCTCCGTGCGCCTGGAGCCGCTGGCGATGCGGCACGCCGAGGCCCTCGCCCGGGCCGGCGGGGCGGACCGATCGGCCTACGCCTTCACCCCCGTACCCGACGGCTTCGAATCGGCCCTCGACTACATCGCCCGCGCCCTCTCCGATCAGGCGGCAGGCCGATGCCTGCCCTTCGCCCTGATCAGTACGGCCGACGAGCAAGTCATCGGTTCGACCCGGTTCCTCGAACTCGACTACTGGCGGGGACCGCTGGTCTGGCCCCCCGTGCCCGGCATGCCCCACGGCGATCCGCTGACCGCCGTCCCGGACGCCGCCGAGATCGGGAACACGTGGATCTCCGGTGCCGCCCGGGGGACCGGCATCAACACCGAGGCCAAGTACCTCATGCTCCGGCACGCCTTCGAGGCCTGGGGCGTCCGCCGCATCACCCTGCGCGCCGACGCCCGCAACACCCGCTCCCGGGTCGCCATCGAACGCCTCGGCGCCACCTGCGAAGGTGTCCGCCGGGCCCACTCCCGGGGCCTCGACGGAGCCGTCCGCGACACGGCCTTCTACTCGATCCTCGACGACGAATGGCCCACCGTCCGGGACATCATCGAGCTCCGCATGGCCACCCCCCGCCAGGTCCGCGTTCCCCAGGACCTGCTCCCGGCCTGAGCCCCCGGGAACCCGCCCCCTCATGGTCCGGCGGGCGCTAGCGCGCCCGTCGGACGGGTGGTTCCATGGAGGGGACGGGAAGGACCCGGCATGAGGATGCGGAGTAGCGGTCGTAACCGGGCCGTGCACCGTGCAATCAGGATCCGCGAGAAGCGGATGAGTCCTTCCCGCCCTTGACCTGCCCGGCCGTCCCGCCGGCCGCTGCCCGCCGCACCCCGAGGCCCCGCCCGCCGTCTCCGCACGGCCCCGGACGCGCCGTCTCCCGATCGCCCCGGCCCCTCTTCTCCGCGGCCCCGGCCCGCCGTCACCGGCCCTCGAACCGATCGCCCCGCGCGCGCCCGGTACCGTGATCGAAAACAGCGAGCCGCGCGACCCGAAAGGACCGAGTGATGGTGCCGACCGGAACCCCCGACGTGCTTCTCCGGACGGAGGGGCGTGCCGGTTTCATCACCCTGAACCGGCCCCGGGCCATCAACGCGCTCACCCACGCCATGGTCGTCGCCGTAGACGCCGCGCTCGGCGAGTGGGAGCACGACCCCGAGGTCGCCACGGTGGTCATCGAGGGGGCGGGCGAGCGGGGCCTGTGCGCCGGCGGTGACATCCGCGCCATCCACGAGGACGCCCGCGCCGGCGGCTCCGCGTCGGCGGCCTTCTGGCGGGACGAGTACCGGCTCAACGCCCGGATCGCCCGCTACCCGAAGCCGTACGTCGCCCTCATGGACGGCATCGTCATGGGCGGCGGCGTCGGCGTCTCCGCGCACGGCTCGGTCCGAGTGGTCACGGAACGCTCCCGGGTCGCCATGCCGGAGACCGGCATCGGCTTCGTCCCCGACGTCGGCGGTACGTACCTCCTCGGGCGCGCCCCCGGCGAAATCGGCACCCACCTCGCCCTCACCGGCGGAGCCGTCGGCGCGGCCGACGCGCTCCTCGCGGGCCTCGCCGACCACTTCGTCCCGGCCGCCGAACTGCCCGCCCTGGTCGAGGACCTGACGCGGCTGCCCGCCGCGGAGGCCGTCGCCCGCCACGCCGTCGCTCCCCCGGCCGGCGTCCTCGCCGAGCAGCGGGAATGGATCGACGCCTGCTACGGCGCCGCGGACGTCGAGACCGTCGTCGAGCTGCTCTTCGACGCCGGACTCCCCGCCGCCAAGGAAGCCGCGACCACCCTCCTCACGAAGTCGCCCACGGCCCTCAAGGCCACGCTGGCCGCCATCCGCCGCGCCCGCCTGCTCGGCACCCTGGAAGAGGTCCTGGACCTGGAGTTCCGCGCCTCCTGCGCCGCTCTGACCACCCCGGACCTCGTCGAGGGCATCCGCGCCCAGGTGGTGGACAAGGACCGGAACCCGCGCTGGACCCCGTCGACCCTCGCGGAGGTCACCGACGCGGACGTCGCGCGCTACTTCACCGCACCGCCCGGCGGGGACCTCGGCCTCGCGGGCACGCCGGCGGACGTCGACGCCACGGGCGCGGACCGGGACGCCCGCGACTGGGCATGACCACGAACACCTCCTTCCAGCCCGTACTCGACCGCATCGCCGAGGAGATCGCGGAGCTCACCGAGCGGGGCACCCCGGCCGACTACATCCCCGCCCTCGCCGCGGGCGACCCGCGGCGCTTCGGCATGGCCGTCGCGGAACTCGACGGCACGGTCTACGGGGTGGGCGACTGGCGGCACCCCTTCTCCACGCAGTCCGTGACCAAGGTCTTCACCCTCGCGCTCGCCCTCGCCGGGGAGGGCGAGGACCTGTGGGCCCACGTGGGCAGGGAGCCTTCCGGTGACCCGTTCAACTCCCTCGTACAGCTGGAGTACGAGCACGGCATCCCGCGCAACCCGTTCATCAACGCCGGGGCCCTCGTCGTCACCGACCGCCTGCACCGCCTCACCGGCGACGCCTCCGGCAGCCTGCTCGCCTTCCTCCGCGCCGAGAGCGGCAACCCCGACCTCGCCTTCGACTCCGGCGTCGCCGCGTCGGAGGCGGCGCACGGCGACCGCAACGCCGCCCTCGCCCACTTCATGGCCTCCTACGGCAACATCACGGGACCCGTCCCCGACCTGCTGCGCGAGTACTTCCGGCAGTGCTCGCTCGAAGCCTCCTGTGCCGACCTGGCCCTCGCCACCGGCTTCCTCGCCCGGCACGGCCTGCGCGCCGACGGCAGCCGCCTGCTGACCCGCAGTCAGGCCAAGCAGGTCAACGCCGTCATGCTCACCTGCGGCACCTACGACGCCGCCGGCGACTTCGCCTACCGCGTCGGCCTCCCCGGCAAGAGCGGCGTCGGCGGAGCCGTCGTCGCCGTCGTCCCCGGCCGCTGCACCCTCTGCGTCTGGAGCCCCGGACTCGACGCCCGCGGCAACTCGGTCGCCGGCGTGACCGCCCTCGACCGCTTCACCACCATCACGGGCCTGTCCGTGTTCTGACCTCCGCCGGGCCCCGGGGCCGCACGAGCGGTCCTTCGCTCAGTGCGGCGGCCAGTCCGGGGCCGGGTCCTCGTCGAGCAGGGGCCGCAGGGCCCCGACGACCGCCCCGACGCACACGTCACGCAGTTCGGTACGGGTACAGGTCTCGTGGGTCAGCCAGTCGACGCACAGGACCTGCACGAAGACCAGCCAGCTCTTCAGCACCCCCGAAACGGCCGCCCGGGTCCGCTCGTCGGCGAGCGGCAGCACCCCCAGCAGACGCTCGCGCAGGGCGTCGAGCTCCTCGGCGATGATCGTCTGGACGAGACGGTCTCCGGCCAGTACGCGGTTCGCCGCGAGGACCGTGTTCCGGTTCTCCGCGAAGTACGCGATGTGCGCGTCGAGCCCCTCGACCAGCTGCTCGACGAGGGTGTCGGCGGGGTCGAGCCGCGTCTTCGCCAACAGGTCGTCGGAGACCGCCTGGTAGAGCGCGGCGAACAGGTCGCGCTTGCTCGGGAAGTGCTGGTACAGCAGCGCGCGGGAGACGCCGGCGCGCTCGGCGACCGCCTCCATCCGCACCTCGTCGTACGGCTGAGCCGCGAAGAGGCCGGCGGCGACGTCCAGGAGCTGGGCGCGGCGTTCGGCGGGGCTGAGGCGTCGGCGGGGAGGCACGCCGCCATGTTACTTGACACGCGTCTAGTAAGCGGCCGTACGCTGCTGCTCGTCGTTACTGGACGCATGTCTACTGGATGGGGGTCGCACCATGACCAGAGCCAAGGCGTTACGAGGGCTGGCCCTGACGATGGGGTACGCCTGCGTGGCGATCGGAATCCTCCACGTCCTCCTCGGCAACGCCTCGATCCCGGGCGCCGAGAACGCCGGCCCGACGATCGACAGCCTCGGCCGCTTCCTCGGCGCGACCTTCGCCGGCTACGGCCTCGCCTGGCTCTGGGCGGCCCGGCAGACGCCGATCCCGGCGACCGCCGTGCGAGGCCTCACCGCCGTGTTCCTCGCGGGGGCCCTGGGCCGACTGCTCTCCCTCGCCGTCGAAGGACGCCCGCACGGGTTCCAGCTCGCGCTCGCCGCCCTCGAACTCGCCCTCTCCCCGCTGCTGTTCTGGCTGGCGGACGCGGACGCGGACGTCGCCGCACGGGCGGACGGCGAGGGGCGTCCGGCGACGCACGCCCAGGACGACACGGCCTGACGGGCCGTCGGTGGTTCGGCCCCCGGTGCCGGGTCGACGAGTGCCGGTTCAGCGTTGGTGCCGGACCAGCGAGCCCCGGTGGATCTGCTCCGGGGCCGGATCGGCGAGCCCCGGTGGTTCAGCCCTGGCGCCGGACCGGTCGCCGCCGCCACCGTGCGCGCGTCGGCGCGGCGGGCGGCTCGTCGTCGAAGGCCGCCGGTTCGCCCAGGGCTCCCGCCGCCGTGCGCCAGGCCTCGGTGACGGCGCCGTGGGCGAGCAGGGTCGCGGCGGCCACGTCGTCGGGCAACCGGAGCGGGGTCCCGATGTGGACGTGGAGGCCGGGTCTGCGGACGGGCGCGGTGAGGACCCCGGCGATCTGCTTCGCGCGGCCGCCGGAGGTGATCCGCCGGGCGCCGGCCTGCCCGATCGGCACGACCTGCGCCCCGGTGGCGCCGGCGAGCCGGGCGAGCCCGGTACGGAACATCTCGGGCGGGTTCTCGGCGGCGTCCCGGCGGGGCGGGATGCGGCCCTCGGCGTACAGCATCACGTGCCGTCCCGAGGCGAGGGCGACCGCGGCGGCGTCGAGCGCGGCGGCGGCCCGCGCCGAGTTCCGATGGACCGGTACGTGGCCTTCGCGGGTCAGCGCCGGCCGAGTACCGGGACGCGCCACAGCCCCGCCGTGGCGAGCACCACCGGCTCCAGGGCAAGCCGCCTGCGGAGCGCGGCGAGGACCAGCGCGGGGTCGGCCGTCGACGTGTGGTTGACGACCAGGATGCTGCCGGGCTCGATGGAGGCCCCGGCGTCCGCGGTGACGGTCAACCGGCCGAACAACGGCACGACACGGGCGGCGAGACGACTGAGCACGGACGACCCCTGACTCCGGGAAGGATGCGCTGACCGGACCATCGTCGCGGCGCCGTGGGGGTACGGGGATGAGCACGCGTACTCACCTCCGTACCCAACCGCACTCCGTACGGGGCCGGGTGGCCGGCGCTTCCCGCCCCCGGGCTAGTGTGGGCGCGACGGGTCGGCCGGCGCGACGGACCAGGGGAGGTGCGGGACGGTGAGGCGTTCTCCCCGACGGCTCGCGACCCTCCTGCCCGCGCTGCTCTGGGCGATCTGGTCGCTCCTCCTGCTCCCGCCGTCGGGCGCGACGGCCGTGAGCGCCATGGCGCCGGTGAGTGCCGAGACGCCCGTGAGTGCCAAGACGCCCGTGAGCGCCAAGGTACCCGTGAGTGCCGATGCGCCCCTGAGCGCGGCGGCGGCCGTGCAGGCCCCGGCGGCCGTGCACGGCCCGGCGGTCCGGGAAGCCGGGGCCGCGCCGGCCTCCCGCCATGTCGCCTCGCCGGAGTCGCACTTCGGGGCCTCTGCCGGCGTACGGGTGACGGCGGCCGTGGAGAACCCGGTGCGGTTCCCGGGAGCTCCCGCGGCCCCGGCCGCGGCGACCGCCGAGGTTCCCGTACCGACACGGGGACTCGTGGTGGGCGATCCGCGCCGCGAGCGGGCGCCGCCCGGCGGTTCCCACGGTCCGCGCGATCCCCGAGGGCCTCCCTCTCCCCGGCACGACTGACGTTCTCCCGCGTCGCCGTCCGGGTCTTCGGCATGCCCCGGACCGGTCGGCGACGCGCATCCGACCGTACGTCCGGCACGGACGGCTCGGGCTCCCCGGGAAGGGTGACGCCCGCCGGATCCGTGCGCTGCCCGTGGAGTACCCATGCCAGCTCGTTCCGCGCTCCGGCGCGCGCTCCTCGCGTGCGCCGTCGTCGCGCTCGCCCTCTGGATCGCCCTGACCACCTCGCCCCGCCTCGGACTCGACCTCCGCGGCGGGACGCGCATCGTCCTCCAGACCGAGGACGGACCCACGACCCGCGCCGACGCCGCGTCCACCGACCGCGCCCTTGAGGTGCTCCGCAAGCGCGTGGACGGCCTCGGTGTCGCGGAGCCCTCGCTCGCCCGGGCCGGTGAGCGGCGGATCGTCGTCGAACTGCCCGGCCTGCGCGACCCGCAGCGGGCGGCCGAGGTGATCGGCCGGACGGCGCAACTGACCTTTCACGCGGTCACCGGCGAGGCCCGGGGCCCGGCCGGACCCGCCGGCGCGGACGGGACGCGCGTCCTGGCCGACCCGGACGCACCGGGCCGCTTCCTCGCCCTGGCCGCACCCGCGCTCACCGGCGACGGCGTCGAGAGCGCCGAAGCCGTGCTCGACACGGCGAACGGCCGCGGGTGGACGGTCGACCTGTCCTTCCGCGACCGGGCCGCGGACGGCTGGGCGCGGCTGACCGGCGAGGCCGCGTGCGCGGGGCCCGCGGATCCGGCGCGCAGGGTCGCGATCGTGCTCGACGACCGGATCGTCTCCGCTCCCGGCATGCAGGCCGGAGTGCCCTGCGGGGCGGGCATCGCGGGCGGGTCCGCGCAGATCACCGGAGGGTTCTCGGCGCGGGAGGCGCGTGACCTCGGGGCGCTCGTCCAGGGCGGCGCGCTGCCCGTGCCGGTCACGACGGTCGAGCAGAGCACCGTGGGCCCGACGCTCGGCGCCGAGGCGATCAGGGCCAGCGCGCTGGCGGCGGTGATCGGCCTGGCCTGCACCGGGCTCTTCGTGATGGTGGTCTACCGCCTCCTCGGTGTGCTCGCCACGGCCGCCCTCCTGCTGTACGGGCTGATCTCGTACGCCGCGGTGGTCGCCCTGGGAGCCACCCTCACCCTGCCCGGGCTCGCCGGATTCGTCCTGGCCGTCGGGATCGCCGTGGACGCCAACGTGCTGGTCTTCGAACGGGCGAGGGAGGAGTACGCGGCTCTGGGCCGGGCCGCAGGACGCGACCCGCGGCGGCCGGTGACGGTGGCGTTCGGGAAGGTGTGGAGCGCGGTCGCCGACTCCCACGTGACCACCCTGCTCGCGGCCGGCCTGCTGTTCGCCTTCGCCACCGGCCCGGTCAAGGGCTTCGGGGTGACGCTCGCGATCGGCGTCGTCACCTCGGTTCTCACCGCGATGGTCATCACCCGGCTCCTCGCCGACGTCGCCCTGCGCCTTCCGGCGGTGCGCCGCCGCCCGGCACTGACCGGCGTTGCGTCGCTCGGCCGGCTGCGGACGCGGCTGGCCCGCCGGGCCCCCCGCGTGACGGCGTACCGGCGCCGCTGGCTCACCGGCTGCGCGGGACTCCTCCTCGTGGCGCTGGCCGGGATCGGTGTCCGGGGCGTGGAGTTCGGCGTCGAGTTCACCGGCGGCCGGGTCGTGCGGTACGCGGCGGAACGTCCGGTCGACGCCGACGAGGCGCGTACGGCGATCGTCGCCGCCGGTTTCCCCGACGCCGTCGTCCAGACGGCCGGTGACGGCGGCACCGACGTGTCGGTCCGCGTCCGGGAGACGGGCGACGGTGAGCAGCGGGAGATCCGCGAGGCCCTCACCGGGGTCGCGGGCCCGGTGTCCGTGGAGCGGGACGACCTGATCGGACCGAGCCTCGGCGGCGAGCTGCGCACCCATGCCCTGCTCGCCCTCGGACTGGCCGTTGCCGCCCAACTCCTCTATCTGACCGTGCGGTTCCGCTGGACGTACGCGACGGCGGCGGTGGCCGCGATGGCCCAGGACGTGCTGCTCGTCGTCGGCCTCTTCGCCTGGCTGGGCAAGCCGTTCGACAGTGTGTTCCTGGCCGCGCTGCTGACCGTCGTGGGCTATTCCGTCAACGACTCGGTGGTCGTCCTCGACCGGCTGCGGGAGCTGCGCCGCCGAGGTGGCGGCGTCCCGCTGGCGGACCTCGCCGACCGGGCCGTCGCCCAGACCCTGCCGCGTACGGTCAACACCGGCATGGGGGCGCTCTTCGTCCTCGTCGCGCTGGCGGTCCTCGGCGGCGACTCGCTCACCGACTTCTCCGTCGCGCTCCTCGCGGGCGTGGTCCTGGGCATGGCCTCCACCGTGTTCACGGCCCTGCCCCTGGCCGTGGTCCTGGAGCGGCGCCGTCCGGCGCCCGTTCCCGTGGCCGCGCCCCGGCGACGGTCGGGCGCCGTGGTCTGACGCGGCTCGGTGGCGGCCCGTCCCTGTAGCGGGGTGCGACGGGCCGCCTGCCGGGGGCGGGCGGCCGTACGCGGGAGGGGTCCGGGAGCCGGTCAGGGGTGGTCGTACCAGGACAGGGCCGCGATCCGCCAGCCGTCCGGTGTCCGCACGAACTGGAGGGTCTTGGTGCCGGTGCCGTCGTAGTGCTCGCCGTCGAGGACACCGGACTTGCGGTACGTGCCGAACCGCGAGGCGAGGTCGCCCTCGATCCGTGTGTCCTCGGAGGTCTCCCACTCCGAGAACTCGACGAGCCGCCCGCCCGAGAGGAGTTGCTCGCGCGGCACCACGAACTCCTCGACGGAGTACGCCGCGAACGTGGGCGCGGTGCAGACGATCACCCCCTGGGGCAGGACGAGGCGGCGGATCCGCTCCACGTCGGCGGGCTTGCCGCCGCGGTTGTCGAACGCGCCGTAGAACTCGGCGGTCACCCGGTCGATCTCGCTCTTGGACATGGTGCGACCCTACGCGCGGGCCGACGGGTCCGTCGCCCGGTCGGGGAGCCCGGCGAGCTCCGCCTCGACGAGGTCGGCGGCGCGGCGCGTGCCGCCCTCGCGGGCCATCGCGTCCTGGATCTCCCGTGCGCGGCGGGCCACTTCGGGGTCGTCGGCCAGGGCGAGCACCGCCTCGCGCAGGCGTTCCGGGGTGACCTCCTCCATCGGCAGGTGCCGGGCGACGCCCAGGGACTCCAGCATCGCGGCGTTCCCGAACTGGTCGACGGCCTGGGGTACGGCGACCATCGGGGTGGCGGTGGCGAGGCCCTCCTGGCTTCCGCCCGCGCCCGCGTGCGTGACGAAGGCGTCGGCCTCGCGGAGGATCGCGAGCTGCGGCACCCAGGCGTGCGCCTCGACGTTGGCGGGCAGGTCGCCGAGCTCCGCCGGATCGACGAACTTCCCGATCTGCAGGACGACGTGCCAGTCCGGAAGACCGCGGAACGCCTCCACGCAGTCCCGGTAGAAGCCGGGCTGCTTGGTGAAGGAGGACCCCAGCGAGACGAGGAGCACCTTGCGCGCGCCCTCGGGCCGCCGCCACTCGCCCTGCTCGGCGCGGGCGCCCTGGCAGGCGCCGACGAACGTGTACACGGACTCGTCCACCCGGTCGGCGTGCGGCTGGAGCGCCTTGGGGATGAGCACCACCGCGCGGCGCGGCCGTGCCACGAACCGGTCGGGTTCCGCGTCGATCCCGTGGCCGGCCAGCCACTCCCCGAACCGCGCGTAGTACGCCTTGCCGCGCGCCGATGCCTTGAGCTCGGCGAACATGGGTTCGGCGACCTCCTCCTCGTATCCCTCCCACGGCACCAGGTTGGGCCACAGCGACAGTGCGGGCACGCCCCATCCGTGGGCGAGCACGGGCGCCGGGTAGGACGTGATGTCGTGGAGGACGAGGTCGGGCCGGTCCTCCGCGAAGGCCTCCGCGAGCTGAGGCAGCGCCTGCACGGCGTCGGCCAGGAACGGTTCGATGTTGTCGATCAGTTCCGTGCCCCAGGCGTCCGGGTCGTCGTCGGTCGGCAGCGTGGACCCGTAGACGACGGGGGTGGCGCCGGTCGCGGCGACCTTCTCCGCGAAGGAGGCGGGAACGGCGTAGCTGACCCGGTGGCCGCGCGCGACGAGTTCGCGGATGACCTCCAGGCTGGGGTTCACGTGACCGTGGGCGGCGATGGAGAACATGGCGATGTGGGCGGGGGAGGTGGTGGTCATGACGCCACCCTAAGCGAGACGAACCGTATCGTCTAGTTGATTGGCCCGCCGAACGCCGAGGGGCGTGCCCGACGGGATGCGTCGGACACGCCCCTGGCTGGGCGAGGAGGCGGGGATCAGCAGGCGCCGAGGTCCTGCCAGACGCCCCACTGGCCGGTGGTGCCGGGCTCTTCGCCGGTCGTCCACCACTTGGCCTTCCAGGTGTGGCCCTTGTGGGAGACCTGCTGGCCGCCGGTGTAGACGGCGGTGGTGACCCACGGGCTCGCGGTGCACTGGCTGACGCCGCCGGTGACGGTCAGGGTGAAGACGGCGGAGTGGGCGGCGGACGGCCCCGAACCGTTGACGACGATCTGGTAGGTGCCGGAGACGGCCGCCGCGGTGGTGGCGACGGTCAGCGTGGCGGAGCCGCCGGCCGTGACCGAGGTGGGGCTGAGGGAAGCGGTCACGCCGGCGGGGAGGCCGCTGACGCTGAGGGCGACGGTCTGGGCGGCGCCGGCCGTGACCGCGGTCTTGACCGTGGTGGAGGTGGCGGAGCCCGCGGCGACCGTGGCGTTCGCGGGGGTCGCCGTCACCGAGAAGTCGTCGGTCGGGGCCGTGGTGCCGCTGGTGAACGGACTGAAGACGTGGGAGAAGTCCCAGGTGTTCTGCTGGATGCCGGAGCAGTTGTCGGCGGCGGCGCCGCCGGGGCAGCCGCCGTTGTCGCGCTGGAGCGCCCAGAACGAGAGCGTGTTGATGCCCTTGGAGACCGCCCAGTCGTACACCGTGCGGGCGTTGGCCAGGGTGAACGTCTCGGCCGGGCCGAAGTCGTCGACGCCGATCATCTCGGTGATGCCGACCATGCCCCAGAGCTGCGCGGGCGTCTTGGCCGGGTACAGCTTGGCGAGCTGGTCGTAGAGGCCCTGGGCCGCCGTCTTGGTGTCGGCGGCCATGTCGTGGGCCGCGTTGTCGTAGTAGTCGAAGGTCATCATGTTGACGACGTCGACCTTCGCGCCGTTGGCCACGGCGTTCTTCAGCACGGCGAGACCGCTGGCGGCGAGGCCGTGGGTGGTCGTCGGCAGGGTGTACGAGATCTGGATCCGGCGGCCGTTGGCCGCGGCCCAGTCCTGGAGGACCTTGATGGCCTTGT
The DNA here is from genome assembly GCF_040815545.1 of Streptomyces sp. LMG1-1-1.1. NCBI lineage: Bacteria > Bacillati > Actinomycetota > Actinomycetes > Kitasatosporales > Streptomycetaceae > Streptomyces > Streptomyces sp. LMG1-1-1.1. Next base: position 238,194 of record NZ_JBFPNH010000043.1, on the reverse strand, counting down.
TCCGCCGGTCGATGCCGGCGGTGTCGTCCAGCGAGTCGACCTCGATGTCCATGTCGAGCCGGGTGACGTCGTAGGTCGTGATGACCTTCTGGTAGACGGCGGCGATCTGGTTGACGTCGGTGCAGCTGTCCGCGATCTCGGTGCCGGTGGTGTCCGCCGTGTACCCGCCGAAGGAGGGGATGACGTCGCCGCCGCGGGACTGGATCGTCTTGATGTCGGCGCCGAAGGAGGCCGGGGCGATCGGCGTGCCGGAGTCGCCGTTCCAGTACGCCGTGCACGACCCCTTCGTCGCCGTCTGGAGGAACGCCATCGTGAGGTGCTTGGCCCCGGACTGGGCGCTGAGGGCCGCCGGGCTCTCCCCGGTCCACGCCTCGAAGTACGGGGCGAAGACGTGCTCGGGGAGCGGGGTCGCCGCCTGGGCGGGGGCGGTGGCGACCGTGGCCAGGCCCAGGGCGGCCACGGCGGTCGCGACCCCGGTGAGGGCCGAACGGAGCGAACGTACGCGTCTCATGGGAATCCAATGACGTGGGGGAGTGCGCCGACATGCCTGCCGCGCACGGTTGTCGGCATAGGAAGTAGCCCGGCCGTCAGGGGCACGTCAATGGCCTGGACCAAAGTTGGACTAGACCAATTCGCCGTTTCGTTGCGTGGTGCATCCAGCGGGCGTGGGCCCGTCTGGTGCGATGCGCCGGGGCTCCCGGATTGGTCCAGTGAGCCACGGGCGTGATCTGTGCATGCCAATATGGGCTTCCCGCACCATGCCTCCGACCCAAGGGGACGTAGTGAAGACACCGGCGTACGTCACCAGGGGCGCCCTCGCCCTCACCGGGGCCCTCGCCCTTCTCATCGCCCTGCCGAGCAGCGCCCTCGCAGCCCCGCCCACCGCCCTGCCCGCCAACGCCGACGGTCTGGAACAGACCTTCCAACCGGCCTTCGACTACGACACGGACGGCTGCTACCCCACCCCCGCCATCGGCCCCGACGGCACGCTCAACGGCGGCCTCAACCCGTCGGGAGCCCTCAACGGCCAGTGCCGCGACGCCTGGGACCTCACCAACACCAACGGCTACGCACGCTCCAAGTGCAACAACGGCTGGTGCGCCATCCTCTACGGCCTCTACTTCGAGAAGGACCAGGCCGTGCCCGGCAGCAGCCTCGGCGGCCATCGCCACGACTGGGAACACGTCGTCGTCTGGGTGCAGAACGACCAGGCCCAGTACGTCTCCACCTCGGCCCACGGCAACTTCGTGATCAACGGCCGTGACCGCATCCGCTGGGACGGCACCCACCCCAAGGTCGTCTACCACAAGGACGGCATCGGCACCCACTGCTTCCGCCCCGCCAACACCAACGACGAACCGCCCGAGAACCACCAGCACACCTGGCAGTTCCCGAGCCTCGTCGGCTGGAACGGCTACCCCGCGGGCCTGCGCGACAAGCTGAGCCAGGCCGACTTCGGCAGTGCCGTCTTCGGCCTCAAGGACGGCAACTTCGCCGCCCACCTCGCCAAGGCCAAACCGGCCGGCATCACCTTCGACCCGTACGCCTGACCCCCACCCCGGACACTGATCACGAAGGGATGAACCTGGCGCGATGGCGCCCCGCCCGTCACGGCCGGGCGCCACGCTGCTGACGTGCGCACAGAAGGCAGCAAGGTGGTTCCACAGCAGCGGAACCACGCACAGGGATCCGGCACGGGCAGGGCCGTCACACCACCCGCACCCCCCGGACGGCCCCCGAACCGGACCGACACCACCGAGGCACGCCTCCGCTACTGGTTCGACACCGTCCTGACCCGCGGGACACCCGCGCTCGTCGGCTGGCTGGCCCTCGCCTGCCTGCTGCTCGTCGTCCCCGTCAGCGTCCTGCTGGTGTGGACCGACGACCGTGCCCCCGCCTCCCTGAACTCCCGCATCGCGGCCGTCTGGAGGAACACCGGACAGACCCTCCGCCTCGGCGGCGAAGTCGGCCCACCGCTGCGCGTCGCCCTCTCCGTCCTCCTCGCCCTCATCGCCCTCCTCTACGTCTCCACCCTCGTCAGCCTCATCACCACCGGCATCACCGACAAGCTCATCGCCCTCAACAAGGGCCACTCCACCGTCCTGGAACGCGGGCACACCGTCGTACTCGGCTGGTCCGAGCAGATCCCCACCGTCGTCGCCGAACTCGTCACCGCCCAGGTCGCCGCCGCCAGGCGCGGCCGGAGCGTCGTCACCGTGCTCGCCGACCGCGTCAAGACCGCGATGGAGGACGAACTCCGCGCGGCCGTCGGCGCCACGGGCCGCACCCGGGTCATCATCCGCACCGGCAGGCCCGCCGACCCCACCGCGCTCGCCCGCGTGAGTCCCGCCGCCGCGGAGTCCGTGCTCGTCCTGCCCCGGGACAGTCCCCGCGACGACGCCGAGACCGTGAAGACCCTGCTGTCCCTCACCGCCGCCGCCGGGGACGAACACCCGGTGCGCGTCATCGCCGCCGTACGAGGCGACCGCCACCTCACCGCCGCCCGCCTCGCCGGCGGCACCCGGGCCACCGTCCTGCACACCGACGACATCGCCGCCCGGCTCCTCGTCCAGTACGCGCGCACCCCCGGACTCTCCCTCGTCCACCAGGAACTCCTCGACTTCGCCGGCCACGAGTTCCACACCCTGCCCGCACCCGGACCGGCCGGACTGACGTTCAAGAAGGCCTCCGCCCGATGTCCGCGGTCGTGCGGAGTCGGCCTGGTCCGCGGCGACGGAACCGTCCTCCTCAACCCGCCCGCCGACACCCCGCTGGAACCGGGCGACCGCCTCCTCGTCGTCGCCGAGGACACCGACACCACCCATCCCGCCGACCCTCCGGTCCCCTACGACCCGACCGCCGTCGCCACGCCCCCGCCCCCGGCACGCGCCGCCCCCGAGCGGTACCTCCTCCTCGGCTGGAACCGCCGCGCGCCCCGCATCGCCGGCCGACTGGCACGACGCACACCCCCCGGCTCCACCCTCGACGTCGTCGCCGAACCCACCGCGGCGACCGTCACCGCCGTCCGCACCGCCGCCGAAGCCGTCGCCCACCGCCTCCCGCTCCGCCACCACCGGGGCGACCCCAGCCGGCCCGAAACCACCGCCGCACGGGACCTCACCGGCTACGACGCCGTCATCGTGCTCGGCCCCGACCGCCGCCGAGGCCACGAAGACCCGGACGACCACACCCTCGTCACCCTCCTCCACTTACGGGAACTGCAGCGCCACAGCGCGCACCCCGTCCCCGTCGTCGCCGAACTCACCGACGACCGCAACCACCTCATCGCCCCCCGGGCCGCCGCGGCCGACTTCCTCGTCAGCGGCAGGACCATCGGCCTCCTCATGACCCAGATCTCCCAGAACCCCCACCTCGCCGCCGTGTTCCAGGAGCTCTTCGCCACCGACGGCAACTCCGTCCACCTCCACCCCGCCGCCCGGTACGTCGCCACCGGCCGCCCCACCTCCTTCGCCACCGTCGTGGAATCCGCCGCCCGCCAAGGCGCCACCGCCATCGGCTACCGCTCCCACCGACACGCCGCCACCGCCCCCCACCACGGCGTACGCCTCAACCCCCCGAAGGCCCACGTACGCCACTGGGACCCCGCCGACCAGGTCGTGGTCATCGCACCGGACGACTGACCGGGGCCGGCCGCCCGACCGGCCGCGAGGGGGCGGCAACCTTTCCCGTCACGGCGGCGACTCACTCACCGGTCGCCCCTCCGGGGCAGAGCCACCCCCCACTGACGGAAGGACCACGACGTGAGTGAGACCCCCGGCAGGGCCAGGCACCGGCGGAGCGGAAAGGCGTGGGCGATCGGCGTTCCCGCGGTCCTCGCCGCGGCCGGAGTGCTGGCGTACGGCACGGCGTTCGGAGTGTTCGGCGGGGACGCGAGCCCGCGGGCCGGGGCCGCCGACGCGCCGGCTTGGGCGCGGGCCGCCGCCGACGGGTTCGCTTCGGTGAACGCCCTCGGGCAGAACGGGACGTACGGAGGGCGGGACGGGGCGACGGTCACCGTACGGAGCCTCGCCGACCTGGAGAAGTACGCCACCGCGCCGGAGCCCTACGTCATCGTCGTCGCCGGGACGATCACGATGAACCCCGTCGGCAAGGAGATCAAGGTCGCCTCCGACAAGACGATCGTCGGCTCGGGCACCGCCGGGCACATCGTCGGCGGGGGATTCTTCCTCGGCGCGGGCGTCCACAACGTCATCATCCGGAACCTGACGATCCGTGACGCCTACCAGGGCATCTGGAACGACAAGGAGCACGACTTCGACGCCGTGCAGATGGACGGCGCGCACCACGTGTGGATCGACCACAACGACCTGCGGAACATGGCCGACGGGCTCATCGACAGCCGCAAGGACACGACGTACGTCACCGTGTCCTGGAACAGGCTGAGCAACAACAACAAGACCTTCGGGATCGGCTGGACCGAGAACGTCACGGCCGACCTCACCCTCCACCACAACTGGTTCCGGGAGACCGAGCAGCGCAACCCGTCGGCCGACAACGCCGCCCACGCGCACCTCTACAACAACCTCCTCCAGGACGACGCCGGTACGGCGATCACCTCGGCCTACGGCAACTACGCACGCGGCAACACCCGCATGCTGCTGGAGAACAGCTACTTCCAGGGCGTGAACAACCCGGTGATCAAGGACGCCACGGCCGGCCTCGTCCAGCGCGGCAACCTCTTCTCCGGCACCACCGGCCGCAACGAGAGCGGCGGCACGGCCTTCGACCCGAGGACCTCCTACCCGTACACCGCCGACCCGGCGGCCGACGTGCCCGCTCTGGTCAAGTCCGGTGCCGGGCCCCGCAGCTCCATCGGCACGACGGCGACGGCGACGGCGACCGCGACGGCCACGGCCGCCGCGGCCACGACCCTGACCGTCGCCAAGGACGGCAGCGGCCGGTTCACGAGCGTGCAGAAGGCCGTCGATGCCGTCCCGGCGGGCAACACCTCCCGGGTCGTGATCCGCCTCGCCCCCGGCGTCTACCGCGAGACCGTGAAGGTCCCCGCGAACAAGCCCCACGTCACCATCGAGGGCACCGGCGGCAGCCGCAAGGACACCCTCATCGTCGAGGGCCACGCCTCCGGGACGCCCAAGCCCGACGGCTCGGGCACGTACGGCACCGGCGGCAGCGCCACCGTCGCGGTCGAGGCCGACGACTTCCAGGCCCGCAACCTCAGCATCTCCAACGACTTCGACGAGGCGGCCAACCAGGCACTGAACGGCCATCAGGCGGTCGCCCTCAGGACGGCCGGAGACCGGATCGTCCTCGACGGCCTCATCGTCAGCGGAGACCAGGACACCCTCCTCCTCGACACCGCCGCCCGCGACCGGATCGGCCGCGTGTACCTGAGCAACTCCTACGTCATCGGCAACGTCGACTTCGTCTTCGGCCGCGCCACGGCCGTCATCGACCGGTCCGTCCTCACCCTGAAGAAGCGCTGGGACGGCACCTCGGCCGGCTACCTCACCGCACCGAGCACCGCCGCCGGCCGCAACGGCCTCCTCATCACCCGCTCCACCGTGAACGGCGACGTGGCCCCCGGCAGCTTCCACCTCGGCCGTCCCTGGCACGCGGGCGGCGACGCGACCCTCGACCCCCAGACCACCGTCCGCGACAGCGTCCTCAGCGCCGCCGTGAAGACCACACCGTGGACGGACATGGGCGGCTTCTCCTGGAAGTCCGACCGCTTCGCCGAGTACCGCAACACCGGCCCCGGAGCGGGCCCCGCCGGCCCCGACCGCCCCCACCTCACGGACGCCCAGGCCGCCGTCCAGGACACCGCGCACTGGCTCGGCGACTGGACCCCGACGAACGGCTGACGGCCTTCGCACCACTTTCCCCGGTGACCTACGCGGGGGTTTCCGGCTTGCGCGCCTCGATCAGGGTCCGCGCGGAGTGGGCCACGAACGGCCCCTCCGCGCGGATCCGCGCGTCCAGCTCGCGCAGCCGGGACAGCTCCCCGTCGACCGTGAACCCCGGCACGATCCAGATGACCTTGCGCAGGAACCAGACGACGGCACCGATGTCGTGGAACTCCATGCGCAGCCGCTCGCTCCGGACGTCCACGACGTCGAGACCGGCCGCACGCGCCCCCGCCGCCTCGTCGTCCGGGCGCCGGGCCCTGGCCGCCTCGGGCTGCGGCCCGAGGAAGTACTCGACGAGTTCCCATACGCTGGCCGGCCCGACGTGCTGGGCCAGGTAAGTGCCACCGGGCCGCAGCACCCGGGCGATCTCCGCCCACCACACGGTGACCGGGTGCCGGCTGGTGACGAGATCGAAGGCCGCGTCGCCGAACGGCAGCGGAGGCCTATCGGGATCGGCGACGACGACCACCCCCCGCGGGTGGAGCAGCCGGGTGGCCCGAGCGATGTTCGGCGGCCACGCCTCCGTCGCCGCCATCGCCGGAGGGAGCACCGGCACCCCGGCCAGGACCTCCCCGCCGCCCGTCTGGACGTCGAGACCGGCCGAGGCCCGTGCGAGCCGCTCGCCGAGCAGCTGCCGGTAGCCCCAGGAAGGCCGTTCCTCCGTCGCGCGTCCGTCGAGCCAGGAGAAGTCCCAGCCGTCGACCGACGCCTCGGAGGCTTCCGCGATGAGTTCTTCGAAGGAGCGTGTCATCCCCTGATCATCGGCCCGGGGATGACCACCTGCGAGCGGTTTACGCGCGGCGCGGCGCGCGGTGGAGCGACGGGGGATGGGGAGTGACGGGGCCCGCCGCCGTGACGGCGGGCTACCGCCCGCCGGATCCCGCCGCTCCCGCCTCCCGCTCCGCGTCCCACCCGCCCACCACGGCGGGCAGTTCGACCCGGGAACGGATGCCGAGCCGGGCGAAGACGCCGCGGAGGTGGTGGTCGACCGTACGGGGACTGAGCGAGAGGTGGTCGGCGACCTCCTGGTTGGTGGCGCCGCGCGCGACGAGACGGGCGATGCGCTGCTGCTGCGGGGTGAGCTCGCCCGGCCCTCCCGGGGCCGTGGCGCCGCCGGACGCGCCGCCCGTCGCGCGGAGTTCGGAGCGCGCGTGCTCGGCCCACCCTCCGGCCGCCGCCCGCTCGAAGGTGACGAGCGCGTCGCGCAGCGGACCACGCGCGTCCCCCGGACGCCGACGGCGCCTCAGCCACGTGCCGTAGGCGAGGAGGGTACGGGCCCGCTCGAAGTCGTTGCCGCAACCGTCGTGGCGGCGCACGGCCTCACCGAACCAGTACGCCGGCCCCTCGCCCTTCGCCAGGAGCGCCCGGCAGCGGGCCAGCTGGGCCGGTGCCGGACCGTCGACGCCCAGGGCGGCCCACGCCGCGTACTCCTCGGCCGCCTCCAGGGCCTCGGCCTTCCGGCCCGCCGCGACGGCGGCCTCGACGAAACACGGCACGGCCAGCATGCGCAGCGCGAAATGACCACCACGCGGACCGGGCCGCACCAGCGGTACCAGGCGCGCGGTCGCCTGGTCGGCCAGACCCCGGCCCAACTCGGCACGGGCCAGTGCCCACTCGGCCAGCGTCGCCGCCTGCACCAGACCGTGCGGGCCCGCCGTGGCGAGCGCCCGCCCCGCGTGCTCGGCCACCGCGGGCCCGTCACCCGCCACCGACGCCACCAGGGCCAGTACGGCGTGCTGATGCGCGGCCACATTGTGCTGCCCCGTCGCCTCCGCCGCCCGCAGCCCCTCACGTGCCGTACGCGCCGCCCTGCTGTACCGCCCGGCCCGGAGCTCGGCGTAGGCGAGCTGCTCGAGCGCCCGCGGCAGCAGGCCCGTCCTTCGCTCCGCCCTGGCCCGGGACAAGGCCCGCGCGTGCACCCGCGCCGCCGCGGCGGTGTCCCCGAGCACCAGCGCGGCCGAACCGGCCCGCAACAGCAGCCGCGGATCATCCGCCACGCCGTCCCGCGCGACCACCCGCGCCAGCGCCGTCCGCCCCTCTTCGAGCCGTACCGACAGAGCGGCACTCAACCCGTCGGCGAAGTCCCGCTCCGTACCCCGCACCTCCTCCCCGCCGTCGAGGGCCGCCAGACACCCGGCGACATCACCCCCCGCCCACGCCGCCTCCATCGCCAGGAACCGTGCATCGGACGCCTCCACCGGCGCCCGCCCCCGCAGCAGCTCCGCCGCCTGCAGCAGCGCCTCGAACGCGTCCCCCACCGGCCCCCCGGCCAGCGCCGCGAGCCCGCGCACCACCTGCGCCCGCCCCCGGACCAGCGGCGACAACGCCCGCACGGCGGCTGACGCCCCCAGCCGGTCCACCCGATGGCCCTCGCCCCGCACGAGGGCGGCACCCGGCACTGTGCCGGATGCCGGGTGGGGCGATTCCGGCGCCGGGCTGGATGCCGCGTGGGGCACAGGTCGGGCCGTGCCTGGCGCCCGGCGTGAGGTGGGGGAGACCGCACTGGGTGCCGGGCCGGACGCCGGGCCGGATGCCAGGACGCCCGCACCCGCGGCCGGGCCGCCTGCCGTGCCCGCCGCCGGGCCGGCCGCGGTGCGAGTTGTGGGCCCGCCCGCCGTCCCCGCCGCCGGGCCGCCTGCGGTGCGAGTCGTCCCGCTCAAGGAGTCGGCCGCCGGACCTCCCGCCGCAGGGGCCGTACCCGCGATCGGACCCGCCTCGCCCCGACTCGGCCGGGCCGAGGCGAGCGCGGCACGCCCGAGGAACGGGTCCTGGAAGCCGAGCACCCCGCCCCTGCGGCACAGCAGCCCGTCCGCGACCAGCCCCTCCAACGGCTCCACCGGCGTGCGCGCCCCACGGGCCCCGGAGGGGAGGGCGCCGACACCCATCCCGTACGCCCCGACCATCGCATCGCCGACCCCGGCGCGGCCGGTCAGGGCCATCACGGCGACCGTGGTGAGCAGGCGGCGGGAGGCCGACGGGAGACGGTCGAGAAGCCCTCCGTACACCTCGGAGAGGACGTCGTCGTCGACGGCGGGCAGCGGCAGAGGTACCGTTCCCGCGAGCTGAGCGGCAGTCAGGCGCCGGACCGCCGCGGTGAGGACGCCCGGGTGCCCGGAAGACTCGTCGAGCACCCGCTCCTCGACGTGGGCCGACGGGCCGCCCGCCGGGCACAGGTCACGCAGCAGGGCCCGCGCACCGGCCGGGGTCAGCCTGCCCAGCCGTACGGTCTCCGCCCCCGGCACGTCCGGGAGCCGGTGGTGACGGGCGGCCGATACGAGCCATGCCACCCGGAACGGCGGGCCCGGTTCGCGCCCGCCGTTCTCCCGCCAGGTCGCGGTGAGGGCGGCCCGGGAATGCGCGTCCCACAGGTGGAGATCGTCGACGCAGATCAGTACGGGACCGGACCCGACGGCAGGGGAGCGGCCGACGGACGCGAGGCCGGCGGGCCCGGCATCGCAATCGGGCTCGGAGCCGGAGCCGGCCCCAGAACCGGGACCGGAACCATCGGCACCGGAATCGGACCCGGCCCGGACCAGGGCAGTGGCATCCGCTTCCGCCTCGGCCACGAGGGCCGCCACGGCCCGGCCCAGCCCGCCCTCGCCCCGCGCCTGGCGGAGCGCCCGGCGTCCGGCGGCAGGGGTGGGCGCGAGGGCCGCGAACAGTGCGCGTGCCGCGCTCCAGGGCCCGCGGTGCGGGGGCGCGGCGACCAGGTACCCGGTGCCGGGAAAGGCATGGCACGCGTGGGCGAGGACGGTGGTGCGCCCCTCGCCGGGGTTCCCGGTGACGAACAGCACGCCGGGGGACCCCGTGGCGGCACGGGCCGACAGGCGGGCCACGGCGGCGAGTTCGGCCGTGCGGTCGTGGAGCCGCGGGCCAGGGGCGGCGGCATGGGTCGATCCGCTCACGGCGGTCACGTTACCGACCCGTAGGAGGCCGCGGAAGCTTCCCGGTCCTGGGCAGTGGCCCAGAACCGGGAAGCGGGCGCTGTGACGCCGCACAGAGCGTCAGGAGCCGTGCGGGCAGGTGCCCCGGTACTCGTCGATCGTGAGACTCGGCCGCGGCAGCGGGCAGAGGAACTGCTCGTAGCGGGTGTCGTCGTCGATGAAGCGCTTGAGCCAGGAGAGGCTGTACTTCGCGATCGTCGTGTTGGACGAGTTCGGAGTGAAGTGCGTGGCGCCGTTCAGCTCCAGGTACGCCTTGTCCAGCGAGCCGGGGAGGGTCTCGTAGAAGGGCTCGGCGTGGGTGGCGACGGGCGCGATCGTGTCGCCGTCCGCACCGATGACGAGGGTGGGCGTGGTGATCTCGGGCCACGTCTTGTCCGTGTTCCACGGCGTGAGCGGGACGGCGGCCTTGAGCGACGGCCGGCTCTTGGCCGCTTCGAGGCTCCCGCCGCCGCCCATGGAGTGCCCCATCACACCGAGCCGGGTCGCGTCGACCCGCCCCCGCACGGCGCTCCGCTGCGTCAGGTAGTCGAGCGCGGCCAGGAGCTGCCGGCCGCGGCTGTCGGGCTGGTCGAGCGTGGTGAGCGTGTCGATGGTGAACACCACGAAGCCCTGCGAGGCGAGTCGCGGCCCCAGCCACGCGATCGACGACTGGTACGCGGTGAACCCCGGCGCGATCACCACCGCGCCGAACGTACCGTCGCCGGTCGACGTGGGGTAGTAGATCGTGCCCCCACCGAAGCCGGTAACGGCCAGCGACGAGACGCCGGTCTCGGAGACCGCGTACGAGCCCCGCAACGCCTCGGTGCTCGCGTCGGTCGGCGCGGGCCCCCGCTCGTACGGATTCACCCCGGCCTCGGAAATGCCCACCGGAGCCGTCTCGGCGGCCTGGACGCCGGGTGCGAGCAGCAGGGTCAGGCAGGCGGCGGCCACGGCCGCGCCGATGTGTCGTGTCACGACGGAGTCGTCCTCTCGTGTCGTGGGCGGCCGTCGTCCCCCTCTCGGGACACCGGCCGCGCCGTGATCTGGCCCGGCCACTGTCCGGGCAGCACGACACGAGGGCATCGGCAGAACCACCGGTGTTCGCCGGGCGCGTCCCGGCACTCGGCGCCGCCGGGGACCGGCGCGCCGGGAACGCGCCCCTCAGGCCGACACCTCGGCGCGCTCGCGGGCCGTGCGCACGGCGGCGGACAGGGTCGCGATGTCGTAGGCACCCTGGTGCCGACGCCCGTTGACGAAGAACGAGGGCGTGCCGGCCACGCTGCTGAGTTCGGCGGACTCGACGTCCTCGGCGACCCGGGCGGCCCCGAGCCGGTCGTCCAAATCCCGTTCGAACCGGGCCGTGTCCAGGCCGACGAGCTCCGCGTACCGGCGCAGATCCTCGGTGCAGAGCGCGACCTGACGGTCGATGAGCAGGTCGTGCACCTCCCAGAAGCGTCCCTGGAGCGCGGCGGCCTCCGCCGCCTCCGCGGCGAGCTGGGCATGGACGTGGACATCGGCCAGCGGCAGGGCGCCCCCATTGCGGGAAGGCGGGGCGGGATGCCGGGCACCGGTATCGGATACCGGGAACCGGGAACCCGGGGACGCACGGGGCAGGGCGGGCGGGGTGTGATCATGAAGTGATCGGAACCGTACCCCCGTTCACGCTTTGGAGAGATCACCGATGGCATCAGCCCTGCGCGTCCTCATCAACGGCGGAGGAATCGGCGGGCTCGCGCTCGCCACCGCCCTGGCCCGGCGCGGCCACACCGTGGAGGTCGCCGAGATCCGTGCCGAGCCGACCGCGCTCGGCGTCGGCATCATCCAGCCGTCGAACGCGCTGCACGTCATGGGTGAGCTGGGGGTGCTCGACGAGTGCCTCGCGGCGGGGTACGCCTGGGAGTTCCTGACGATCGCGGACCCCGCGGGGAACACGCTGGCGCGGATACCGCAGCCGCGCATGGGCGACGCCCCGCCGAGCAACGGCATTCCGCGGGCCGCGCTCGCCGAGATCCTCGGGGGCGCCGCCGCCGCGGCCGGTGCGCGGGTCCGGTCCGGCACAACAGTCACCGAGCTCGACGACGACGGTACGGGCGTCACGGTCACGCTCTCCGACGGCACCACCGGGCGCTGGGACCTGGTCGTCGGCTTCGACGGCATCGGATCGCCGCTGCGCACCCGGTTGTACGGGGACCGGTACACGCCCGCGTACACCGGCTTCGCCAACTGGCGTGCCACCGTGCCGCGACACCCCGACGTGCGCGGTGTGGTGATGGCGACGGCCGGCCAGGAGGCGAAGGCGCTGCTCACCCCGATCACCGACGAACTGATGTACCTGGGCGCCGTGTTCGCTGAAGTCGAGGACTTCCGTCCCGACCCGGAGCGGGCGCACGAGGAGCTCGCCAAGCGGCTCGCCCCGTTCTCCGGCCCGGTCGCGGAGGCGCTCGCCGCGGTCACCGACCCGTCCGCCGTCGTGTACTCCCGTATCTCCCAGGTCACCGTGGACGAGCCGTGGCACGTGGGCCGTGTCGTCCTCGCCGGCGACGCGGCCCACGCCTCCACCCCGCACCTCGCCCAGGGCGCGGCGATGGCCGTCGAGGACGCGCTCGTGCTCGCCGAGTCCCTGGACACCGCCGACTCGGTGCCGGCCGCCCTGGAGGCCTGGGAGTCCCGCCGCAGGCCCCGGGCGATGTGGGTGCAGGCCATGTCCCGCGCGGTCCTCAAGCAGGAGATGGGCGCACCGACCACCCCCGAGGAGGACGCCCTCCTCGAGGTCGGCATCCCCGGCGCGGCACACGTACTGGCGAAGCCCTTCTAGGCGGCCGTGAGCTCCCCGTGACCCGTGACCCGTGACCCGTGACCGGTGAGCCGTGACCGGTGACCCGTGACCGGTGAGCCCTGACCCCTGACCTGCGATCCGTGATCGGGGTCAGGGCTCAGGGGAGCTCGCCGGGGACCTGGCCCCGTCGGGTCAGGCCGGGTTCTTGACGTCGCCGACGTAGGTCGACGCGCCGACGCAGTCGCGGACCTCGTAGCGGGGCGCGACCGTTCCGGTCCAGCGGAGGAAGCCGGTGGGGCCGGTCGCGGTGCTCATGTCCATGAAGCGGCAGCCTTCGTAGAGGACCTTGCCGTAGGTGGTCGCCGAGGCGCCCGTCGTCACCTGGTGCGAACCCATGAGCGCGCAGTCGACGTAGCGGACCATCGGGCCGCGCGAGCCGTTCGCCTCGAAGTCGTAGACGTGCGTGACGGCGCTCGGGGCCCACGACTTGAAGCTGTGCGCGGTGTCGTCGCACGAGACGAAGGTGACGTTGCCCTTGTACCACCGGGAGTCGATCACCTTGTGGCCCGTACCGCGCAGCTCGAAGCGGATGCCCTGCGCGTACAGGCGCATGACGGAGTCGGCGCGGGTGCCGGCGTCGGCGGTGAGCTGGAAGAAGGTGCCGGTCGACGCGGTGTCCGTGAGGATGTAGGAGCCGCCGGTGAAGTTCATCGAGCCGCCGCGGGTGTTCTTCACGAACACGCCCGACTGGTACTCCACCTTGCAGTCGCGGAACCAGTAGTTGAGGAACTGGTCCTGCTGGCTCGCGGTCGGGGTCATGCCGATGACGAGGAACGCGTCGGAGTAGGAGCCGCCCACCTGGCAGTGGTCCCAGCCCATCTCGCTGTTGAGGTTGGACGTCGTGGCCGGACCGTCCAGGCCGATGCCGCGCTTCCAGCTGCCGCGCCATTCCACGTCCGTGTACCAGGTGTCCTGGACGCCGTACGTGGCCGAGGAGTACGCGTAGCAGAAGCTCGACGTGGCGTTGGTGCTGGTGAAGGTCAGACCGGAGATCCGGATGTTCTTGTAGCGCTGGTAGTTCGTCCACAGCGTCGTGTCGTCGGCGGTCGGGGCGTACACGATCCGCGAGAGGCGCTTGCCGTAGCCGGTGATCGAGAGGCCGTCGACGATCCCGCCGTTGCCCTCGCCGTTGACGTTCGGCAGCAGGGAGTCGGGCTGCGTCAGCAGGTACGTGCCCGGCGGAATGACCAGGACCTTCTTCGGGATCGCGCCCGAGATCGGATCCGGCTGGAACGAGGCGAGGACCTCCGCGGCGGCCGCGCGGAAGGCGGCGTCGCTGGCCGTGGCGCCCGTCGGGTCCGCGCCCTTGCTGATGACGTCCACGCTGTACGGGTCGTCACCGGAGCCGGCCGCGTACGCGGTCCCGCCACCGGCCACCACGGCCCCCGCCGCGACCCCCGCACCGGCCGTCGCCATCCCGCGGATGACGGAACGGCGGTCCATGCTTCCGGTCATTGCTTGCCCCCAAAAGTAATGATCATGTGAAAGACACGCCATACGATCACGACTGTCGTGACGACGCAAGATCACTTTCCCGCCCGTCGGCGGCCGTTCGGGAAGTCCGTGTGAAACTCGCTGGCGGGCCCGCCGCAGCTGGACGATCATGCGAGGCATGAGCGACGAACCCGCGCGTTGGACCCAGGCGACCGTGTACCCCGACATGTGGGCCGACCCCGACGACGACCCCCGCAACAGGGACAGCAGCAGCCCGGACGGCGAACGGGCCACGCTGCTGGAGTTCCTGACGGACTACCGCATCACGCTGCGCCTGAAGTGCGAGGGCCTCGACCCGGAACAGCTGGCCCGCCGCTCCGTTCCGCCGTCGACGATGTCCCTGCTCGGCCTCCTGCGCCACCTCGCCGAGGTCGAACGCGACTGGCGCAACTGGATCACCGACGGTGAACCGCTGCCGAAGCTGTACGGCCGGCGCGACGCCGACTTCCACGGAGCCGTCGCCGAACAGGCCGTCGTCGACGCCGCGTACGCCGATCTCGCACGCGAACAGGCCGCCACCGACGCCGCGATCGCCGGCTTCGCGGACCTGGGCGAGCGCGTCGGCGAGGACGACATGGCGATACGCGAGCTGATGGTGCACATGATCGACGAGTACGCCCGCCACTGCGGACACGCGGACCTGCTCCGCGAGTGCGTCGACGGCCGCGTCGGCCAGTAGGAGGCCCGTCCACGCGCCGGGCCGGTTTCACTCGTCATGGTGGACCCGGGCCGTGCCGTCCCCGGCGGGTGGGGCGACTCGGGCAGCGTGGGCGCCATGCAGCCCCGTCGCACCACGCTCGCCCTGCTCGTCGTACTCCTCACCAGCGGATGCGTGGCCGTTCCGCGTCCCGCCGCACCGGCTCCACCGGCCCGGCACGCCGACCTCGCACCGGACGCCGAGCGCGCGCCCGCACCCCTGCCGGCCTGGCCCGTGCCCACACCCGCCGCCGCCCGCGAGGCCCTCACCGACACGGACACCGGCACCGGTCCACGGCCCGACGCCCGTGAGGCCGCACCGGCCGCCCGCCCCGCGGCACCGGCACCGGCCGTCGACCGGGCGGCCGGAGGGTCGGCCGTCCGTCCGCCCGCTCGTCGGGCGGGCCCGAACCCACCGCACACCGCGCCGAAACGGGCGGGGAAGCCTGCCCCCGGGACGTCCGGTACCCGGGCGGCCACACCCCGTACTCCGCAGCGGAACCGCACCGTTCCCTCGGGCCGTCAGCAGCGGACGACCGGCCTGCCGCCCGAGATGCGCCGACTCTGCCGTGAGGCCGAGGGCATCCAGGCGCCCATGGGCGCCGCCGACCTCTGCCGCGGGATGTACGGCCGCTGACCTCCCGGGCCGAGAGGCTCAGCGCCCGGCGAAGCTCCAGGAACGGATGTCCCGGTAGCGGATCGGCCCGGGCCCGCGGCCGAAGTCGCTGCCGACCAGGTGGAGGCGCTCGGTCGGCCAGGGGCGGCCGGCGAAAGCGGAGAGACCGGCGGCGGCCGCCACCACACTCGTCGGGTCGTCGCGGCGGGCGCGGGCCAGCGTGAGGTGGGGCCGCAGGGGACGCTCCTCGAAGGGGATGCCGCACTCCCTGACCACGGCGCGCACGCCGGTGGCGAGCCGGTGCAGCGCGTCGAGCTCTCCGTCGATCCCGCTCCACAGCACCCGCTCGTCGAAGTGCCCGCCGCCGCGCAGCGACAGCTCGACCGGGGGCAGGGACGCGGCGAGGCCGGCCAGCGGTGCCTGGAGCCGCGGTACGACCTCGACCGGGAGCTCCCCGAGGAACGCCAGGGTGATGTGCCAGTCCTCGATGCGGTTCCACCGCATCCGGGGGTACGCGTCGTAGGCGGGGCGCAGCGCCCGTGCCAGCTCGTCCTTCGCCTCGTCGGGCGGGGCGAGGGCTATGAACACGCGCGCGGTCGACGCCCGGGGGTCCTCACCCGGGCGGAGATCCTGGCGGACGTCGGGGCGGACGTCCGGGCCGAGGGCGGTGCGACGCTCCGTGTCGCTGCCCGGCAGATCGGTCATCGTCCGTTCCCTACTCGCGGTGCCACCGGCACCGTGCGCGGTGAGCCGTGATGAGGCGAGCGTATGCCGTGGCCGGAGGGGGCCGTGCGCCGGGGCGCGCATCGGCCGACCGACGGGGCCGGCCGGCCGATGCGGTGGAGCAGGCGCCGGGGGCGTCAGCGCCCGGTACGCCCTCAGGCGATGTCGAACCGGTCCAGGTTCATCACCTTGTCCCACGCCGCTACGAAGTCCTCCACGAACTTCTCCTTCGCGTCGTCGCTCGCGTAGACCTCGGCGACCGCGCGGAGCTCGCTGTTCGAGCCGAACACGAGGTCGGCGCGGGTGCCCGTCCACTTGACCGCGCCGGTGGCGGTGTCGCGGCCCTCGAAGGTGCTCTGGTCCTCGGAGGTGGACGTCCACTCCGTGCCCAGGTCGAGCAGGTTGGCGAAGAAGTCGTTCGTCAGCCTGCCGGGCGTCTCGGTGAGGACACCGAGCGAGGACTGCTGCTGCGTCACGCCGAGGACACGCAGGCCGCCGACGAGCACCGTCAGCTCCGGGGCGCTCAGGGTGAGCAGGTTCGCCCGGTCGATGAGCAGGTACTCGGCCGGGAGGCGGTTGCCCTTGCCCAGGTAGTTGCGGAAGCCGTCCGCGGCCGGCTCCAGGGCGGCGAAGGACTCGACGTCCGTCTGCTCCTGGGAGGCGTCCACGCGGCCCGGGGTGAACGGGACCTCGACGGTGTGGCCGGCGTCCGCGGCGGCCTTCTCGACGGCCGCGACGCCGCCGAGGACGACGAGGTCGGCGAGGGAGACCCGCTTGTCGCCGGTCTGCGCCGAGTCGAAGGAGTCCTTGACGCCCTCGAGGACGCGCAGCACCTGCGCCAGCTCGTCCGGGTTGTTGACCTCCCAGGCGCGCTGCGGCTCCAGGCGGATGCGGCCGCCGTTGGCGCCGCCCCGCTTGTCGCTGCCGCGGAAGGAGGACGCGGCGGCCCAGGCCGCGGAGACCAGCTGCGTGACCGTGAGGTCGGAGGCGAGGATCTTCTCCTTGAGGGAGGCGATGTCCCCGGCGTCGACGAGCCCGTACGTGCGCGCCGGCAGCGGGTCCTGCCAGAGGAGCTCCTCGGACGGGACCTCGGGGCCGAGGTAGCGCGCCACCGGGCCCATGTCGCGGTGGGTGAGCTTGTACCAGGCGCGGGCGAACGCGTCCGCGAACTCCGCCGGGTTCTCGTAGAAGCGCCGCGAGATGGGCTCGTAGACCGGGTCGAAGCGCAGCGACAGGTCCGTGGTGAGCATCGTCGGGAGGTGCTTCACAGCCGGGTCGTACGCGTCCGGGATGACCGCCTCGGCGTTCTTCGCCACCCACTGGTGGGCACCGGCCGGGCTCTTGGACAGCTCGTACTCGTACTCGAAGAGGTTCTTGAAGAAGCCGTTGCCCCACTGGGTCGGCGTCGTGGTCCAGGTGACCTCGAGGCCGCTGGTGATGGCGTCGGGGCCCTTGCCGGTACGGAAGGAGTTCTTCCAGCCGAGGCCCTGCTGCTCCAGCGGCGCCGCCTCCGGGTCGTCGCCCACGTTCTCCGCGGGACCGGCGCCGTGGGTCTTGCCGAAGGTGTGACCGCCCGCGATCAGGGCGACGGTCTCCTCGTCGTTCATCGCCATGCGGTGGAACGTCTCGCGGATGTCGCGGGCCGCGGCGATCGGGTCCGGGTTGCCGTTCGGGCCCTCGGGGTTGACGTAGATGAGGCCCATCTGGACCGCGCCGAGCGGGTTCTCCAGCTCGCGGTCGCCGGAGTAGCGCTCGTCGCCGAGCCAGGTGGTCTCGGGACCCCAGTACACGTCCTCGTCGGGCTCCCACACGTCCGCGCGGCCACCGGCGAAGCCGAAGGTCTCGAAGCCCATCGACTCCAGGGCGACGTTGCCGGTGAGGATCATGAGGTCGGCCCAGGAGATGTTCCGGCCGTACTTCTTCTTGACCGGCCACAGCAGTCGGCGGGCCTTGTCCAGGTTGCCGTTGTCCGGCCAGCTGTTCAGCGGCGCGAAGCGCTGCTGGCCGGCACCGGCCCCACCGCGGCCGTCGCTGATGCGGTACGTGCCCGCGCTGTGCCAGGCCATCCGGATCATGAACGGGCCGTAGTGGCCGAAGTCGGCGGGCCACCAGTCCTGCGACGTGGTGAGGACCTCCTCGATGTCCCGCTTCACGGCGGGGAGGTCGAGGCTCTCGAAGGCCTCGGCATAGTCGAAGTCCTCGCCCAGCGGGTTGGCCACGGCGGGGTTCTTCGCGAGGATCTTCAGGTTGAGCCGGTTGGGCCACCACTGGCTGTTGCCGCCGCCCTGGGTCGGATGGGCGGCGCGGTCGTGCGCGACCGGGCAGCCGCCCCCGCCCTCCGTCTTCGCGTCTACGACGATTGCGTCGTGGTTCTCAGCGTTCTCAGACATGGGAATCCTTCCGGACCAGCCGCGGCCTCGTCGACGCGGGACCGGTCGTATGGGTGGGACCAGTCGTATGGGGACGGCCCGTCGCGCGGGCGGGGGCCACTCCGAGGGATCGGTCCTTCACGTCTCCGTCTCCCGCCGTGCTGGAGTCTTCCTGTCCCTTGGCCATCAACGAAACCGATCCTACGATGGACGTAGTCCAAGTCAAGAACCACGCCAAACTCCTGTCCGAGAACCGCCGAATCGACGAGGTGAACCGACGTGAACGACTTGCTGGAGCGACTGCGCGCGCGGGGCTGGCGGATGACGTCCCAGCGGCGGGTCGTCGCCGAGGTGCTCGCCGGTGACCATGTGCACCTCACCGCGGACGAGGTCCACGCGCGCGCGGTGGCCCGCCTCCCGGAGATCGCGCGGGCGACGGTCTACAACACCCTCGGTGAACTGGTCGCCCTCGGCGAGGTCGTCGAACTCGCCCTGGACGGGCGCGCCAAGCGCTACGACCCGAACGCGCACCGCCCGCACCAGCACCTGGTCTGCTCCGGCTGCGGGATCATCCGGGACGTCCACCCGGCGGGGGACCCGCTGGACGCGCTCCCGCCCACCGGGCGGTTCGGCTTCGCCGTCTCGAAGGCCGACGTGACGTACCGAGGGCTGTGCCCGGCCTGCGTCTGACGGCGGGAGGCCCAACACGACGCGAGGAGCCCCTCCACCGTGTGCCGGTGGAGGGGCTCCTCGCGTGCGCCGCGGCCGTGGCCGCGGGTGACTACTTCAGGACCGCGAGGGCCGCGTCGTAGCTGGGCTCCTCGGCGATCTCGCCGACCAGCTCGGCGTGCAGGACCTGGTCGTTCTCGTCGAGGACGAGGACGGCGCGGGCGGTCAGGCCGGCCAGCGGGCCGTCCGCGATCTCCACGCCGTAGTTGGTGTGGAACTCACGGCCTCGGAGGGTCGAGAGGTTCTTGACGTTCTCGAGGCCCTCGGCACCGCAGAAGCGCGCCTGGGCGAAGGGCAGGTCGGCGGAGATGCAGAGCACCACCGTGTTGGCCAGATCGCCGGCCTTCTCGTTGAACGCGCGGACCGAGGACGCGCACGTCGGGGTGTCGACGCTCGGGAAGATGTTGAGGACCTTGCGCAGGCCGGCGAAGTCCTTCAGCGACTTGTCCGCCAGCCCCTCGGCGACGAGCGTGAAGTCGGGGGCCTGGCTGCCGGGAGCGGGCAGGGCGCCGTTGACCTGAACCGGGTTGCCCTTCAGCGTGACCTGGGCCATGGAAATCTCCTTCGGACGGTGTAAAGCGCAACGTGGTAACCGGGGGAATCGTACGGCGTACGGACCTGCGGAAACGAAACGGGCACCACCGGAGAGTCACGGCCCCGCACGCAGAGGCGCCGGCCCCCGGGGGCGGACAGGGGTGCCGCAGCCCTTGACGCCCCTTTAATTCACTCCTTAAATCATGGGCGCGATGAAGTGGCTCGACCCGTCCCCCCACACCCCACGGAAGAGAGAGTCATGCCCTCCTCCCGCACGCGCCTGCGACCCCTGACCACCGCGGTCACGGCCCTCACCCTGGCCCTTGCCGTCGCGGCGCTCGGCCCGGGCCCGGCCGGCGCGGCAGGCGACGCCCCCGCCCGGGCGGCCGCCCCCGCCGCCGAGGCCGCCGCCGTCACCTTCTCCGACGACTTCGACGGACCGGCCGGCTCCGCCGTGGACGGCACGCGCTGGCAGATCGAGACCGGCGACAACGTCAGCAACCACGAACGGCAGTACTACACCGCCGGCAACCGCAACGCCGCGCTCGACGGGCAGGGCAACCTGGTCATCACCGCCCGCAAGGAGAACCCGGGCAACTACCAGTGCTGGTACGGCAGGTGCGAGTACACCTCCGCCCGCCTGAACACCGCCGGCCGCTTCACCACCCGGTACGGACACGTCGAGGCCCGCATGAAGGTGCCGCGCGGCCAGGGCATGTGGCCCGCGTTCTGGATGCTCGGCGACGACATCGGCCAGGTCGGCTGGCCGAACTCGGGCGAGATCGACGTCATGGAGAACGTCGGCTTCGAACCCTCCACCGTCCACGGCACCCTCCACGGACCCGGATACTCGGGCTCCGGCGGCATCGGCGCCGCGTACACCCTGCCCGGCGGACAGGCCTTCGCCGACGCCTTCCACACCTTCGCCGTGGACTGGTCGCCGGGCCGCATCACCTGGACCGTGGACGGCGCGGTCTACCAGACCCGCACCCCCACCGATCTCGGCGGCCGGACCTGGGTCTTCGACAAGCCGTTCTTCCTCATCCTGAACCTCGCCGTCGGCGGCTACTGGCCCGGCGACCCGGACGGCTCCACCGCCTTCCCCCAACAGCTCGTCGTCGACCACGTCCGCGTCACCACCACCGACGGCCCCGCCGCCTCCGGCCCGATCACCGGCATCGGCGGCAAGTGCGTGGACGTCGCCGGCGCGAACACCGCGAACGGCACCCCCGTCCAGCTCTACGACTGCAACGGCACCGCCGCCCAGCAGTGGACCGTAGCGGCCGACGGCACCATCCGTGCCCTCGGCAAGTGCCTCGACGTCACCTCCGCCGGAACCGCCGACGGCACCCCCGTCCAACTCTGGGACTGCAACGGCACGGACGCCCAGCGCTGGACCGCCACCACCGCCCGCGACATCGTCAACCCACACTCCGACACATGCCTCGACGCGACGGGCAACAGCTCTGCCAACGGCACACGCCTCCAGATCTGGACCTGCGGAGGCACCGCCAACCAGAAATGGACGGTGACGCGCTGACCGGCCGGCCCGCGGCCGGTTCACGTACGGCCGGCGGCTCCCGCCGGGGCGCCTGCACGGCGAGCCGCGCGACCCCTTCGAGGCCGTCCGGAGCTGAGCGACGACCGGGGTCTCACGCCCGGTGGGCGGTGCGGCTCGCCCCGAAGCGGGACGGGGGGAGACCGAAGGCGCGCGTGAAGGCGGCGGTGAAGGCGGCGGGGGAGGCGTAGCCGAGGCGCCCGGCGACCTCGGTCACCGACGCGGTACGGAGCAGGGGGACGGCGGCGAGGAGCCGGGCGCGGGACCGCCACACGGCGGGGCTCTCGCCGGTCTCCGCACGGAAGCGCCGGGTGAAGGCCCGTTCGCTCTGGGAGGTACGGGCTGCCCAGTCGGTGTTGGTGACGGCGGCGTCCGGCGAGCCGAGGTACGCGCGGCACAGCGCCGCGAGGTCCTCGGAGGCGGGGATGCCGACGTGGAAGGGCAGCGGGGCGCGCGCGGCGATCTCGTGCAGCAGCAGGGTCGCGACGGCGCCCTCCCGCCCGGCCACGCTGTACTCCGCCGGGAACTCCGCAGCGGAGAGCAGCAGTTCCCGCAGGAGCGGCGGGACGTCCACGACCGTGCAGCGGGCCGGCCACCACGGAACGGCGCCGGGTTCCACGTACAGACTGCGGGTGCTCACGCCCAGCATCCGCACCCGGTGGAGGGTGGCGGCCGGGATGAGCACGGCCCGCTCGGGCGGGACGGTCCAGGAGCCGTCGGCCGTGTCGACGACCATCACGCCGGTCGCCCCGTACAGGAACTGCGCGCGCCGGTGCTCGTGCCAGTCGAGGACGTGGCCGGCCGGGTAGTCCGTGCCGATCGGCAGGACGGCCCTGTCGACGTGGTCGACCTCGTCCAGCGGGATGTTCTTCACCGGCCCACCGTAGGCCCTGTCCGGAAAGTCGGCCTGGCCGAGACGCGAAGGAAGTCCGCCGACCATCGCATGCGGGCCCGACCGGTGAACTGGTGGGCTTGGCCCCATGGACACGGACATGGTGGTACTGATCGCGATCGGGCTCCTCACCGGGGCGACGACCGTGCTGTTCGGGTTCGGCGGCGGCTTCGTCGCCGTCCCCGTCGTGGTGTGGGCGGACACCGCCCTCGGCACGGACGCGATCCGCGTGGCCACGGCCACCTCGGCCCTGGTCATGCTGGTCAACGCGGCCTTCGCCACGGCCGTCACCCCACGCCCCGTCCTCCGCACCCTGCGCGGCACCGGGCCGCTCCTGCCCCTGCTCGCCACCGGCGCCTGCCTCGGCGCCTGCGCCACCCGCTTCGCCCCACCCGCCCTCGCCCGCTGGGCCTTCGTCGGCTACATCGCCCTCACGGCCCTCGACCTGCTGCTCCGCCCCGGCTTCCTGCGCCCCTCCGCCGCGCCGCGACGCGAGGCGGGCGGGGTGGACTCGGCGACACGAGCCGGAGAGGGCGGGGCGGACCCCGCGACGCGACCCGAGGCGGGTGAGGGAGACGCCGGTCGGCCGCTGCCCGCCACCGCCGGGCTGCCCATCGGCGCCGTCGCCGCGTTCCTCGGGGTGGGAGGCAGTGTCATGACGGTCCCCGCCATGCGCAGGGCCGGCCACCCGATGCGGCGCGCGACCGCCCTGGCCAACCCCCTCACCCTCGCCATCGCGCTCCCGGCCGCGCTCGTCTCCCTCGTCGGCTCCCCGCCCCTCGCCGCCACGACGGCGCACGCCGGCCTCGTGGGTCTGGTCGACCCGTACGCCGCGGCGGCGCTGCTCCTCGGCGCCGTCCCCGTCATCGCGCTCCTCCGCCGCCGCCCGCCCCGCATCCCGGACCGCACGCACGCCTGGTCCTACATCGGCCTGCTCGCCGTCGTGGCGCTCGCGATGCTGCTGCCGGACCTGGCACCCCGCGCGGGCGTCACCGGCTGAGCGGGCCACGCCCCGCGGCGTTGTCAGTGCCGTGGGCAAGGATGATCCCCATGACGATCACCTCCGCCGAAGAGGCGCGCTCCGGCCTGCCCGGCATCTCAAGCCCCGCCGCGTACGAGGCCGCCGTCGAGCGGCTGCGGGAGGCGTCCCGCACCTACTTCGGCGCGGGCTACAGCCTGATGGACGACGCGACCTACGACCGGCTGCTGGTGACGGTGAAGGCGTGGGAGGCGGAGCATCCCGACGCCGTCGCCGAGGGTTCGCCGACGGCTCGCGTGGCCGACGGTGCCGCGCCGGTCGGCGACGTCGCCCACACCACGCGCCTGCTCAGCCTCGACAACGTCTTCACGCCCGCGGAACTGGAGGCGTGGGGCGCCTCGTTCCGGCGCCGCCTCGGACACGAGCCGACGGGCGGGTTCACCGTCGAGCCGAAGATGGACGGTGCGGCGGTCGCCGCCCGCTACCACGAAGGCCGACTGGTGCGGATCATCACCCGGGGCGACGGTACGCAGGGCGAGGACGTCAGCCACGTCATCGGCTCGATCGTGGGCCTGCCCGAGCGGCTGGCGGAACCGCTCACCTTCGAGGCCCGCGGCGAAGTCCTCTTCACCCAGGAGCAGTTCGACACCGCGAACGAGGTGCGCACGGCGCACGGCGCCGGGGTCTTCGCCAATCCGCGCAACGGCGCGGCGGGCACCCTGCGGGCCAAGGACCGGCCCTACCGCCTGGAGATGACGTTCTGGGCGTACGGCGCGGTCGGCCTCGACGGCGGCGTGTTCCCGCCCGCCGGGGCCACCCACGCGGAGACCCTGGCCGCGGTCGAGCGGGCGGGAGTGCGGACGACGGCCGCGACTCCCGCCGGACTGCACGTGGTGGCCACCCTGGCCGAGGCCCAGCGGAAGGTCGACGCCGTCGCCGCGATGCGCGCCGCCCTGCCGTTCGGCATCGACGGCGTCGTCATCAAGGCCGACAGCGCGGCCGAGCAGGCCGCCGTGGGGCTCGGCAGCCGCTTCCCGTACTGGGCCATCGCCTTCAAGCTTCCCGCCGTCGAACGGCAGACCGTGCTGCGTGACGTGATCTGGGAGGTCGGCCGTACGGGCGTGCTCGCGCCCACCGCGATACTCGAGCCGGTCGAGCTCGACGGCTCCACCGTCACCCGCGCCACCCTGCACAACCCCGCCGACATCCTCCGGCGCGACCTCCACCTCGGCGACACCGTCACGGTCCACAAGGCCGGCGACATCATCCCGCGCGTCCAGGCCGCCGTCGTCGAACTCCGGCCCCAGGACGCCGTACCGGTGCCGCTGCCGGAGGCGTGCCCCCACTGCGGCGGCGAGATCGACCGGAGCCAGGAGCGGTGGCGCTGCGGAAAGGGCACCGCCTGCGCGCTGGCCCCACTGATCGAGTACGCCGCGGGACGCGACATCCTCGACATCGACGGCCTCGGCAGGAAGTACGTCGACGCGCTGATCGCCGGTGGCGAAGTGCGGGACGTCGCCGACCTGTTCACCCTCACCGAGGAGCAGCTCGCGGCCGCGTCCGGCAGCGCCAAGCGGGGCGCGAAGCTGGCCGAGCAGATCCGGCTCGCCAAGTCGCGGCCGCTCAGCCGCGTCTTCTGCGCGCTGGGCATACCGGGCACGGGACGGAGCATGTCCCGGCGCATCGCCGCGCACTTCGGCACGATGGAGGCGATCCGCGCGGCCGACGCGGCCGTCCTCCAGGACGTCGAGGGCATCGGTCCGGAGAAGGCGCCGGTCGTCGTCGAGCAGGTCGCCGCGCTGGCCCCGGTGATCGACAAGCTGATCGCCGCCGGGGTCTCGATGACGGAGCCGCGACAGCAGGGCTCCGAGGAGCCGGTCGAGGGACCCCTCACCGGGAAGACCGTCGTGGTCACCGGGAAGATGACCGGCCCGCTCGACGGCTGGGGGCGCTCCGAGATGGGCGCCCTGATCGAGAAGGCCGGCGGGCGCGTGGGCAGCGGCGTCAACTCGCGGACCACGTACCTGGTCGCCGCACCGTCCGCGAGCGGCAAGCCGAGTTCGAAGGCCGTCAAGGCCCAGGAGCTCGGCGTCGAGGTCCTCACCCCGGAGGACTTCGCCACCCTCGTGGCCGCCTGCCTGGACTGAGCCGCTGCGTGTCGCCGACGGCCTGGACGGAGTCGCTACGCGTCGCCGACGGGGCCTCGCGCCGCCCTGAGCAGGGCGGCGATCTCGGTGAAGCCGCGGCGTTCCGCGTGGTGCAGCGGTGGGACGCCGTCGGCGTCCGCGAGGGCGGCGTCGGCCCCGGCGGCCAGGAGGAGTTCCACGACCTGCTGGTGCGACCGGCCGCCGTCGCCGAGGATCACGGCCTCGAGGAGAGCCGTCCAGCCGAGGTCGTTCACGTGGTCGACGTCGACGGAGGTCTCCCGCAGGAGCGCACGGACGTACGGGACGTGGCCCCGCTCGCTCGCGGGGATCAGCGAGATGCCGCCGAAGCGGTTGCGCAGGGTCGGATCCGGGCCCGCCGGCAGCAGGGTGCGCATCATCTCGACGTTGCCGGTCACGCCGGTGACGAGCCAGGCGCTGTCGTGGCGGCGGTCCTGGGCGTCGGGGTCGGCTCCGGCGGCCACGAGGACCCGGGCGGCCTCGACGTGGCTGCCGAGCGAGGCGAGGAGCAGCGGCGAGCGCAGTTCCTCGTCGCGTGCCTCGACGGAGGCACCCGCCTCCAGGGCGGCGCGGACCTCGTGGGCGTCACCCCGGCGGGCGGCCGCCAGCAGGCGGCGGTTGCGGTCGCTCATCTCGGTCCTCCAGGTCCGTCATGCCGATGCCCGTCGTCGCCGTGCGGAGGAGCCGGCGGCACCCGTACGGGGGGACGGGTGCCGCCGGCGTTCGGGGGGCGCCTACTTGCCGAGGGTGGCGGCGCCGGCCTGGGCGAACTTCTCGTCGAGGTCGCCGGAGGGGGCGCCGGCGACGCCGATGCCCGCGATGGGGGCGCCCTTGGCGGTGACGGGGGCGCCGCCGGCGAGGAAGAGGGTGCCGGGGATGTCCTTCAGGGTCGGGGCGTTGGCGAGCCGGCCGGCGAGGACGGAGGTCGGGGCGTTCCAGGAGACGGCGGTGTACGCCTTCTTCTCCGCCGACTCGTAGGACTGCGGGCCGGAGCCGTCGCCGCGAAGGGTGACGAGGGTGTTGCCGTTGCGGTCGACGACGGCGACGGAGACGCGCTGGTTCTCCTTCTCGGCGGCGTCGAGCGCGGCCCGCGCGGCCTTGGTCGCGGCCTCGATGGTCAGGTGCGTCGACTGCGTCGTGTTCGTGTTCGTGTTCGCGGCATCGGCGGTGACCGCGGTGGGGGCGGCGGCCGGAGTGGCGGCGTTGGCGGAGACGGCGCCGAACGTTCCGGCGGCGAGGGCGCCGGCGGCGACGGTACCGGTGAGGACACGGGTGCGCAGGGACAGCTTCTTCATGGGTTTTCAGCTCCTTGGTGATCGCCCCTCGGGGCCCGGGAAGCCTCTGCGTTCCCGCTCTGACATCCATCGTGGGGCGGGACGCGGTCCGCTCCGGTCCGCCTGGAGGCTCCGTCCGGCGCGCCCGGCGGAGGACACGAGGGTCAGCCGATCGGTTGATACGGAAGAGATCATTCCGGATAACCTGGCTCCGAGGACACGGCCGGAGACGAGGAGCGAACGGTGCGGACGAACGAGCGGTCGCCCCTGGGCACGGAGGACGCCGACCCCGACGCCGGCTGGCTCGCGACCGTGATGCACGTGGCGTTCTTCGTCCTCCTGTGCTCGTCGCTGACCCGCTACCTGATGGTCCACCCCGGCGCCCCCGCCACCCCCTGGGTGGTCGTCCTCGCCGCCGCGCTGGCCCTCCTCTACGTCCTCGGCCCCATCCTCGGCCCCCGGCGGACCCCCGCCCCCGGCAGACGCAGCGCGACCCACGGACTCTGGCTGGCCGCCGTGATCGGCTCGTGGTTCACCCTGGTGGTGCTCGCGCCCAGCTTCGCCTGGTGTGCCGTGCCGCTCTACTACACGGGCCTGCGGTCCCTCCGCACCCGGTCCGCGATCCTCCTGGCCGCCCTGATCACCGCCTGCGTCGTGGCCGGACAGATGAAGCTACGGCTGCGCTTCGGCTTCGACCCCAACCTGCTGTTCGCGCCTCCGGCGGGCGCCGCCGTCGCCACGGCCGTCTTCGTGTACTCCCAGCGCCAGGCGGACCGGCTGCGCACGGTCATCACCGACCTCGTCCGCACCCGCAGGGAACTCGCCGCGACCGAGCGGCGCGAGGGCACGCTCGCGGAACGGCAACGGCTGTCGATGGAGATCCACGACACCCTCGCGCAGGGCCTGTCCAGCCAGCAGATGCTGCTCCAGGCCGCCGACCGGCTCTGGGACGGCGATCCGGAGGCCGCCCGCCGCCACGTCCGCACCGCCGAGACCATCGCCGAGCGCAACCTCACCGAGGCCCGCCGCTTCGTCCACGACCTCGCCCCCGCCGACCTCGCCGACGGGCGCACCCTCGACGACGCCCTGCGCGGCCTCGCCGACCGGGAGGCCTCCGACACGCTCCGCGTCCACTTCCACCAGGACGGCGTCCCCGTCAGCCCGCTGCCCGAGCGGGTGCGGTCGGCGCTGCTGCGGATCGCCCAGGGCGCCCTCGCCAACATCCGCGAACACGCCGGCGCCGAATCCGCCGCCCTGACCCTCACCTACCTCGACGACCAGGTCGTCCTCGACATCGCCGACGACGGCCACGGCTTCGACCCCGCCGACACCCCCGGCGGCGTCCGCGGCCACGGCCTGCCCGCCATGCGCGTCCGCGCCCGGCAGCTCGGCGGCACCCTCACCGTCGAATCCGCCCCCGGCGAGGGCACGGTCCTCTCCGCCGCCATCCCCCTCACCCCCTCGACCTGACCCGGGCCCGGCGCGGTCACCCTCCCCGTATGGACCGGATCACCAGTTCCGCCCCGCGTCGACCAGCAGATCGCGGACCCGGACGACATCGGGGTTGTCCGGCCGTCCGGGGCGCTGGACGAGATAGCCGGTGTTGATGGGCGGTTCCTCGGGCTCGTACAGCGGAACGAGGGCGCCCGAGGCGAGTTCGGCGTCGCAGAGGTAGCGCGGCAGGACCGTGAAGCCCGCCCCGGCGACGACCGCCGCCAGGACGCCGCGCAGGTCGGGCACGGTGACGGCGGCGGGGCAGGACAAGCGGCTGCCGAAGACGTGCCGCCAGTAGCGGCGGGCGATGGGCACGTCCTCCGCGTACGTGACCAGCGGTACGGCGTGCAGTGCCGCCGGCCCTTCGCCGGTGAGGCCGTGCCCGAGGCGGTCGGCCCAGACCGGGGCCGCCACGAGCACGAACTCCTCGTCCATCAGCGGGACGGCGACCAACGTCCGGCCGCGCGGCCGGAACGTCGCGATGACCAGGTCGTGCCGACCTGCCCGCAGCTCGTCCAGGAGGGGTTCCGTCAGCCCCGGCGCCACCCTCAGCCGCACACCCTCGGCGGCCAGCGGGGCGAGCGCGGGCAGCACCCGCGTACAGAGCAGCTCGGCGGGCCCGGCGAGATGGACCGGCGCGGCCCGTTCGTCACGTGCGTCGTCCTGCCCCGTCGCGGCGGCGAGCGCGTCCAGCGGCGTGGCCACGCGCGCCGCCAGGTCGTGGGCGACCGGCGTCGGCGCGACACCCCGCGGCAGTCGCGCGAACAGTTCCCGGCCCGTCTGGCGCTCCAGCGAACGGATCTGCGCGGTCACCGTCGGCTGCGACAGACCGAGCAGCCCCGCCGCGGCCGTGAACGAACCGGAGCGGTAGACCGCCAGGAACGTGCGCAGCAGATTCAGGTCCGACACGGGAGCGATGCCGGACAGTGGCACCGCCACGGTGTCATCGGAATTCATATGCGCCACCCCGTCACCCTATCGATCCCTCTATGGGTGCGGGGCGCGCGCCGCGGACGATCCGGCCGGGAGGCGTCGCCCCGGTCAGCCCAGCATCTTGACGACCTCGGCGGCGAGCGGCGCCGAGGAGGCGGGGTTCTGCCCGGTGATCAGGTTGCGGTCGACGACCACGTTCGGGGCCCACGGCTCGCCCGCCCGCACCCGGACACCGGCCTCGACCAGCCGGGACTCCAGGAGCCACTTCGCCTTGTCCGCGAGCCCCGCCTGCGTCTCCTCGGCGTCGGTGAACGCGGCGACCTCGTACCCGGCGAAGGCGTTGCCGCCGTCGGCCCGCGTCGCCGCCAGCAGGGCGGCCGGCCCGTGGCAGACGACCGCCAGCGGCTTCCCGGACTCCAGCGCCTCGACCAGCAGCCGCCCGGACGTGGCGTCCACCGCCAGGTCCTCCATCGGACCGTGCCCGCCCGGGTAGAAGACGGCCTCGTACTCGCCCAGCTCCACGTCGTCCAGCCGGATCGGCTTCTTCAGCTCCTCCATCGACGCGAGCACCGCCGCGATCCTGTCCGCCGCCTCCTGCCCGCCGTTGGCCTCCGGCGCCAGGCTCCCCTGGTCCACCGTCGGCACCACGCCTCCCGGCGTCGCCACGACGATCTCGTGCCCCGCGGCCGTCAACGCCTCGTACGGCGCCACCGCCTCCTCCGCCCAGAAACCGGTCGGGTGCTTGGTGCCGTCCGCCAGCGTCCAGTGGTCGGCACCGGTCATCACGAAAAGAATCTTCGACATGCTCTCGCTCCAAGGGAATACGGGCCCGAATGCGGGCCCTGCGGGCCCGGGGATCACCACCGCCCACCCCGACGCATCCCCTCGGGACCGTCAGCGCGGCGATGTCCTCGAACGTAGACCCGCCACGAACAACCCACCAATGGAGAACCCGATGCCCGCCATCGGGATTCCGATGGGTCGACGGGGAATACCCCTGGTCCGACCGCACCCCCCTGGTTGGCCCGGTCCAGGCGCGGTAGCCGGCCCGCGGCAGCCGTCCGCTCCTCCTCGCGACGCCTACCCCGCCAGCGCGCGGCGCAGGGCGGCGGCGAGTTCGGCGTTCTGGCGCTGGGAGACGGCTGCGGAGAGGAGGGCTTGGGAGCCGTGGAAGGTGCCGGGCCAGTGGTGGAGTTCGACGGGGACCCCGGCCTGCATGAGGCGCACGGCATAGGCGATGGCCTCGT
The DNA here is from genome assembly GCF_040815545.1 of Streptomyces sp. LMG1-1-1.1. Classification (NCBI taxonomy): domain Bacteria; kingdom Bacillati; phylum Actinomycetota; class Actinomycetes; order Kitasatosporales; family Streptomycetaceae; genus Streptomyces; species Streptomyces sp. LMG1-1-1.1. Next base: position 207,844 of record NZ_JBFPNH010000043.1, on the reverse strand, counting down.
CGCGGAGGGGGTCGAACTCGGCGGTGGAGACGTAGGCCGGTGGGAGGCCGGAGAGGTCGGTGGCACGGCCGGGCGCGGCATACGCGGTGGCGGGCTCGGAGCCCAGGTAGTGGCGCCACATGACGGTGAGCCTGTCGCGGTCGTGCCAGGGGGTGTCGGTGAAGTTCCGCTGGGACCACGTGTCCTGGCGGTCGTCGAGCCCCGGCTGGTTGAGGAGTTGGAAGCGGATCGGCGGCCCTTGCTCGTCGCGGGCCCGCAGCGCGACGCCGGCCGCGAGTCCCGCGCCGGCGCTGTGGCCGCCGACGGCGATGCGGGCCGGGTCGACACCGAGTGCGGAGGCGTGTTCCACGGCCCAGCCCAGCACGGCGTAGGCGTCGTCGAGGGCCGCCGGGTAGCGGTGCTCCGGGGAGCGGCGGTAGTCGACCGAGAGGACGACGGCGCCGGAGGCGGCGGCGACGCGGGCGGCCCAGGGATGCTCGGTGTCCAGGTCCCCGAAGACGAAGCCGCCGCCGTGCAGCCAGACGACGGCGCCCTGGGCCCGGCGCGGCCGGTAGATCCGTATCGCCACGTCGGGAGCGGCGGGCACCGTGCGGTCCTCGATCTCCAGGTCCGTGGTGTCCGGCGCGGGCCGCGCGGCGGCCAGCGCGGCGAACGTCCTGCGGGTGGCGACCGGGTCGGTGGGGTCGGTCTGCGGGAGGAACGGGATGAACGGTTCGAGTTCGGGGTCCATGACGGACATCCTCACCGGCCGCCCCCGGCGCGTCACCCGCCGACCGTCGCGCGTCCCCCACCGATCGCGCGCCGACCGGCGCCCCCGAGCCAAGCCGCGGAACCCTATTCTCCTGGCATGGAGGCACTGGCCGAACGACTGTCGCAACTGGACCCGCACAGCGAGGGCGCGATCCGCGTCGTCGCGTTCTACGACACCCTGATGCGCCGCCGGGTGGACCTGCCGGCGCTCGCCCGCGCCTCGGCGGGTCTCGCCGAATGCGTCGCCGGCATCAGGCTGCACGGCACGGGACGGTCGATCCGCGTCGCACCCGACGGCAGGGACGCGCCAGGACCGCAGACGGCCGCGTCGGCGTCGGTGCCGATCACCCTCGACGACGAGGAGATCGGCACGGTCTGGGTGGAACGCCCGGGCCCACCCGGCGTGTTCGACGACGTCCTCCTCGACCGTCTCGCCCTCGCCGCCGCGGCCGTCGTCGAGCGCTACGGCCCCGCACGGACCACCATGGCCGACCCGGCCCTCGTCGAACTCGTCGTCAGCACAGGCTGCGACGAGGCGGGACGGGCACGGGCCCTCCGCCTCCTGGGCTTCGCCCCCGACCTGCCCGTCCGCGTCGTCGCCGTACGCTCACCGCTTCCGCTCGACCGGATCGGCGCCCTGATCTGCCCCGCCCGCCCGGTGAAGGCGGCCCACGTCGCCGACGTGGGCGTCATCCTGGCGACCACCGTCGCCCAGGACGCCTTCCCCTCGGGTGTACGCGCGGGCATCGGCGCCGCCGAGACACCCGACCGCTCCTGGCGGCAGGCCCGCACCGCCCTCCGCTTCACCACTCCCCGCCGACCCGTCGTCCCCCACGACGCCCTGGGAGCCCTGGCCCTCCTGGCCGAGGTCCCCGAGGCCGCCATGCGGGCCAACCCCGACGTGACCGCCCTCGCCCACCTCGCCCGCAACCCCGAGGACCTCGAAACCCTGGAGGCCTACTGCGCCACCGGCTCCCTCCGCCGCGCCGCCGACTCCCTCCACCTCCACCACAGCACCGTCGCCCGCCGCCTCGACCACATCGGCTCTTCCCTGCGCATCGACCTCTCCGACCCCACAGAACTGACCCGCGCCAGAGTCGCCCTGACGACCTGGCAGCTCCTCGACGACGGGGGGTGACCGCGGCGGCTGCCGCAGGTCGCGCTGTCGCGGCGTCGTGACGTCGTGGCGAACGCTGCCGGGTCAGCGGCGCACGGACCAGGTCAGCGGCGCACGGGCGCCGGGTCAGGAGCGGGTGGACACCGGGTCAGGAGCGGGCGGGCCGCTTCAGTCGCACATCGCCGTCCGGTACAGCGTCCTCAGCGCGCCGTCGATGGGGTGGGGCTGCGGGCGGCCCGAGGCGTCCGGCTTGTTCCAGCGGATGAGATTGATGGCCACGGACATCTGGCGGGTGCCGTCCGGGCTGGTCATGGTCATCGTGCCGGCTCCCCAGACGGTTCCGTCGTGGCCCCAGAAGGTGCCGCAGCCGGGGAGGGTGAACCGGTGGATACCGAGGCCGTAGTCGACCGTCGATCCGTCGAGGGCGCGGACCGGGATGGTGCGCTGCATCTCCGCCAGCGATGCCGGCCCGACGATGCGCCCGGCGAGCAGCTCGGCGTAGAAGCGGTTGACGTCCGGCATGGTCGAGACGAGGGCGGCACCCGTCCCCACCCAGGACATGTCGTAGACGCTGAAGTCGCGCGGCGGGTCGATGACGCCGTAGAAGGCCTCGTACATCCGCGAATGCGGTCCCTTGACGCGGGGGCCGGTCGGGAACTCGGTGTGGCGGAGGCCGGCCCGGGCGATGACGTGCCGGGTGATGTACTCCTCGGCCGGGGTTCCGGTCACCTGCTCCAGGAGTTCGCCCAGGAGGAGGTAGTTGGAGTTGGAATACACGCCGACGGGGCCACCGGGCGCGCCGGTGGGCGGCGCCGCGAGTCCCATCGCGATGAGCTCCGCCGGCCGGAACCGCCGGAACCTGTTGTCGTCCAGGCTGTCGGCGGAGACGTCCGCCAGGGACGGGAAGCCCTTGAGGGAGGGGAAGGCGTACGGGAGGTAGTCGGGGATGCCGCTCGTGTGGTTGAGCAGCATGCGCACCGTGATCTTCCTGCCGCGCTCTCCCGGCACCAGGTGGGGCAGGTAGTCGCCGATCGGCGCGTCGAGGCGGATACGGCCCTGTTCGACCTGCTGCATCACCGCGGCCGCGGTGAAGGTCTTGGTGATGCTGCCCACGCGCTGCCGCATGCCGGGCCGGACGGGACGGCCCGTGGCGACATCGGCCACTCCCGAAGCACCGCGCCACGTCCGGCCCGCGTCCCGCACCTCGCCGAACACGCCCGGGATTCCCGCGTGGTGGACGGCGTCCATCGCGGACTGCAGGTTTCCGGGATCCAGCACGGCCGGCCCCGGGTTCGTGCCGCTCGTCGCCGGGCTCGTGCGGTTCTTCACCGGGCTCGTGTCGCCCGTCGGCTCGGTCGGCGGTCCTCCGGGAGCGGGGACCGCCGCCACCAGGCCGGCACACGCGCTGAGCGCGGCCACACTTCCGCGCAACACATGTCGGATCTTCATGATGTCCGTCCTTTCGGGGCGGGTGGGGAAGGGGGGAGGACGGGAGTCGTCCCATCCTCGGAAGGGGGCCGGGTGTCCTCCCGTCCCCGGAAGCGGGACGGGTGTCGTCCCGTCGTCGTGCGTGTCGGGGCCGCTGGCTCACTCGGACAGCGCGCGGCGCAGCGTGGCGCCGAGTTCGGCGTTCTGCCGCTGGGACACCTCGGCGGAGAGGATCGCCTGGGAGCCGTGGAACGTGCCCGGCCACTGGTGCAGTTCGACCGGCACGCCGGCGCGCATGAGACGGAGGGCGTACGCGATGTCCTCGTCGCGGTTCGGGCAGAGTTCCGCGGTGGCGATGTAGGCCGGCGGCAGACCGGAGAGGTCCGCGGCGCGCGCCGGGGCCGCGTACGGCGTGGCGGCCTGGGTACCCAGGTAGTGCCGCCACGCGGCGGCGGCCTTGTCCCGGTAGAACCAGGGCGTGTCGGTGAAGTTCCGCTGCGACCAGGTCTCCTGCCGGTCGTCGAGCCCGGGCTGGTTGAGCAACTGGAAGCGGATCGCAGGCCCTTGGAGGTCCCGCGCCCGCAGGGCAACCGCGGCCGCGAGGCACCCGCCGGCGCTGTGCCCGCCGACCGCGACCCGCGCCGGGTCGACACCGAGCTCGTCGGCGTGTCCGGCGACCCAGGTCAGGACGGCGTACGTGTCGTCCAGGGCCGCCGGGAAACGGTGCTCGGGGGAGAGCCGGTAGTCCACCGAGACCACCACGGCTCCTGAGGCGGTGGCGATCCGGGCCGCCCACGGGTGTTCGGTGTCCACGCCTCCCATGACGAAGCCGCCGCCGTGCAGCCAGACGACGGCTCCCCGCGCCTCGGCGGGGCGGTAGATCCGTACGGCCACGTCGGGGTCGCCGGGCACGGTGCGGTCCCGGATCTCCAGGCCGGTGACGTCGACCGGTACCGCGGCGGCCAGTTCGGCGAACCTCATGCGCGCGGCGAGCGGGTCGCTCAGGTCGTTCCGCGGGAACCACGGGACGAACGCTTCGAGTTCGGGGTCCATGACGACCATCCTCACCGCCGCCGCCGGTGAGTTCACCCGCCGACCGTCGCGCGTCCGACCCCGATCGCGCACCGACCGGCGGCCGGGGCCGGGCGCACCGACCGGCGGTTGGGGCTCCGGTTCGCACCGACCGGCGGCCGGGCCCCGGGCGCACCGGATCGGAGCAGACGCGCGGGGCGGCCGGATCGTGGCGGGTCAGCCGCCGTCGCCGGGCCGTCGCTGCCGCGGGACGCGCACGCCGTACGGCTGCCGGGGCGGACCGCTGAAACGGACGGGGACGCCGGGGGAGTACAGCACGCTGACGGGCTCGCCGAGGGGGCGGGGGAGTCCCGCGGCGGTGAGGAGGCTCTCGTCCAGGGAGACGAGCCGGGCCCGGTGCAGGGGCCACCGCGGGTGGGTGTTGGGGAGGTAGAGGGGCCGCCCGAGGAGGGAGCTGTGCATGCCCCACCGTGCGGTCAGGAAGTGTTCCAGCGCCGTGGGCTCCTCGACCGGTGGTTCCCCGACGTCCACCGTGATCGCGCTGTGCGCCCCGCGCGGCCCGGGCCACCGCCGCCTGCTGAGGTACGTCACGGTGGAGCCGTCGCGCCGGACGCTCATCCTCGACCAGACGTAGGGGATCCGGAACCCCCATCGGCCGATGGCCACGGGAAGCAGCCGGGACGCGTCGAGCGAGCGGAACACCACTCCGCGGCGCCCGTGCCCGTCGACGGAGTACAGCCGGACGTTCGTCTCGGGGAAGGTGCCGAGGTACGGGATCCCCGGAAGCCGGAACCAGCCGACCCGGTGCATCCGGAACGCCACGAGCCCCACGTACGTGACCCCGTCGAGGGTGTCCGGCGCCGTGCCGGCCGGCAGCAGCGGCGCGACTTCGGCGGGCTCCACCGGCCAGTGCAGGAACGCCAGGTCGAGCCAGGACTGGGTCAGCAGGGTGCGATCCGTGCGGTGCGGAGGGTCCGCCGATATGGGTTCGGACTCCACGGGAGGCGGCGTCTGCTGCATGGCAGCAGTATCCAGGATCGGCGCCGGGACGGGGCCGCTCCTTGGGGCCGCCCCGGCGGCCGCTCCCGGGGCGGGTCCTCCGCGAGCCCGCGTGGCGCGGCGGGACAAGCCATTTGACCAGGGAAGATGACGAAATGTGCGGCGCTGGTGTGATGAGAGACGGGCGGACCTCCGCGGCGGGGCTTCCCGCCCGGACCTTCGGTGACGGCCTCGGACGACGGCACGTCCCGGGCCTCGGTCAGGGCTTCGCGCGGCGGCCCGGCGGCCGGGGCGCACCCGGTGCGGCGGGGGCGCGATGAGCCCGGCACGGGCGCTGGACCCGAAGCTGTTCGACGCGACGATCGCGGCGGTCGCGCTGCTCGCCGGGCCCGAGCACCGGCTGATCTACACCAACGAGGCCTTCACCAGGATGTTCGGCTCGCGGCCGGTGGGACGGCCGGCCCGGGAGGCGTTCCCGGACCCGGACTCGGGGCGGTTCCTGTCGGTGCTCGCCGACGTGCGGGCCACGGGGCGCGCGCGGCAGGTCACGGGCGCCCGGGAGATCGATCCGGGGGCCGTCGACCAGGCGGCGCGCTTCGTGTACTCGTGCAGTCCCGTCAGCACCAGGGACGGTTCGGGGATCCTGGTGGTGGCGATGGACACGACGCCGGAGAGTCGTGCGCTCCAGCGGTACGAGGCGCTCGTGTCGGCCGTCTCGCAGATGGTCTGGGTGCTGCACGCCGACGGATCCATGGAGGAGGTCGTGCCCGGCTGGGAGCAGCTCACCGGGGCGCCGTGGGTCGGCCGGGCGGACGAGGACTGGTACGCGTTCGTGCATCCCCGCGACCGGGAGAGGCTCGGCGGCGCGTGGCGTGCTGCCGCCGGGCCCGGCGGCAGCGGCGTCTTCCAGTGCACGTTCCGGATCCGGGCGGCGGACGGCTCGTACCGCCACCTGTCCATGCGCAGCGTCCCCATCCTCCAGGAGGGCCGCGTGACGGAGTGGATCGCGGCGACCGCCGACGTGGAGGACACGTGGGGCACGCACCTGCGGGAGAACCTCCTCGCGCAGGTGGCCGCGGCGTCGGGCGGGAGCCCGGAGGAGGCGTTCGCCGCCGTGGTGGAGGTGGTGGTGCCGGAGCTGGCCGACGCGTGCCTGATCCTGCTGCTCTCCCACGAGGAGTGGCCGCTGCCGGCGAACGCCGCGGTCACCGCCCGCCGCGTGGCCTCCGCCACCCGCCCGGGCCTGCCCGCCCCGCCGGCGCTGCTCGGCCAGCGGGTCACCGTCACCGAGACGGTGCGCGAGGTGCTGGAGCGGGGGGTGCCGCGGACGTTCCCGCTCCCGGAGGGCGGGCCCGTGCCGCCCGACCTCGTCCCGGCGGTCACCGAGCGGTGGCTCGTCGCCTCGGGCGCGACGAGCCTGACGCTCGTCCCGCTCGTCGTCGAGGACATCGTCCTCGGGTACGCGGCCACCAGCACCAACGGCGACACGCCCCTCCCGGCGGCGGCCGACGTCGAGCTGCTGCGGGAGGTGCTGCACCACGCCCAGCGGCCGATCCGCAAGGCCGTCGACCTCCAGCAGGCGCGCCGTACCGCCCTCGCCCTCCAGCGGGCCCACCTCACCCGGCCGCCCGACGTGCCCGGCGCCGACCTGGCCGCCTGCTACGAGCCCGCCAGCTCCTCACACGAGATCGGCGGCGACTGGTACGACGCGATCGTCCACCCCGACGGCACCCTCGTCCTCGACATCGGCGACGTCGCCGGCCACGACCTCGCCGCGGCCACCGCCATGGGCCAGCTGCGCAGCATGCTCCGCGCCCTCGCCTGGCACAAAGGCCCCGACCGCACCCCCGCCACCGTCCTCTCCATGCTCGACGACGTCGCCGAAGGCCTGGCCGGCGCCCCCTTCACCACAGCCGTCCACACCCACCTCCGCCGCCGCCCCGACGGCACGTGGCACATGACCTGGTCCAACGCCGGCCATCCCCCGCCCCTGCTCGTCCCGGCCCATGGCAGCCCCCGCTTCCTCACCGGCAGCGGCGAGGACCCGCCGCTCTGCGTCGGACCCCGCATCGCCCGCACGAGCCACCACCACACCCTCGAACCCGGCGACACCCTCCTCCACTACACCGACGGCCTCATCGAGTCCCGCACCTCCTCCCTCGCCGACGGCCAGCGACGCCTCGCCGAAGCCGCCGCCCACCACCGCGACGAGCCCCTCCCCGCCCTCCTCCGCCTCCTCGACGAACTGTCCGACCAACGCGACGACACCGCGATGATCGCCTTCCGCGCGGGGCCCGCCCCGACTCCCCGCGGCCCGTCCGGGCGCGCTCCCCGTAATTCCGTCGACACAGGTCACGGTGATCGGGGACCCTTCGCACGATGACCAGAATCGATGACACGCCCGCCGCGTGGGACGAGCGCACCCAACTCACCACGTTCCTCGACTACACCCGGGACACCGCCCGCGCCAAGTGCGCCGGCCTCTCCGAAGAGGACGCCCGCAAGGCGCTCCTGCCCGGCTCACCGCTGATGACCATGAGCGGACTGATCAACCACCTCCGCTGGGTCGAGTACTACTGGTTCCAGGTCGTCTTCCTCGGCGAGGACGACCAGGGCCCCTGGACCGAGGAAGACCCCGACCGCGAAATGCGTGTCGCCGTCGACTTCCCCCTCGCCCAGCTCCTCGACGAGTACGCCGACCAGAGCGCCCGCTACCGCGACCTGGTCTCCGCCCACCACCTCGACACCCAGGCGAAGCGCCCCGTCCGCAACGGCCTCCACGTCGACCTCCGCTGGATCCTCCTCCACCTCACCGAGGAGACGGCCCGCCACAACGGCCACCTGGACATCCTCCGCGAAATGCTCGACGGCACCACCGGCTGAGCGCCCTCCCGCCCCGTGATCGAGGTGCTCTGCCGCGGGCACCTCCGACGCGAGGCCCCGGGGGTGGAACCGTCGCGGCCGCTCCCACCGCGGCCCCCACCGACGGCGGCGGAACGCGCCCAGGCAGCCCAGGCCGGCCGGGCCCCGGCGCCGGGGCGCAGGACGGTTGACGGTCCTCAGGGGGTGGGCCGTCAGGAGGCGGCGAGCTCCGTGGCCACGGCGTCGGCGCCGAGGGTGATCATCCAGGTGAGGGGGAGGTCGGGGGCGAACTCCTGGAGGCGGCGGTCGAGTTCCTCCTTGGCGGACTGGGTGAGGGTCGGTCGGCCATCTGCGAGTTCGCGGACGGTCTCGCGGTAGTGGTGGAGGTATCGGTGCTGCGCGGCGAGCACCTCGACGCCGGTAGGGGTGCCGTGGCCGGGCAGGAGGGTGCGGGCGTCGGCCAGGTCGGTGGTGAGGGCGTCGAGCGCGTCGAGCCAGAGCGCGCCGTGGCCGTCGGCCGTGTAGGGGTGGGTTCCGTGGAAGGCGAGGTCGCCGATGAAGGCGGTGGGCGCGCCGCCGTCGACGGAAGCGAGGAAGTAGCTGTCGGCGTGGCTCTCGGCCGGGCCGACGTGGCGGGCGGTGAAGGTGACCCCGCCCAGCTCCACGGTCTGTCCGTCCTCGAGGAGGACCGTCGGGTACGCGGTCACCGCGGGCCACTCGGCGCCGTACACCGGCCCCCACTGCGCCCGCTTCGCGTCGGCGATCTCGACGATGGCCTTGCCGACCGCCTCGGTGGCGTACACGGGGATGTCGCGGCCGTCCACCAGCGCGTGGACGCCGTTGAAGTGGTCGGGGTGCGCGTGGGTGACGAGGACGCCGAGCAGCGGCTTGCCGAACGCGGCGACTTTGGCGACGAGTTCGGCGATGTCGGAGTTCAGCAGGTTGGTGTCCACGACCACGAGGCCGCTGTCGGTCTCCACGATGTAGGAGTTCACGAAGAGGCCGGCCTCGGAGCCGGTGTGGGTGTGAATCGTCAGGTCGGACACGGGAGTTCCCCCAGTTGGTTCGAGTGTGATCGCGACGAAACCTAACCCGTATGTGAGGTTCTGTGAAGTCCGTTGTGAAGAAACTTCACACGACTATGCTGTGCCTGCGATGGGCATGCCAACGGATGACGAACGGCTCCTGGCGTTCGCGGAGATAGCGCTGCACAACGGCTCGCCCGGCGAGGCGCTCGACGCCTTCGCCCGCCTGCCGGGCCCCGCCGCGCGGTACGGCGAGGCCAGGGCCCTGGAGGCCCTTGACCGGCACGCCGAAGCGGCGACCCGCTACGAGGCGTTGTGGCGCGCGGCGGAAACCGGCTCGACCGAACGGGCCGAACGGGGCGTCGCCCTGGTGCGGTGTCACACCCAGTACGGCGACCTGGGAATCGCGGCGGCCCGCGGCGAACGGGCCCTGGCCGACTTCACCGACCACGGCCACCCCTGGCACGAACAGGCCGTACGACTCGGAGTGACGCTGGAGGGCGTCTACGGCAGGCGCGGCGAACTGCGCCGAGCCAACCGCCTGTTGCGCAGACTCCAGGCCGTCGCCGACGAGTTGGGCGCTCCCGGGGCCCGAGGTGCCGTGTTCTGGAACTACGCGATCAACGCCTACTGGCTCGGCCGGCCCGAGGAGGCGTGCGAACTCTCACGGCAGGCACTCGCCCTCTTCGGCGAGACCGAGCACCACCTCAACATCGCCACGGTCCGCGGGATCCACGGCCGGATGCTCGGCCGCGCCCACCCGGACCGGTGGGAGGAGGCGCTGACCCTCCTCCTGCGCGCCCACTCCGAACTGTCCGAACTCAACCAGGGCTACCTCCTGATCGACTGCGAGACCGAGGTCGCCGACCTCCTCGTCCGCGCGGACGAGCCCGAGCGAGCCCTGCCGTACGTGCGGACCGCCCTCGCCCGCCCGCAGACCCCGGCCACCCTCGCCATGGCCGACAGTCGTCTGGTCCTCGCCGAGGCCCTCCTGGCGGTGGGCGACCGAGTCGGCTGCGTGGAGGAGATCGCCCGCGCCACCGCGATCCTCGACGCGACCCATGGCGCCCAGCGCGTACTGCTCGCCCGCGAATGGCACCGCACGGCCGCCCTCCACCGCGCGTGCGGATCCGTGGACGCCGCGCTCCACGCGTACCGGCAGGCCCTGCTGATCGCTGATCACGGCCCGTCCGTCTGGAGCTGAGTCCTGTCCGGAAGCGGCGCCGTCCTCGCCGGTCAGGCCTTGCGAGCCGGCGGGACTTCCCGGAGAGCGCCGGGGGTGTCCTGTCCGTCTGGCCGAGTCAGGACGCGGTGCCGGACGCGCCGGGTCCGGTCCGATCGGGCCGGAGGCACCGAGTCCGGTCCGATCGACGGGACACCCTCTAGGATCGGTGGACATGACCCCCGACGAGCAGACAGGCAGCCGGATCCGCACCCTGCGGGTCACCCAGGGCCGCTCGCAGGCCGACCTGGCCGGCCCCGGCATGTCCGCGAGCTACCTGTCGATGATCGAGTCGGGGTCCCGGGTGGCCTCGCCCGCCGCGCTGCGCCATCTCGCCGCCCGGCTGGGCGCGACGGTCGAGTTCCTCGCGCAGGGGCTCCGGGCCGACACCCGGGCCGAGTCCGATAGCACGGTCCGGATCGGCCTGCTGGCCCTGCGGGCGGGCCGCCCCGAGGAGGCCCTGGCCCTTCTCGACGGCCTCGACGACCCGGCGGCGGCAGCGGGGCGACTGCGGGCCCTGGAAAGCCTGGACCGGCTGGACGAGGCCACCGACGGCCACGAGGAGTTCCTCGGCGACGCGGAGCCCGGCTCGCTCCCGTGGGCGGACCGGGCCGTCGGCCTCGTGCGCTGTTACCTGGCAGGCCGCGACCTGTTCTCGGCGGCGGAACTCGGCGAGCGGGCCCTCGCCGTGTACGAGGAGCGCGGACTGCTGTGGGCCGACGAGGCGACACGGCTGGCGTTGCTCCTCGCCGAGGTCCGCGCCCAGCAGGGCGACCGGGACGACGTCGGCGCCCTCCTGGACCGGATCGGGCGGGCCGCCGCCACCAGGTCCACCCCCAGGGCGCGCGCCGAGGGGTACGCCGACGCCGCCCGGCACGCCCACGAGCAGGGCCGGTTCCGCGAAGCGCACGCGCTCTCGACGCGGGCCCTGGCGCTGTTCACCGAGACGGACCGGGCACTCGACGCCGCCAACCTGCGGGCCCTGACCGGCGTCCTCCTGGCCGAATCCCGGCCCGACCGCCTGGGCGAGGCCGTCCGGCTCCTCGACGAAGCCCGCACCGACCTCCTCGGGCACGACGCCCCGTCCGACCTCTCGCGCTGCGAACTCGCCCTCGCCGGCCTCCTCGTCCGCGCCGACGACCCCGCGCGGGGACGGCTCCTCGCCCAGGCCACCCTGGACCGCGCCCCCGAAGCCCACGGAACGCAGCGCGCCCACGCGCACATCGTCCTTGCGGAGGCCTCGTACGCCGACGAGGACCACTCCGGCGCCGCCACCGCACTCGCCGCGGCCACCGACCTCCTCGCCGCCCTGCCCACGGGCGACGAGCACGCCACCCGTTGCTGGCACCGCGCCGCGCTCCTCCACCAGAAGCTCGGGTCCCCCGAGGACGCCATGCACGCCTACGACCAGGCCCTGCGCGCCGCCGGCCACACCCTCGCCCCGCCCACCCGCGCCAGGACGACGGCGTAGGCCCCTGAGCCCAGGCCGCGCGGGCCTCTGCGGCAACAGGTCGACTTTCGGCAGCGGTCCGGGGCGTCGCACCGGCCTTCGTCGGCCAGTCGCCTAGTCTCCCGACACCGATGCCTCGTCACCCAGGGAGAACCGCCGTGCCTTCTCGCCTCAACCCGTACATCAGCTTCGACGGCAACGCCCGGCAGGCGATGGAGTCGTACCGGAGCGTCTTCGGCGGGAACCTGACGCTCAACACGTACGGCGACTCCGGCCAGTCGGACGCCGGAGACATGGCCGACAAGATCATGCACGCGATGCTGGAGACCGACAGCGGCTTCACGCTCATGGCCGGCGACGTCCCGCCCGGCATGGACTTCAACCCCGGAACCAACATCGCCGTGAGCGTCAGCGGCGACGACGACGCCGAACTTCGCGGCTACTGGGACAAGCTCTCCGGCGGCGGCACGGTGTCCGTCCCCCTGGAGAAGCAGATGTGGGGCGACGTCTTCGGCATGTGCACGGACTCCTTCGGCATCAACTGGATGGTCAACATCAGCGAGCGGCAGGGCTGAGCGCCCCTTCGCCGCGGCTGGCCGGGGACGAGCGCGGAGGGGTATCGCGACCAAGCTACTCAGCGGTAATCTGCGGGCCCGGTCCGTGGCTCGTGGGGGAGTGGTATGAGTACCGTCACTGCGTTCGATCCCGTCGCCGAACACGAGAGGACCCGCGCCGCGCTGGCCGGCGTGGTCCCGCGGCTGGTCCGGCTGTTGCGCGCGGTGCCGGACCGGAACGCGGCATCCGGCGTCCCCGTCTGGACGGTGGGCGACGTCGGCGCGCACGTGGCCGCGGTGTACCTCGCGTACTGCTCCCTCGCCTTCGACGACAAGTCCGTGGACTGGGACAGCGTGCTTCCACCGGGCGACGGGTCCCTCGGCGAACGCATCACGGCCATGAACGCCACGGCCATCAACCTCTTCGGCGACGACGAACGCGCGCGCCTGGGCGACTTCGTCGCCGAGCGGGGCGAGACGTTCCTCCGGGGCACCGAAGGCCTCCCCCCGGACACCCCCGTCGCCGTCCCCTGGTTCGGACGGGAGCTGACCCTCGCGGTCCTGACCGGCCTGATGCTCAGCGAGAGCCTCGTCCACGGCCTCGACATCGCCCGCGGCGCGGGGCTCCCCTGGCCCATAGCCCCGGAGGAGGCCCGGCTCGTCCTCGGCCAGACGATGCCGACGATGATGGCCCTGGCCCTCGACACCGCGAAGGCGCGGGACGTCACCCTCGCCCTCGACCTCGTCGTCAAGGGCGGGCCACGGCTCGCCGTCGTCATCGACGACGGCGCCATGACGGTCACCCGCGACGCGCCGCCCCGCGCCTACGACTGCCGCCTCACCGTCGCACCGGTCGCCTTCCTCCTCGTCTCCTTCCGGCGCACCCCGATCTGGAAGGCCGTCGCCCGCGGCCGGATGCGCGCCGGCGGACGCCGACCCTGGCTGGCCATGCGACTCGGCGAGCTCATCGCGAACCCCTGACGGTCTGACGGGCTGACGGGCTGACGGGCTGACGGGCTGACGGGAGTCGGGAGTCGGGAGTGGGGAGTCGGGAGTGGGGAGTCGGGTCCAGAGGCCGGGACCGGGGCCGGTCGGAGGCTTCGCGCCGAGTCGTCCCCGCACGACCGACGGCCGTATTAGCGTGGGCCGATGACCAAGTCACTCGCTTCCGGAGCCGGAGCCCGGACCGGGAGCCGGACCGGGACCGGAGCCGAGCTCGGTGGCAGTGTCACCGGCACCAGCAGCAGCACCGGCACCAGCACCAGCACCAGCACCACCCCCGGTCCCGGTGCCCCGAAACGGCCGGGCGCCGCCGCGGCCCTCACGCGTACGGCGCGGCACACGCTCGTCGACTCGCTCTACTTGCTCACCGCGCCGGTCACCGCCGCGGCGGGGCTCGTGGCCGTGCTCGCCGGAGTGCCGGGCGCGACGGCCGGCCTCCTGCTGCCCGGGGGTACGCCGGCCGTGGCGTGGGCGCTGGAGCCGGCGAGGTGGTGCGCGAACCTGGAGCGGTGGCGCATCGCCAAGGTGGCGGGGGAGTCGCGGTACGAACCACGGCGGAGGCCGACGGGCGAGGGTGCCGCGCTCGCTCCGGGGGCTTGGCTCGACGCGGTCCACGCGGTGGTGGTGCCGCCCGTCGTCCTCGTGACGGCGGTGGTGACCGCGCTGTGGTGGTTCGTCGGCCTCGCCTGCGTCACGTGCGTGCTGCGCTACGAGGACGCGCCGCGCGGATCGCTGCGGCCCCTGTCCCTGAACGTCGGCGACGCGGCGTCGCACGTCACCGTGAGCCTGGGACTGTCGTCGCCGGCCGTGCGGGTCGCCTTCGGCACGGTGGCCGGTCTGGTGCTGCTGTGCACCCTGCCGCTGGTCACCCGGGCGTGTGCCACCGCCCAGGCCCGGCTCGGGCAGGCGCTGCTCTCCGACGCGTCCGCGTTGCACCGCAGGATCGGCGGGCTGGAGCGCGAACGGGACACCGCCCGCGCGCAGACCGTCGCCGCGGTGGCGGCCGAGGCGACCGCGCTGCGCCGGCTGGAGCGCGACATCCACGACGGGCCCCAGCAGCGGCTGGTCCGCCTGGCCATGGAACTCGGGAGGGCGCAGCGCTTCCTCGACACCAGGCCCGAGACGACCCGGGCCGCCCTCGCCGACGCGATCGTGCAGGCCCAGGAGGCGCTGGACGAGCTGCGGGCGCTGTCGCGCGGCATCGCGCCGCCGATCCTCGCGGACCGTGGCCTGCCCGAGGCGCTGACCGCGCTGGCGGCGCGCTCCACCGTCCCCGCCGTCCTCGATGCCGTACCCCTGGACCGTCGGCCGGACGCCGGCGTGGAGACGGCCGCGTACTTCGTGATCGCGGAGTCGCTGACCAACGTGGCCAAGCACAGTCACGCGCACCGGTGCGCGATCGGACTACGACACGGCGAGGGAACCTTGAGGGTCTGGGTGACGGACGACGGGGTGGGCGGCGCGGCGCTCGGCAAGGGACACGGGCTGCGGGGGCTCGATGACCGACTGCGTGCGGTCGGCGGCCGGTTGCGGGTCGAAAGCCCCGTCGGGGGCCCGACGACGATCACCGCCGAGATGCCGTGCCCGTGACCCCGCCCGGACGGGTGTCCGTGCCGCCGTCGGAGCCCGCGCCGCTCCGCCGCCCCCTGCGGATCGTCGTCGCCGACGACTCGGTGCTGCTGCGCGAGGGGCTCGTCCGCCTGCTCGTCGAGGACGGACACGAGGTGGTGGACGCGGTCGGGGACGGCCCCTCCCTGATCGAGGCGGTGCTCGCGCACCGTCCGGACGTGTCCATCGTCGACGTACGGATGCCGCCGACGCACGCCGACGAGGGGCTGAGGGCGGCGATCGTCGTCCGCTCGCGGCTGCCCGGAGCCCCCGTGCTGATGCTCAGCCAGTACGTGGAGGCCTCCTACGCCGGGGACTTGCTCGCGGACGGTTCCGGCGCCGTCGGCTACCTCCTGAAGGACCGCGTCGCCAGGATCGACGAGTTCCTGGACGCGCTGGACCGGGTCGCCCACGGCGGGACGGTGCTCGACCCCCAGGTCGTCGCCCAGCTGCTCGCCGAGCGGCGCCGGGACAGCCCCGTCGACACCCTGACCCCACGGGAGCGGCAGATCCTGGCGCTCATGGCCGAGGGCTGCTCCAACACGGCCGTCGCCCGTCAACTGGCCGTCTCCGCCAGCGCGGTGGAGAAGCACATCGGCAACATCTTCGCCAAACTCGGCCTCCTCCCGGACGACGCCCAGCACCGAAGGGTCCTCGCCGTCCTGGCCCACCTCAGGGGCTGACGGCGTCGTCCCGACGCCCTCGGGGGGTATGGCCAGCCACACCCCCGGAGGTGTGGCGGGCTCCGGTGACCACGCCGCCGTCCGTACGCGACGGTGAGCGGCATGACCTCAGCACCCGGCCTCACCGGCCCCACGGCCCCGTCGCGACCGGCGGGCGTCCCCCGTCGCGCCCTCGCCGTCCTCGGCACCTTGGCCCCGGCCCTCGTCGCGGCCTTCGTCCTCGTCCCCCGTACGGTGGCGGCGACCGGCACGGACGGAGCCCTGGCCGACCGGCGCGGCCTCGCGCGGGAGTTCCGCGAAGCGTTCGTCGCGTACTGGAGTTCCGGCGACCGGGATCCCTCCCCTGACCTGGCGAGGGTGATCGACTACTGGTTCCGGTTCCACGTGACCAAGGCCGTGATCGCCGCGCTCCTGCTGCTCACGTGCGTCGCGCTCGCCGTCCTGCTCCGGAAGTCCGTCCCGAAGGCCGGCGGGCCTGGCGTGGAATGGAGGTCGGCCGGCGGGGCTGGCGTGGAAAGGAGGTCGGCCGCCGCGTCGGCCGGCGGGCTCGGCTCGGGAAGAAGGCCGGCCCCCGCGTTGGCGGGCGTTCTCGTCGCCCTGTTCGCGGTGGGCTCCCTCGCGGTCGCGTCGCTCGCGGTGGTGATGGCCAACCTCCAGGGTGCGGCCGCCCCGTTCGCCTCCCTGCTCCCGACGCTGCCGACCGGCGCGACCGCCGACGGCCGGCTCGCCGCCACGCTCGCCGAGGTGAGGGAGCGGCTGGCGGCCTCCTCGGACACGGCTGGCGCGACCCCGCCCGCCCTCGACGTGATGGTCGGTGACTTCGCCCGCTATCACGCGGTGATGGCCGTGATCGCCGCCGTCGTGGCGGTCGGTCTCCTCGGCGTGAGCGTGACGGCGTGGCGGAGGCTGCGGAACACGGTGGCGTCCGACCGGCCGACGCGGTTGCTCCGGTCGTCGTTCGTGGTCCTCTCGGCGTCGTCGTCGCTGGTAGCGCTGGTGGTCGCGGTGGCGAACACGACCACCGCGGCGGACCCGCGCCCCGCGCTCCTGGCGTTCTTCGACGGCGGATGGTGAGACGCGCCCCACCCGGGCCGGGCGCGTACGAGCGGCGCGACGACGGGGTGCGGTCAGCGCCCCGCGGTTCCTGTGTACGACGTGGAACGGTGGGCGTCCCGGCCCGTCGCTCCCGCCGCGGGCGACTGGTCGGCGCCCCCTCGATGCACGGTCGTCGCGGGCCCGGGCCCGGGCCCGGGCCCGCGACCAGATCCAGTCCCAGTCCCAGTCCCGAGACCGACGCCGAGACCGACGCCGACGCCGACCGCGTGCGCGGGCAACGACCGTTCCGCGCACAGGAGTACCGCGGCGCCGGTCAGGACCAGCAGGGCGAGCACGGTCCACAGCTGCCACGGCCCTGCGTCGAGCAGGAAGCCGAGGAGCAGGGGTGCGACCGTGCGGCAGACCGACCAGGACAGTTGGTACACCGACAGGTACCGCCCTCGCAGGTGGTCGGGGGCGGCCTGGACGGAGAGGCTCTGCGAGGGGGCGGAGTGGACGAGTTCGCCGGCGGTGTAGAGCACGGCGACCGCCAGGACGGCGACGAGGGCGTTCGCGCCGCCGACGAAGTGGGGGAGGGCGGCGAAGGCGGCGAAGGAGAGCGCGAAGACGACCGCGCCTAGCGCGGCGGCGCGGGTGCGCCGGGCACGGAGGGTCAGGCGGGTGGCGGGGACGCCGAGGAGGGCGACCAGGGCGGTGTTGACGGCGAAGACGGTGCCGGCCAGGGCGTCGGGCAAAGCGATGTCTCGGGTGAGGAAGACCGGCAGGGCCATGGCCTGGGTGGTGTAGCCGAAGGCGACGAGGAAGTTGGCCGTGGTGACGAGCAGGTAGGGCCGGTCCGCGAGGACCTGCCGGTAGCCGCCACGCGTAGTCGGCCGTTGGGCCGGACCGCGGACGTGGGGGATCCGGGCGACGAGGAGCGCGGAGAGGGCGAAGACCGCGGCCAGGGCCTCGGCGGCGACGACGAAGCCGGTCGTGCCGTTCCACGCGAGCATGCCCGCGGCGGCCAGGCTGCCGCAACCCATGCCGGCGTTGCGCAGGCTCCGGTCCCAGGCCAGGAGCCGGTCGCGCTCGACGCCTCGGGCGAGGTCGCCGATGAGCGCGTGCTGGCTGGGCGACGAGGCCCACATCCCCACCGCGACCACCAGGGCGACCGTCAGGAAGGCGGGGTAGGTGTGGGCGAACGGGTAGGCGGCGAAGCCGATCGCGCGCAGCGCGAGGACGCCGATGAGCACCCGCCGGCCGCCGAACCGGTCGATGAGGACGCCCGTGGCGGGCATGAACGCCAGCGCGCAGAGCCCGGCGACCGTGAGTCCCGCGCCGATCGACGTGAGGGAGAGGCCGGTGAGCGAGTGGAGGAACAGCATCGTCAACGGTACGTAGATGCCGTCGCCGATCGAACCCGCCAGGCTCGCGGAGACGAGGCGGCGGCGCGTACGGGCGTCGGTCCCGGAGGACGGTACGGCCGCCGTGTCGCCCGACCGGACAAAGGTATCTTCCATGGAAGATAATTTATCATCCGTGGAAGATAGAGTGAAGGCATGCAGTCCGACGCCATCGCCGCCATCGTCGAACAGTGGCAGCGGGAACGCCCCGACCTCGACACGACGCCCATGCTCGTCGTCGGCCGGCTCTTCCGGCTCACCCACGCCCTCGACCAGCGCCTGCGCCCGCCGTTCGCCGCCGCGGACCTGGGCAGCGGTGACTTCGACCTGCTCGCGGCGCTCCGGCGTGCCGGGGAGCCCTACGCGTTGTCCGCGGGCGACCTCAGTCGTACCGTCCTCGTCACCACCGGCGCGATCACCAAGCGCGTCGACCGGCTCGAAGCCCGAGGTCTGGTCGCCAGGACCGTCGCCG
This sequence comes from Streptomyces sp. LMG1-1-1.1, assembly GCF_040815545.1. Taxonomy (NCBI): domain Bacteria; kingdom Bacillati; phylum Actinomycetota; class Actinomycetes; order Kitasatosporales; family Streptomycetaceae; genus Streptomyces; species Streptomyces sp. LMG1-1-1.1. Next base: position 189,202 of record NZ_JBFPNH010000043.1, on the reverse strand, counting down.
AGGCCGATTCACGCGGGCGCCTCATCACCCTCACCGCCGAAGGCGTCGCACTCACCGACGAGCTCATCGCCGTCCACCTGGACAACCAGCGCCGGCTCCTCGCCGGGCTCGGCGCCGACGACCAGGCCCACCTCGCGGACCTGCTGGAACGACTCGCCCTCACGCTGCCCGCGGGCGACGACTGACAACCCGCGCCGTCACGGCGCAGGCTCGTCGGCGATCCGGTACCCCACCCCGGTCGTCGTCGTGATGACCGGCGGGCTGCCCAGCTTGCGCCGCAGTCGGCCGACGGTGACGGTCACGGTGTTGGTGAACGGGTCCGCGTTCTCGTCCCACACCCGCTCCAGGAGGTCCTCGGCGCTCAGGAACCCCGGACTGGCACGCAGGAGCGCCTCCAGGACGGCGAACTCCTTGACGGACAGGGCGAGTGGGCGGCCGTCGCGGAGCACGGTGCGGAGCAGCGGGTCCAGTGCGAGTCCGGCGGCACGCAGGGTGCGGGCCCGGGCCGTCGGCCGGCGGCGGGCCAGTGCCCGGACGCGGAGGACCAACTCGGGGAAGTGGAAGGGCTTGGCGAGGTAGTCGTCGGCGCCGAGGGTCAGCCCGCTGACCCGGTCCCCGGGTGCACCCGCGGCGGTCAGCATCAGCACCATGGCGCGGTCGTCCCGCTCCGTGATCATCCGGCAGAGCGCGTCGCCGTGGATGCCGGGCAGATCCCGGTCGAGGACGACCACGTCGTACCGGTTCAGGTCGAGCTTCGCGGCGGCCGCCAAGCCGTCGTACGCGACGTCGACGGCCATCCCCTGGTCCCGCAGCCCCTCCGCGACGACCTCGGCGAGCGACCGCGCGTCCTCGACGACGAGGATCCTCACGCCGTCCCCCGGGCCTTCGCGGCCTCGACCGTACGGCCCAACGCGTCAGTCCGGCCGAACGCGTCTGTCCGGCCGGCCTCGTCTGTCCGGCCGGCCTCGTCCGTCGCGTCCGCCTCGTCCGTCCGGTCGGCCTCGGACGGCAGCGCCACCATGACGCCCAGGCCCCCCTCCGGCCGCGCTCGGAGCGAGAGGCGGCCCCCGTGTGCGGCGACGATCGCGGCGACGATCGACAACCCCAGGCCCGAACTCCCCTCCGGTCCCGTACGGGCGGCCCCGAGCCGCTCGAACGGCCGCTCCAGCCGGTCCACCTCGCCCTGGTCCAGGACGGGCCCGCCCGTCTCGACGACGAGGCGCGCCTCGGTGCCGTCGTCGTCCGTGGCGACCCGGATCCAGCCGCTCGCCTCGTTGTGCGTGATCGCGTTGTCGACGAGGTTCCGCACCGTCCGCGACAGCAGCACGTCGCTCCCGCGCGACCAGGCGCCCGCCCGCACGTCGGCGTCGAGCGTCAGCTCCTTCGCGGCGATGTCGGCGGCCCGGTCCGCCAGCGCTTCCCGCGCCAGCTCCGCGAGCGACACGGGGGTGCGGTCGGAGAAGGCGCCGTGCTGCGCCCGGGCGAGGACGAGGAGGCCGTCGAGGAGGTGGTCGAGGCGGTCCAGTTCGGTCCGCAGCCGACCGGCGAGCACCAGGGTCTGCGCGGCGGGCTCCGGCTTGGCCACGGCGACGTCCAGCGACGCCCGGAGCGTCGCCAGGGGCGTACGCAATTCGTGCGAGGCGTTGCCGACGAACCGGCGCTGCGCGTCGAAGGACGCCTCCAGGCGTTCCAGGAGACCGTCGACGGTGTCGGCGAGCTCCTTGACCTCGTCGGCCGGTCCGGCCACGGCGAGCCGCTCGTGCAGGTTCTCCGCCGAGATCCGCCGCGTCGCCGCCGTGATCAGGCGCAGCGGGCGCAGGACCCGGTCCGCCAGGAACCGGCCGAGCAGGAGCGAGAGCCCCACCATGACCACCAGCGCGATCAGCGCGCCGAGGAGCATCCGATGGTCCCGCTGCCCGTGCACGTTCGCGAGCTGCCCCTCCAGGTACCGGATCCGCTCTTCGGCGGCGGCGAGGCGTGGCTCGCCGGTCGGAACGGACGCCGGTGACTGTCCGGGGGCGGCCGTGCTCAGCCGCACGCCGGACATGAGATAGGTCAGCGCGAGCAGCACGATCCCCGAACCGAGGAACCCGGCCGCATACAAGATCGTGAAGCGCCGTCGCACCGTTCCGCCCCGCAGCCTGCCCATGGTCCTCTTCCCGTTCGCATCCGGCCGGACCCAGCATGCCGTGCCGCACCTAACAGCGGCATGACAGGCGGGGAACCGCGCACCCCCGCGCCGTCACCCGCTACGCGACGCGCGCGCGTGCCGACGTCGAGCGGAGGAATTCGACCAATCGCCCATCCTCTGATCGAAACTCGATCAATCGACAGCATCGCATTGACTCGATCATCGAGCGCACCTAGCTTCTGGCGGCACCGGACCGTCAGAAAGGTGTCGCGTTTCATGACCACCAGAGCATTCCCCGTACGGCAGTTGGCGGGTCGCGGCCTCCTCGCCGCGGCCCTCGCCCTCGGCGGCACCGTCGCCCTCGCCGACGCGCCCGCCTCCGCGGCGGGCACCACCACCTACGTCGACTGCTCGCGGCCGTCCGCCGGCGACGGCAGCCAGACCTCGCCCTTCAACAGCATTGCCCAGGCCAACGGAAGGGCGTACGGCCCCGGTGACACGCTCGCCTTCGCCTCCGGCACCGCCTGTACCGGCTCGCTCGCCCCGCAGGGGAGCGGCACCGCCGCCGCCCCCATCACCCTCACCCGCTACGGCACCGGCACCCTGCCCGTGATCGACGGCGGAGGGGCGGCGAGCGCCGTCACCCTGACCGACCAGGACCACTGGCGGATAGCCGACCTCAAGCTGACCAACCCCGCCTCCACGCTCGCCCGCCGCACCGGACTGCGGATCTCCGCCACCGACGGGACGGCGCACCGCGGTTACGACATCGGCCCTCTCGTCATCGACCGCGTCGCCGGCCAGACCAGCAAGAACAGCCCGACCACCGAGGACTTCGTCCAGTCCGCCGGCATCGTCACCGGGGCGAGCGGCACGAACTCGACCCTCAACGACGTCCACGTCCACGACAACCAGATCAGCAACACGGGCGGCGGCGGCCTCAAGATCCGCGTCGGCGCCATGGCCGTCAAGGGCACCGGAGTGCTCATCGAGAACAACGTCATCAAGGACGTCGGCGGCGACGGCATCATCGCCAGCTACGCCGACGCGCCCATGATCCAGTACAACAACGCCTCCGGCGTCGGCAACGGCGTGTACCCGTTCTCCGGCGGCAACTTCGCCGGCATCTGGGTGCTCGGCGACCACGACCCGACCATCCAGAAGAACGCCGTGTACGGCATCACGCGGATGTCCGTGGCCGACAGCCAGGCGTTCGACTGCGACTGGGGCAACACCGGAACCTGCACCGTCCAGTACAACTTCAGCCGCGACAACATCGGCGGCTTCTTCCTCGACTGCGACGGATGCGGCACCATCGGCGCCGCCAAGCAGGTCATCCGCTACAACATCTCCGAGAACGACTGCCGCATGAGCAGCGTCAGCGCCGGCCGCTCCGCCCTGCACATGTACAACAACGTCCTGTACTGCACGGACAAGAAGTTCAGCATCACGCTCCCCGACGAGAGCGTCGTCGAGAACAACGTCTGGGTGGGCACCGGCGACTCGCGGCTCCCCACCGGCCCCGGGATCTCCTGGCTGTGGAACGTCTTCCAGGGCGTCCCCAGGCCCACCGCCAACGGCATCGCCGGCGACCCGCAGTTCGTGAACCCCGGAACCGGCGGCGACACCCTCCAGTCCGCCGACGGCTACAAGCTGCGCGCCACGTCCCCCGGCCTGAACAACGGTTCCGTCGTCAGCGGCAACGGAGGACGCGACTACTGGGGCAACCCGGTGTCCGCGACCACGAAGCCGCACCGCGGTGCCTACAACGGCCCGGGGCTGTAGCCCTCCCGGTGGACGTGTGCGTTTCAGGGAGGAGTTCGCGGGAGGAGGTGTGCGGCGTGGAGGCGATGCGGAGAGCTTTTTAAGAAAGCTTGTTGAATAACCCGTACCGCCGGTTCGCACTTGATTTGCTCCTGCCAACCCGCACAGGGTTCTCTCGAACGTTTGACGCCCCACACGTCAACACGAGGAGAGAACCACTTTCATGGCAACTCACAAGCGATCCCACGGACTTCGCAACGCGGCCATAGCCACAGGTGTGGCCGGAGCGGCCGCCGCCGCGCTGTTCGCGTCCAACCTCGCCGGGGCCGCCGCCCCGGCCGAGGGGACCGTGCACGGACTCGGCGCCCCCGGCGCCGTGGACGGCAGCTTCGTCGTCATCCTCGACGCATCCGCGAACAAGGGGGACCTCGCGAAGAAGTACGGCGGAACCCTCCAGCGCTCCTACGGCTCGAAGGTCAACGGCTTCTCCGCCTCCGGCCTGACCGTCCAGGAGGCCAAGCGGCTCGCCGCCGACCCCGCCGTCGAAACCGTCGTGCAGAACAAGCGGTTCAGCATCAACGAGACCCAGGAGAAGCCCCCGTCCTGGGGCCTGGACAGGATCGACCAGGCCGAGACCGCCGGCGACGACAAGTACACCTACCCCGACGGTGGGGGAGAGGGCGTGACCGCGTACGTCATCGACACCGGCGTCCGGATCTCGCACCAGGACTTCGGCGGCCGCGCCACCCACGGCTTCGACGCCGTGGACAACGACGACTCGGCCGACGACGGCAACGGCCACGGCACCCACGTCGCGGGCACCATCGCCGGCGCCTCCCACGGAGTCGCCAAGAAGGCGAAGATCGTCGCCGTGCGGGTCCTCGACGACAACGGCTCCGGAACCACCGAACAGGTCGTCGCCGGCATCGACTGGGTGACGAAGAACCACACCGGCCCCTCCGTCGCGAACATGAGCCTCGGCGGCGGCGCCGACGAGGCCCTCGACGCGGCCGTCCAGCGCGCCATCGCCTCCGGCGTGACCTTCGCGGTCGCCGCCGGCAACGAAACCTCCGACGCCGGCCAGGGCTCGCCGTCCAGGGTCCCCGAAGCCCTCACCGTGGCCTCGAGCACCAAGGACGACGAGCAGTCCGACTTCTCCAACTTCGGCGCGGTGGTGGACCTCTACGCCCCCGGATCGGACATCACGTCCGACTGGAACGACAGCGACACCGGAGTCAAGACGATCTCCGGCACCTCTATGGCCACGCCCCACGTCACGGGAGCCGCGGCCCTCTACCTGGCAACCAACCCGACCGCGACCCCGGCCGACACCGCCGCCGCGCTCACCGGCGCGGCCACAGCGGACGCCATCAAGAACCCCTCTGCCGGCACCGCCAACAAGCTCCTCAAGATCACTCCCTGACCCCCGCGGCACACCCCGCAGCACACCCGGCGAACGGACGGCCCCCCACATCGTGGGGGGCCGTCCCCGTTTTTCCGCTTCCCTCCCTTTCCCCGGGAACCGGCCGTGGCGAGAATCTGTCCCTGTGGACGAAGGCGGCCACGGCGCCGAGGGGGAAGCGAATGAGCACATGGGTGGTCCCGGGATACACGGAGTCCCGGGAACTGGGCGCGGGCGGCAGCGGTCGCGTCGTGCTGGCCAGACACGACGCGACCGGGATGCCGGTGGCGGTGAAGTACCTGGGCGAGCGCCTCCGCTCGGACGAGGCGTTCGTCCACGGCTTCCGCTCCGAGGCCCGCCTCCTCGGCGCCCTCGACACCCCGTACGTCGTGGGGTTCTACGAGTACGTCGAAGCCCCCCAGGGGGCGGCCATCGTCATGGAACTGGTCGACGGCGTCGCGCTCCGCGCCCTCCTCGCCCGGGAGGGGTCGACCGGCCCCGAAGCCGCCCTCGTCGTACTGAAGGGCTCGCTCCTCGGCCTCGCCGCCGCGCACCGGGCGGGCGTCGTACACCGCGACTACAAGCCCGAGAACGTCCTCGTCGCCGCCGACGGCGCCTCCAAACTCGTCGACTTCGGCATCGCGACCGGACGGGACAGCAGACCCGGCATCGCCGGAACACCCGCCTACATGGCACCCGAGCAGTGGAACGGCGCCCCCGCCACACCCGCGGCCGACGTCTACGCGGCGACCGCGACCTTCTTCGAATGCCTCACCGGCCGCAAGCCCTTCGCCGGCGACAACTTCGCCGAACTCGCCCTCCAGCACCTGGAGGCACCCGTACCCGACGGACAGGCGCCCGAGCCGCTGCGCCCGCTCATCCGACGCGGCCTCGCCAAGGCCCCGGAGGAGCGGCCCGAGAACGCGGCCGCCTTCGTCACCGAGCTGGAGTCGGTCGCCACGGCCGCCTACGGACCGGACTGGGAGGAGCGCGGACGCGGCCGACTCGCCGCGCTGGCCGCGCTCCTGCCCCTCCTCTTCCCCTCTTCCGGAGGCACCGCGCAGGGCACCACCGCACTCGCCACGACGACCCTCACCCCGCCTCCCGCGCCGCGCCCCCGCCGGCGGTTCCCGCGCGGCCTGCCCGCGGGAGTGGCCGCTCTCGTCCTGGCGCTCGTCATCGCCGTCGCCGCACGAGCCGGGAGCGAACCGTCGGACGAGGACCGGGCCGCCGAGGCGTTCGCGACGACGAACACCACACAGAGCGCGGCCCCGCCGGATCCGACCACCTCCCCACCGCCGACCCCGACCCCGACGGCGACGACCACCGGGCCCGAACCCTCCGCCTCGTCCGACACCCCCACCCCGACCGGGACCACCGCCCCCACCCCGACCGACGCCACCACGGAACCCACCACCACGCCCCCGACCACGCCACCGCCCACACCCACCACGACCCCGCCCACCACCCCGCCCACGACCCCGCCGACCACGGCCCCGACGACGCCGCCGCCCGTCTCCGTCAGGGCCGTCTCCGTCACGAGCCTCCGCCAGATCGGGCCGACCGCCGCCGAGGCCACCATCGAGATCACGACGGACGGCACCGGACCGGTGACGCTCGTCGTCGCCTGGTCCACCGGCGACGAGCAGGGCTCGCCGGGCGTCTCCGACGGCTCCGACACCTTCCGGCGCCAGGGAGCCACCCGGTACACCCTCACGGTTCCCCACACCGTCCGCGGCGCCGGCTGCTACTGGGGAGCGCGCGCGACCACGAACCCGGCCGCCGGGAACGGCGGTTCCTTCCAGCAGGTCTTCATCCGACGGTGTGTGATCACATGAACGACGACGACTACAGCGCCACCGAACTCGGCAGCCACTGGTTCGAAGGCCCGACACCCGACCCGACCCCCGACCGCGTGGAGGGCGACGTCCTGCGCTTCGGGCCGGGCGTCACCGCGGTCGCGGCCCGCCGCGCCGAGAACACCCCCACCGCCGTCGAGATCTGGCACGGCACCCTGCCCGGCGCCCCGCCGCCGCCCCCGCCCCGCCGGCGACGGCCGCGGCGGTACGCGCTCGCGGCCCTCGTCCTCGTCGCCGTCCTGGCCTTCCTCGCCTGGCGGGAGTACGGGCCCCGGGTCGCGGTGCGGGCCGTCGCGGTCACCGCCCCCGAGCGGACGCTCGACTGCGACGGAACGGCGAACGTGGTCGGCGTCGTCCGGACCGACGGCCGCCCCGGCACCCTCACGTACCACTGGGAGCGCAGCGACGGCACCCGGTCGGCACCCCTGCGCGAGACCCTGACCCGCGGTCAGCAGGAGGCGCGCCTGCACCTCCTGTGGACCTTCCACGGGCCCGGCTCCCACCAGGCCGTCGCACGCCTCGTGATCACGTCCCCCACGTCCCACGCGGCCGAGGGGGCCTTCACGTACAGCTGCGGCTGAGCCCGCCCCGGGAAAGCCCCGGGAGGGGACTCAGTACGCGTGCCCCACGTGCGCCAGCGCCTGCTTCAGCAGGACGCCACGACCGCCCGGCATCTCGCCCTGCACCGCCGGCGAGGCAGCCTCCTGCGGGCTGAACCACACCAGGTCCAGCGCGTCCTGCCGGGGGCGGCAGTCGCCGGTCACCGGCACGACGTACGCCAGCGACACGGCGTGCTGACGCGGGTCGTGGTACTGCGTGACCCCCGCCGTCGGGAAGTACTCGGCGACCGTGAACGGCTGAAGGGAGGCGGGCACACGCGGCAGCGCCACCGGGCCGAGGTCCTTCTCCAGGTGACGCAGCAGCGCGTCACGGACCCGCTCGTGGTGCATCACCCGACCGGACACCAGCGTCCTGCTGATCGTCCCGTCCGCGCCGATCCTCAGCAGCAGGCCGACGCTGGTGACTTCCCCGCTGTCGTCCACGCGCACGGGCACGGCTTCGACGTACAGGATCGGCATCCGGGCCCTGGCGCTGCCCAGTTCATCCGTGGTCAGCCAGCCGGGCGTGGTCTCAGTCATGTCGGACATCGCCTGATCATACTTTCCGGGCCCCGTCCCGGCCCAGGCCGCGTGTCTGCCAGCCGGGTGGCACTTCTCCCCGCCCACGGCGCGCCGACGAGGCGGACCGGAGACGGCCCTTCCCGTCAACGCCGGGCGAGCGCGATGACGGCGATGTCGTCGATCAGGCGGTGGGTCCAGTCGCGGACGTCGTCGTCGAGGTGGCGGACCAGGGCGTCCGGGGTGTGCCGTGGCGCGTCGGCCACACGCCGGGTGACCGGATAGAACTCGCCGGTGGAGTTGCGCGCCTCGCTGAGGCCGTCGGTGTGGGCGAGGAGCGTCGCCCCAGACGTCAGGGGCACCGGGTGCGGGCGGACGGCGGCGCCACTGCCCAACGCGCCGAATCCCAGGGGGAGTTCGGCCGAAACGGACAGCTCGCGGGTTCCGGCCGCGGTGACCTCCACGGGATCGAGGTGACCGCAGTTGACGGCCTCCAGCTCGTGCCGCGTACCCGGGTACTGGAGGAGGAGGGCCGTGGCGAAGAGTTCGTCGTCGCCCCGGGCCTCGGCGGCGCGCCGCACCTGGCGGTCCAGGCACGCGGCGACCCGCCCGAGGCACTCCGTCTCGTGCGCCTGGCTGCGGAAGCAGCCGAGCAGGTCGGTCACGGTCTGCACGGCCTGGAGCCCCTTGCCGCGCACGTCGCCGATGAGGATGCGCGTGCCGTGCGGGGTGTCGAGTGCTTCGAGGAAGTCGCCGCCGACGGCGGAGCCGACCGTCGCCGGCCGGTAGAGACCGGCGAGCCGCAGGCCGCCCAGTGACCTGGGGATGGGATGCAGCACGGCGTGCTGGTGCGCGCTCGCGGTCGCCCGCGTACGGCTGAGGCGCTCGGTCTGCTCCCGGCGCGCCCACGCCGCGGAGCCCGCGACGGCCCCGACGGCCAGCGCGACGACGACACTCACCGACGGGCTCGTGTCGGCGTCCACCATCAGGTACTGGAGGGCCGCGGCGGCGGCCACGGCCAGCGCGACGACGGGGCGGCCGAGCGCCAGTGCGGCCACCGCGACCACGACCGTACCGATCCACAGCAGCTCCCGCGCCTCCTCGGGCAGCGGCACGACCCCGCTCGCCGACGTGTACGGCGTCGCCTGGGCCGCGGCCACCCCGACGAGAACGGCCGAGGGCAGCAGAGCGGCCTCCACGCCGAGATGCGGGCGCGGGACGGCGGCGAGGAACCGCGCCATCTGCGGCGTCATCGCGAGCATGATGCCGAAGCCGATCAGCGCCACGGTCGCCAGCCCACCGGCCAGCGCGTGGCCACCGCGGTCGAGGAGGACGTGCAGCAGGGGAAGCCCGAGCGCCGCGAGCGGCAGGCCGAGCGAAGCCCCGGCCAGCGGCGACACGTTCCGGTGACGGACCACGAGACACCCCGCCGCGCCACCCGCGCCGAACGCGGAGAGCACCAGCGCGCCGCCCTCGGCGGAGGCGCCCGCCGCCGCCGTGAGCGTCGGGACCGCCAGCGTGAGCACGGTCTGCGTGAAACCGAGAGCGAGTCCGGCGACCAGCGTCGCGCCCCGGACCGCACCGGCCACGGGCGACGCCCCGTCCCGCCCGGCGTCCGCGCGAGCCTCCGCAGCCGAGCGGCCGCGCAGGCCAGTACGGCCACCACGAGCAGAACCCCGATCCGGACGTCCCGCCACCCCCACAGCGGCGCGAGCTGCAACGCGGCGGCCAGCGTCACCGCACAACCCACCCGGAGCACCGTGCGCACGGGGTCGTGCATCGCCTCCGCGTCCGGCCTGGTCGCGGGCAGACAGCGGCGTACGAGCACCAGCGCCGCGAGCGCCGCCACGCCGAGCAGCGCCATCAGCGGCCGCCACCCGGCCAGCCGGGCGGCCCGGGGGAGCAGCGCGACCGCGAGGACGAACCCGACGGACATCGCCGCCAGCCATCCGCCCATGACCCTCCGGATCCGCCCCGGCATCGACGCGGACGCCAGGAACGCCGGACACGACACGAACAGCGCCGCCAGCGCCCCGGCCACGGTCACCCGACCGAGCACGTACACCCACGGGCTGAACGCCACCGCGAGGAGCAGCCCGCCGCCGCTCTGCCCGACCAGCGACCCCGCCAGCACCGACCGCCGGCCCCACACGTCCCCCGCCCGCCCGGCCGCCGCCAGCACCGCGATGGCCAACGACAGACCCACCACCTGCGCGGCCGCCCGGTGCCCGGCGGTCAGCCCGAGGTCGGACTCCACGAACGGCGTCACGGCCGCCTGCAAGACCGGCGTCGCCACGTACAGCACGGCGACCACAGCCAGGAGCGGACCGGCCACGCGCGGCAACTCCTGCCGCCCCGCGTGCGCCACCACGGTCGCGCCCGCGGCGTGTCCCTGCCCGATGGTCCCTCTCACGAAGACGCCTCCCTGACGGTTCCCCCGTTGCTTCCCGCCCCTCAGCCTCGCCGCCGGTCGCTGGCACGTGTAAGTACCCAAGGTCCCAAAGGTATGACTTATTCGTTTTGTGTCGAACTAAATGGATTCCTGCCCAACGGATCCCTGCGCGGCGGGTCCTTGCCCAACGGACCCTTGCCCAGCGGATCCTTGCGTGGTGGATTCCTGCTCGATGGGTTCCTGGCGGAGGTACGTGTCCAGCTGGGCGGCGCCGGTGAGCATCGCCCGGCCGCGCGCGGACAGCCGGGCGTGCCAGTCGCCCAGCGTGGCCTTGAGCGGCTCCAGGCCGCCCGCCGTCCGCACCTGGGCGATCAGGGGCGCGATGCGGTCCAGGGGGTAGCCGCCGCGTCTGAGCTGGTGGGTCAGGCGCGCGTCGCGGACGGCGGCGGGGTCGTAGACGCGGTAGCCGGTCCGGGGATCGCGAGGGGGGCGGACCAGGCCGGCACGCTCCCAGACCCGGAGCGTCGCGGGCCGGATCCCGAGCTGGTCGGCGAGCGGCCCGATGAACGTGTCGCCGGGCCCGGCCGCCCCTGCGCGACGGGTCCCTGCGCCCTCCGCGCCCGCGCCGGATTCCAGGTCTCGCAAGGCGACTTCCACGGCCTGGAGGGTGCGCCGGTCGTCGAGCAGTCGGGCGTGGCTTTCGTCGATGAGGCGCAAGGCCTCGTCGACCGCGCCCCGGGTGGCGGCCCGCATGATCGCTGTCGCCGTCGGGTGGCCGTGGCCGGGGACGAGGGCGAGGAAGGTGCGGAGGGCCTGGGCGTGGCGAGGGGTGTAGGTGCGGTAGCCGTGGGGTGTGCGACGCGCGGCCGAGAGGATGCCGGCGTCTTCGTAGTTGCGGACCGCTTGGGTGGACAGGCCGTGCTCGCGCGCCAGGTCGACCGGCCTGAGCCGATCTCCGCTTTGAAGGTTTCTCCCCATGGGAACCACGATATCGGGGCCAAGTCTCAACCGAAGCTTCAACGATACCGTTGAAGGCATGGCGACGAATGACATCAAGGACACCCTTCACGCGATCGAGGCCGCCGCTGTCATGGGGCTGCTCCCGGCCCGGCCGAGGGTGCTCGCACTGGGCGAGCCCACGCACGGCGAGGAGGCGCTCCTGGAAGTACGGAACGACCTGTTCCGGCAGCTTGTCGAGCAGGAGGGGTACCGGACGATCGCGATCGAGAGCGACTGCCTGAGGGGCTTGGCCGTGGACGACTACGTCACCTCCGGCAAGGGGACCCTCGACGAGGTCATGGAGCACGGGTTCAGCCACGGGTGGGGAGCTTCGGCCGCCAACCGCGAGCTCGTCCGGTGGATGCGCGCCCACAACGCCGAACGGCCCGCGTCCGAGCGCGTCGGCTTCGCCGGCTTCGACGGGCCTCTGGAGATCACGGGCGCCGAGAGCCCCCGACAAGCCTTGACCGCGCTCCACGGCTACCTCGCGGGCCGGGTGGACGCGGACCTGCTTCCCTGCACCGCGGACGCGCTCGACGACCTGCTCGGCACGGACGACCGGTGGACCGAACCCGCCGCGATGAGGGACCCGTCCCGCTCCGTCGGGCAGTCCGCCGACGCCCGTCGACTGCGCCTGCTCGCGGACGACCTGGTGGCACTGCTCGGCGCGCACGAGCCGCACCTGGTCGCGGCGACCTCGCGCGACGACTTCGACCGGGCGAGCCTGTACGCGCGCACCGCCGTCGGGCTGCTGCGCTACCACCACTGGACGGCCGACGGCTCGCCCGCCCGCCTGACCCGTCTGGTGGGCCTGCGCGACCAGATGATGGCCGAGAACCTCCTCGCCGTCGCCGCCACGGGCCCGGTCCTCGTCCACGCCCACAACGCCCATCTCCAGCGGCACGAGAGCTCGATGCGGATGGGCGGGAACCAGCTGCGCTGGTGGAGCGCCGGTGCGCTCGTCAGCACCCGACTCGGCGCGGAATACGCCTTCGTGGCCACCGCCCTCGGCACGATCCGCCACCAGGGCGTGGACGCACCCCCGCCGGACACCGTCGAAGGACTCCTCTACGCGCTCCCGCGCGACCGCTTCCTCGCCGACGGCCCCCGCCTGGCCACCGCCCTCCGCGACACGCCACCCGCGCCCCGGGTATCCCCCTGGTTCGGCTACGCCCCGCTCGATCCGGCCCACCTGGCGGACAGCGACGGCATCGTCTTCCTCAAGGACATGCCACGGACCTGATTCCGTCCTGCGGGTCCGCCCAGCCCCCCGGCCCGGGGGCTCCCCACCCCCCAGCGCGGGTCCGCTCAGCCCTTCGGCCCGGGTCTGCCTCGGGCGGACCCGGGTGTCAGGCGCCGATGACCCCGTAGAACAGGAAGCCGGTCGCCACCGGAATGCCCAGCGCGGCGACGACGCCGAGCGCACCGGGCCGGGTGCGAGGGTCGACGAACGCGGCCGTCGTCAGCAGTAGGGCAGCGGGCATGAACAGGAACATCCCCAGGATCAGGCCCACCACCGTCCAGGCCAGCAGGCCCGTTCCGATGATGAGCGATCCCCAGGCGAAGTTCTGTGGCTCGCGCCGCAGGAAGAGGGGGATGGCGACCGGCATCGCGGTCAGCAGGAAGATCCCCGCGAGGGGGGTCGGCAGCCCGATGGCCAGGCCCGGCAGCGTGGACACGGCAGCGGCTACGGCGAGCGCGGACTGCCCCGTACGTACGAGTTGATTCTCCATCATGAACCCCCGAGATTGAACGCGTTCAGTTTGAACGCGTTCAAGATAGCGGCCGCAGGGGCCGCTGCCAAGTTCCCCACCGGAACGGCGAAGGGCCCCGGACGCCGAAGCGCCGGGGCCCGCAGGGGATTTGGGGACATCAGGTCATGAGGAGGAGCTGCGTGTTCGGGACGAGCTTGCGGTTCACGCTGGTGCTCTGCACGAAGATCGTGAAGTCGTCGTTGTGGTCCGGCTTGACGCGCACCTCCACGTCCGGGAGGCCGAGCAGGGCCCGGGCCTCGGGCCCCGTGTACACCCGGGCCGTCTTCTTCTCCAGGACCGCGATCTGCTTCCGCGCCTGGACCTTCTCCGACTTGCTCAGCTGGTAGAAGGCGCAACCGGTGCGGTAGGTGTGCCCGCTCTCGACGACCCACTCCCGGATCGCCGCGTCACGGGCGACCGGGATCAGCTGGTACGCGGACTGCTCGGCCGGGGTGAGACCGGCGGCCTTGATGGTGTCCTTGTTGACCGCCTCCGCGCCCGCGGAGAACACCGCCCGCGATCCGCGGATGCCCTTCGTACGGCCGACCATGAATTTCTCGGTCGCCTCCCGAATGACCTGTCCGGCCTCTTCCAGGCCCTGCGTGCTCGTGGCGTCCCAGACGGCGACGTTCTCCTTCGGGAAACCGCACTGCATGGCCTCCCGCTTTCCCATCTGGTCCGGCACGAGGACGGCCAGCGTCCAATTGTCCTGCTGGTTCTCGATCATCGTGGAGACGGCCTTGACCAAGGCGCTCGCATTCCGGGCGGGAGAATCCGGGCAGCGGTGGCTCGCGTTCTCCTGACCGTCGGTCAGCACGAAGGTCAGGAAGCTGTGGTCGCCGTACAACTGGGCCGTCGCCGCCAGCTCGCGCTGCGACTTCAGTGCCGCCGCCAGCAGCGACGTCATGCCGCCGACGCGGTAAAGCTGCTTCAGGGACGGCATGCGCAGCACGTCCTTGTCGTAGATGACGCATTCCACCGTGTCCGCGAACACGTACACCGTGACACGGGTTTCCTGGTCCAATTCCCGCGAACGGCGGGCGAGGTACTCGATCTGCTGATCGGCCACGTCGACGACCTTGCGGCTCAGGTGCGACATCGACGAACTGGCGTCCAAAACGAGAGCAACGTGGTTGATGTAGTTCTGGTTTCCGGACATGGCGAATCCCCCTCATCCCGTTCCCGACTTGATACCCCTACCGTCTCATCCACCACTGACAATCGACCCCGGCTCCCGGACCGCCCGGCGAACCGTCCGAGGAGGCCCGCCCGAGCAAGCCCCCGAGGAGCCCCCGGCCCGCCTATCCGGCCTCGTCCGCGCGGAACGTGCGCCGGTAGGCGGCGGGCGTGGTGCGCAGCGCCTCGTGGAAGCGCCGGCGGAGGTTGACGGCCGAGGAGAGGCCGACCCGGCGGGCGATGGTCTCCACGGGGAGGTCGGTCTCCTCCAGGAGGGCCCGGGTGGCGGCGAGCCGCCGGTCGAGCAGCCAGCGCCCGGGACTGATGCCCAGCTGCTCGGTGAAGCGCCGGGTGAGGGTGCGGGGCGAGACCTGGCACCGGACCGCCATGTCGGCGACGCTGACCGGCTGGTCGAGCCGGCCGCCCAGCCACTCCAGGAGCGGGGCCAGGGAGTCGGCGACCGGTCCGGAGGTGGGCAGCTCGGCGTACTGCAACTGGCAGCCCTCGCGGTGCGGCGGCATCACCATCTGGCGGGCGATGCGCATCGCGTACGCGGCGCCGTGGTCGGTGCGCACCAGGTGCAGGCAGAGGTCCACGCCGGCCGCCGATCCGGCACTCGTGGCGACGTCGCCGTGGTCCACGTACAGCACCCCCGCGTCGACCCGCACACGCGGGAACAGCGCGGCCAACTCGGCTGCCTGCGCCCAGTGGGTGGCCGCCCTCCGTTCGTCGAGGAGTCCGGCGGCGGCGAGCACGAACGCGCCCGACGAGATGCCGACGATCCGCGCGCCCCGCCGATGCGCCCTGCGGACCGCCGCGACCACCGCCGGCGGCACCCCGCTGCCGGCCGGCCGCTGCCGACCCGGGACCACCACCGTGTCCGCGCGCTCCAACGCGTCCAGGCCCGCCGTGACCAACATGTCGTACCCGGCCTGGGTGCGTACCGGCCCCGGACGCTCGGCGCAGACCTCGAACGCGTAGCGCACCGGGATCGCCGGGCCGTGATCACCGAACACCTCCGCCGCACAGGCCAGCGGGAAGGTCTCCTGCGGGGACTGCAACAGGGCCACCACCCGGTGCGGCGCCGGGGGCTTCGGCAACGGACGAGGCGTCATGGCGCGAAAGTACCCCATCATGTCGTTCCGGACACTGGGGACGGTCGATTGGTGTAGACCAGGATGGCGAGCCGTGACCACCACGCACGATCAGCCCCAGCCGTCCCCGCATCGCGACGACTCGCCCGGCGACCGGGCCGCCGGTCCGTCCGGCGCCCCACCCGGCGATCCCTCCGGTAATCGTCCCGCCGCCCCCTCCTGCGACCGGCCCGCCACCGCGCCGAGTACCCCGCCCGGCATCGCACCCGGCACCGCGTCAAGTACCGCACCCGGCATCGCACCCGCCACCGCGCCAAGTACCGCACCCGGCATCGCACCCGCCACCGCGCCAAGTACCCCACCCGGCACCGCGCCAGGCAGTCCACCGCCCGTCAGGCCCCCCTTGTGGGACCGCCGCTTCACGCTCTACTTCACCGCCCGCACGGTCTCGCTCGTCGGCGACGCGATGATGCCCGTGGCCGCCGCCCTGGCGGTCGGCGCGCTCTACGGGATCTCCGGAGTCGGCCTCGTCCTCGGCGTCTGGACCGGGACGTTCGTCCTCCTGGTCCTGTTCGGCGGAGTGTTCGCCGACCGCTTCGGCGCGCGCCGCATGATGGTCGCCGCGGACCTGGTCAGGGTGCTCACGCAGGGCGTGCTCGCCGTGGCGTTCTTCGCGGGGCCGCCGCCGTTCTGGCTGCTCGTGACCATGGCAGCGGTGGCGGGCGCGGCCGTCGCGATGTTTCTGCCGGGCGTCAACGGCATGGTGCCGCTGGTCGCCCACGACCCCCAGCGGGCCAACGCCACGCTCAAGGTGGCCGACGCCCTCGCCCACCTGCTCGGCCCCGCCCTGGCCGGACTCCTCATCGCCCTGACCAACGCCGGGACCGTGTACGCGATCGACGCCGGCACCTTCCTGCTCAGCGCCCTGTGCCTGGCGCTCATCCGCCTCACCCCCGCCCGCGCCCCCTCGGACACCGTCACCGTCACCGACGCCGACGTCGACCCCGCCGCTCCGAAGCTCGGCTCACTCCGCCGCGACCTGCGCCAGGGCTGGCACGAGTTCCGGGCCCGCACCTGGATGTGGGCGGTCATCCTCATCTGGGTGGCGTACGGCGTACTGATCTTCGGCCCGCTCGTCCCCCTCAGTTCGGCACTCATCGGGGACAGGCTCGGCCCCGACGTCTACGGCCTCGCCGTCTCCTTCCTCGGCGTCGGCACCGTGCTCGGCGGACTGCTCGCCCTGCGCGTCCACCCCGTCCGGCCCCTGGCCGCAGGCGCCGTGGCCATGGCGCTCTACACCGCGCTGCCCCTGTCCGTGGCGCTCGGTGCCGGACTCCCAGGGCTCCTGGCGGGCCACGCCCTCGGCGGCGGCGGCCTCGCCTTCTGGTCGGTCATGTGGGCCACCAGCGTGCAGACCCACACCCCACCCGCCGTACTCAACCGGGTCACCGCCTACGAACTGGCAGGCTCCGTCTCCGGTATCGCCCTCGGCCAGATCATCGCCGGACCGGCCACCGCCCTCCTCTCCCCGCAGCGCTTCCTCCTGCTCTCCGCAGGCACCTGCCTGGCGGGCTGCGCGGCCCTCCTCGCGACCCCGGCGATCCGCACGCTCCGCCGCGCCGCCCCGCCCACGCAGGACGCTCCGATCAGCGGCTGAGCCGCAGCGTCACGGACGCCGACGTCGTCCCGGGGAACTCGAAATCGAAGTTGGTCCTCTCACCCACCCCGTCCGCCGTCACGAGCTTCCAGTGGTGCCCGCCTCCCGGCCACACGTCGACGAGCGCGCTGTGCCCGTCCGGGAGCGTGTCCTCGACCCACCCGTACACCTTGAGGGTGCCCCGGGAGCAGCTCAGCACCCATTCGGCCTTGGCGCCCCTGATGGTCGGCTTGGCGGACGAAGGGCAGCTCGCGGCGTGCGCCGGCGCCGCAGTGCCGAGTCCGAGGCCCACGGCGAGGGCGGTGGCGGAGGCGATCGTGGTGAGGGGTTTCCTGAATGCGGGCACAGCACCATCCTTCTCGTATACGGGAGTGATCACGAAGAAGGACGGTATGCCCCGCAAGAGGGCCTTTCAGGCAGGCCCTCCCCGAGAGTGAGGGGGCGCGTGGAAGCGCGTACAGCGTGCCCACGGGGCGCGGGCACGCCTCGACTTCACAGCTCAGCTCAACTCGGTGCCGCTCAGCTCAGCTCCGTGGCGTATGCCGCTTCCCGGACCTCCTGATCCGCGTGGCGGCGCAAGGCGACCACGACCTCGCGGCAGGCGTCCGGCCAACCCTGGCGGGCCCCGACGGTCGCTGCGAGAGCGACGGCCAGCAGGCCCTCCACGATGCCGCCGTCCCCGGCGAGAGCGCGGACCACGGCGAGGGCGGGGGAGGGGTCGGCGAGAGCGGCGCCGTACCGGTGAGCCTCCTCCAGATCCTCGGCCACTCGGACCGCGAGGACGGGACGGCCCTCGATGGCAGCAGTCAACTCGCGGACTGATCGCAGGAGTTCGGTTTCGGGGGATGCAAGATCGACGGCCCGGACGAGGAGAGCGATACGGGTCGCGATGACGGCCGGTTCGGATGCCAACCGGCGGGCCAGGACCGCGCAGAGCCGGGGGTCCCGGAAGGACGAGTCCACGAGGGAGTGCAGGCGACGACGCGCCGGGAGATCACCACCGCGCCCGCCGCCTTCGGGTTCGCCCGCCGCGACGAGCTCCAGCAGCCGGTCCACGACGTCGCCCAGGAGGCTGCCGGGTCCCACGCCGGCCGTCGGATGGGGCAGCTCGGACTGGGCCAGCGTGGTCAGCCCGTAGCTCGCCTGCCATGTGTTCAGCGGCGAGTCGAGGTCGGTATAGACGTCAGCCAGCGCCGCGCCCGCCGCCGGCGTGTACTGCGCCCAGTCCCGAAGGCCGAACAGGGCCTGCCCCGCCGTCTGCTCCTCGGCGACGAACGGCAAACGGGCGACCAGCTCCCCGTATCGCGGCCGGTCGGCCGGCGCCAGATCCGCCGGATCCGGGTCGAGGATCGCGCGCCGGGCCGCATCAGGCCCGTCGGCGACCGCCGACTCCAGCAGCGCCCACATCTCCTCGGCCGGCAGCAGCGTCGCCGCCAGCCCGACGACGGTGGCGTACACGTCCGGGTGGAGGCCAGGCGTGCGGCCCACGGCCGAAAGGAGCGCCGTAGCGGCTCCCTGGGGAAGATGGTGCGCGGCGAGCCGGACAGCCGCTTTCCTGACCGTCACCTTCACACCGCTCTCGCGGGTCAGGACATCACGGAGCAAGGCCGCCACCTGCGCGGGCCGGGCATGAGCGGCGGCACGCGCCGCGGCGGACCAGGCAGCGGCCGCCCGGTCGTCGCCGGCATGGTCGAGCAGGGTTCCGAGCGCCGAAGCCGGATCGTCGGTGTGGGCTGCCGCGTCCAGAGCGGCCGCCGTCAGAGCGGACTCGCCAGGGTCGGCGGGGGACCCCGACAGGGGCGCGGCGGAATCCGACGACGGCACGGTGGACTCCGAGGAAGACGCGGTGGCGGACTCCGACGAGGGCACGGCGGACTCCGGCGAAGGCATGGCGGACTCCGGCGAAGGCGCGGTGGCGGACTCCGACGAGCGTGCCGTGCCGGACCCCGCCGTGCCCTCGTGCCCCCTGGTGGCCTGTGGGGAAGCGGTGTACCGCCGGAGCAGCGCCCGCCCGTGCACCGGCACCGGCGCCACCGCGCGAAGCAGCGCGGCACGCTCGTCGACCCCCCGTCCGGGATCGCTGACGACGGCTGCGGCCAGCCGCACCGCCGCCTCCTGCTGCCGGGGCACCCACCGGTCCGCGTACCGGAAGGGAGGCAGTGGCCGGGCCGTGCCGGACACCGGGAACCGACCGCCGGAGGGCGGCAGTTCGACCGTCGCGTGATCCAGAAGGTCGGTTCGCTCCGCCGCCACTACGGCGAGAACGGGAGCCACGAAGACGGCGGACGGCTCCCACGCCACCAGCGCGGCCACGCGGTCGCCACGGGTCGCCCGGTCGGCCAGCCAGGCTGCGGCGACCTCCCCGAAAACGCCATCCGGACAGTCTCGCAACGCCTGTTCGAGGCGGTCCTGGAGCTCCGAGATCCGGTACGCGTGGTGTCCGCACGACCTGACCAGCCCGAGCAGGGGCACGAAGTCGCCCCGCACCGCCGCCCGGTCCAGCCACGGGCCGAGCGCGTCCACCACGGCCCGCGTCTCACGTCCGCGCAGGACGCCGCCCAGACGCCCGAGGTCCACCACGGCCCGCGTCTCACGTCCGCGCAGGACGCCGCCCAGACGCCCGAGGTCCACCACTCCGGTATGCGCCGTCAGAGCCTCCAGCACGCGTACGGCCATCCGGCGCGCGGCCGCACCCCCGACGCCGTCGGCCGGAGCTCCCTCCGGGCAGCCGGCGAGCAGAGATACGGCCAGACTTCGGATTGTGGCCCGGGTCCCGGAAGAGCAGTCCCGGGCCCGGAGGGCCTCCAGGCACAGCTTTTCCAGAGATAGGAACATGGCTTCGGGCGCCGCTTCGGGCATGGCCTCGGACGCGTGCCCGGCACGGCCCCCGGAGGACGTACCACCCCCGGAGGACGTACCACCCCCCGAGGCCGCTGCACACCCACCCCCAGCACCCGCATCCGCACCTGCTCCTGCTCCTGGGCCCGAGCCCGCCACGAGCAGAGCCGTAGGCAGCGCGGCGACGGCGGAGAGCATCTCCCCGCGTACGGAATCGCGGTCGTTCGTCAGCCGCCCGGCGGCCAGCGAGAGGACCTCCGCGACCTCTCGGGGATCACGAGTGAGGCCGGCGTTGACGACCAGCCGGTCCCAGATCGTGCCGCGCTCGTCGGCGTCGGCGCTGCCGAGGGCTGCCAGCAGCTCGGGGCGTGCCTCGGCGGGCGGCAGGAGGGAGAGCAGGCCCCAGAGGTCCCAGCCGGAGTGGCGTTCGGCGCGGATCTTCCCGATCGCCGTACGGGCACGGGCGTGGCGCTCGGCGGCCGGCAGCGGGGCGAGGGTCTGCTCGTGCGCGTGCAGAGGGTTGCGCGGGCCACCCGCGGCGATGACGGCGTCCACGAAATCCGCCCGGCGCGCCGGTGGCACCGACCGAAGCAGGACGCCGAAGGCCTCCCGGTGGAACCAGCGGGCCCCGACCCCGGGCAGGGACCGCGGATCCGCCGCCACCAGCTGTCGCATCACCGACCGGCCGGGTGTCCGCTCCCACCGCGCCGCCGCCCGACGGGGGTCGGTGATCCAGCGGGCGACCCGCTCGGCGTCCGCCGAGACCAGCAGGCCCAGCCGGTCGTGGACCGGACCGGGCAGGTTGTCGGGGCCGTACCGCTCCAGCAGGTCGACCACACGCGCCGGCGCGGTGGGCAGGGCGGCGGCGATTCCGGTGGCGTGCCGCCTCCACCAGGCATCGCGCAACCGCCGGGGAAGGTCCGCGAGTTCCCGTTCCACATGGTCGAGGACGGCGACGGGATGGCGCACGGCCACCGTGCTCCAGTCCTCGAACGCGAGCGCCCCGCCGAGGTCCGGCAGCAGCCGCGCGGTGAACTCCGTTGAGCAGCCCGGCAGCAGGCGCGCCGCGTCCCGCTCGCCGTACTCGGCCCGCACCCGGACCACCAGCCGCTCGGCGAGCCCGCTCCGCCGCCCGTCGCGCAGCAGGCGCGCGAGGTCCGCGCGTACCACCGCGGGAGCGTCGTCGTACGCCGCCTCGACGGCCGTGTCCGGGACCGCGAGCCGCCGGGCACCGCGCAGCGCATACCGCCGCACCACCGGGTCGGGATCGCCGAGCCGAGCCGCCAGATACGCGGCCTCCCCGGCGGTCAGAGCCGCCAACGCCGCGAGGCGGCGCTCGTACGGCCCGAGCCCGTCAAGGTCCGACAGCAGGGGCCGAAGTCCACCGGTGGCCGCCAACCGGCGTGCCGTGACGGCGGTGTATCGGAGCCGGGCGGCGTGTGACAAGGGTTCGACGGCGGCAAGAAACGCTTCTGCACGGGAGATCATCGCGCGCATTGTCCCCCACGCCCACGGCCTCGCCCCATCGAATTTCGACGGCCCTCACCCGCGCACGGTCGACGTGCTCCCCGAGCCGGGCCCGCCGCCGCCGTCGTCGTCGTCGTCACAGGATCCGATGCTCCGCCCAGAACGGTCGGAGGCCCTCCGCCGCCGCCGTCGTCGTCGTCGTCACAGGATCCGATGCTCCGCCCAGAACGGTCGGAGGCCCTCCGTCGTCACCGTCTGCGCCGCCCGTTTGAAGCCCTCGGCGGTGGCGATTGAAGTCCTCAGTGGTGGCGCTTCCATGCCAGTGGTCCCGCACATAGCCGCGCAACAAAGCTGCGCAGCATCGCCGCCATCGAGGGTCCGCCCAGCGCGCGTTCCAGTTCGTGCGGCGCGAAGGCACCACCCCTCCGGTTCGACACGAGGCACCCCTCCGGTTCGACACGGGCAGGAACGGCGACCGAGACGTCTTACGCGACACGCGACACGCGACACGCGACACGCGCCCGCGCCCCGTACGGCAGCGGCGCGGCCAGATCGACCCTCAGCGCCGTACACTCCACGGCCACGCCCGTGGCGTCCCTCCCTCCACCCCGTCCACCCGCGTCGGCGGACGGCCTCCCCACAGCCCTGCACCCGTCCGCGCCGCTGCCCCCAGCCGCACGTCGACCGAACGAAGCGGCGTATGGGCGGTATTGCGGACTGGCGTCACGGCGACAACCTCCCGCGCGACCGTGCACCGGGCACGTTCGCCAGGCCCTGCCCGGGCGATCAGGCTGCGGTGACGCGCCCAAGGCTGCTGTCGCAGGCCATCAGTAGGATTCGCGGACATGGGAGCGAGCAGATGGTCGTACTTCACGCCTTTCCAGTACAGCGAGCAGGATGCCCTGAACGACCTTCGCGAGACGGTCTTCGCCCGGGAGGCCGAGTACTACCGGGAAGAAGGAATCGAGACGCTGGCAGCACTGACGGCGAGCGGTTGGCTGGAGGAGGAGCCGGCGCATTCCGTGCTGGACGTCGAGCGCGTGGTCCGTTGCCAGGAACACATGGAGGAACCTGGTGACGTGAGGATGGTCGAGACGGCGGAAGTCGTCGAACTGTTCGGGACGATGCAGCCCGGACGAGAGGTCGTCGCACAGGCCCTGAAGCGGGCCGGAGACGGCTGGTTCCCTCCGTTCGACCGCGGCTCCGGCTGCTGCACGATCGTTTACGAAGACTCGGGACGCCCGGCAGAACTGTGCTTCTGGGGCTTCACCGGAGACTGATCCGGGCCCCACGGCCAGACGATCAGGGGACAGCGGGCGGCAGCGGCCTGTCACCGCTGCGGAGTAGTCACATGATCGGCCGGACACGTCCTGGCTCGCTCGCCAGCCAGCCACCCGGCTGAGGAGGCCGCCCCGCCAGCCAACCGAGCAGACGACCGGCCGAGCACCCAAGCAGCCCACCGCCCGGCCAGCCCTGGAAGGTCCGCCTCCGCAAGAGGCGCCCTCCACCCCGGGCAAACTGACACCCGCCCGCGTCCGCAGAGGGTTCAGAAACCTCCACGCGAAGACCGGCTCCCCGGCCAGCGCACCGAAACCATCGCGTCCCGGACCCGGCGCCGGCCGCCGGGCTCGAAGAACCGCCGCCCAGCCACCCGTCACGACGTGGGCAGAGTCCTCGCCGCCGGCGAGGCATTCAGCCGTCCCGCCCACCACAAGGTCGGCACGAAACCACGCCGCACCGGATAGACGGGTCGGCTTGTCATCGATCGCGGATGCGTCGGTGGGATCCTTGGGCTCGTGGCTGGACACGACACGCAGCATCAAGATGACTCGCAGGGACACGTGACGCCTGTTCGGGCCGAAGTCGAACGCCTGCTTACTGAAGCGGAGCGTCGAGAACGCGCTGCCCACCAACGCGTGCGTTTTTGGGGCGTCATCGACGTTGCGCTGGGCTTTCCCGCTGCCGTGCTTGCTGGCCTCTCCGGAGCTGCCGGGCTTGCCTCCCCAGATGCCCGTGTTCCTGCGGCGGTGCTGGCCCTTGTCTCCGCCGGACTCTCAGCAGGGGTGGGCTTCCTCCGCAGCGATGTCAGACGAGCCGAAAACCGGCGCAGCCGACTGGCATGGGCTGAGGTCGAAGCGGGAGCCCGTCTGCTTCTGGCGCAGGAGGCTCAAATGGATCGCGAAGGCATCCAGGAAACCCTCCGAAACTTGTTCGACAGCCGGACAAGAGCCATTGCAACCCATGCAGAAGATGCCTCCGATGGGTCGGCCTCCTGATTTAGCAGCATCCGAGCACCACTCATGTTCGAGGCACGCTCGACTCCGGACGTTAAAAGACAAGTTTTGGCCATGCTTTAGAAGTGGGTTTCGTCGTTCGCTCTGCGCCGTGATGATCGTGGTGTGGGGCGAGGGGATCTTCCTGACGGTCAGTGGGCCGTGCTGGAGCCGATGCTGCCGGTGGCGATGCGGGACAGGCCGGCGGTGGGGCGGCGGAGGCTGATCGACGGGATCCGATGGCGGGTGCGGACCGGGACTCCGTGGAGGGATCTGCCGTCGGAGTACGGGCCGTGGCAGACGGTCTATGGGCTCTTCCGCCGCTGTCGTTGCTGGTCACCGCAGGTCAGCGTGGTGACAGTCCTAAGTTCGCGCCGTCCTGGAAGGCATCCGGGTGCCGCGCACCGGACCTGGCCGTCGTCCCGGGCTAACCGGGCCTACCTGCGAAAGCGGGGGATCCGGTGCACGGTCCCGGAGCCTGCTGACCAGGCCGCGAACCGCAAGCGACGCGGCAAGGTCGGCGGGCGGCCTCCGGATTTCGACCGCGAGGCCAACAAGGCTCGGCATGCGGTCGAGTGCGGGATCAACCGGCTCAAGCGCAATCGGGCGGTGGCCATGCGGTTCGACAAGCTGGCGGTCCGCTTCGAGCCCATCATCCTGATCGCCGCGATCGGCGAATGGTTATGACCGTCCTGAGTTGTCGGTTCCTCATGCCATGCCGACCGCGAGCGGCGTTGAGAGACAATGGGGTCTCAGTACTACGGCGCTGAAAGCGAGAACGGCGACCGCATCGACGACCCCTCCGAGGACGCGCTGTTCATGCTGATCAGCGATCGAACGCGAGGGGGAGGCCGGAGCGGCATGGCTCGGCGAGCTGCCCGGGATCGTGGAGACGCTGCTTGAGCGGTGGGGCTGTACGCCGGACGGCGAGGTCATGCACGGCGGCGTCGGCGTCGTCGTTCCGGTACGAGGAGGGGCCGGGGAGAGCGCCGTCATCAAGGTGTCGTTCCCGCACCCCGGCAACGTCCACGAGCCGGACGCGTTCGCGGCCTGGGGCGGCCGCGGCGCCGTCCACCTGATCGAGCGTGACGACGCACGGTTCGCCATGCTCCTCGAGCGGGTCCGACCGACGACCCTGGCGGAGATCGAAGACGGCGACGAGGTGGTCGCGGTCGCCGGACGGCTCAATCACCGCCTCGCCATCCCCGCACCGCCCGGCCTGCCTCGCCTGAGCCGACAGGCCGACGCATGGGAGGAACATCTGCGTGGGAACGCCGACGAGCTGCCCCATGCCGTACCGGACCGGGTACTGCAAGCCGCCCTGGCGACCGTCCGAGAACTGGGCCGCAGTCAGCCTGACACCCTCCTCCACGGCGACCTCCACGCCCGCAACATCCTGCGCGCCGACCGCGAGCCCTGGCTGGCCGTCGACCCCAAGGGATACGCGGGGGACCCCGCCTACGACGGCGGCACCCTCCTGAAGTCCCGCGCCCTGGCCCTCCTTGCCGCGGACGACCTGCGCGAGGCCGTCCACCGCGCCCTGGACGTCTTCGCCGAAGCCGCGGAACTCGACCGCGAACGCGTCCAGCGATGGTCCCAGTTCCACGCCGTGAAGGCCGCCTACTGGGGCCGCCACCACGGCTTTCGCGCCGTCCGGAGCGGTCCCCGGCTGGACTGGCTCACGCAGTTCGCCGACCGTCTGGCGGAGCTGCTCACCGAGCCCCGCCGGCGGATGCGCAGGCCGGGGGCCTTTTGGAATTCCTGGGGCGAACCGTGGTGAATTCGGTAAGACGCCGTCACCGAACCGTGAAGCACGCGCGCGAACCTGGTCTTCACCACAGCGCGGTCAGTGCGCTGACATCGGGGGGAGCACCGCCATGAGCACCGTTCGCAGAGCCGCCGTCGTCCTCGTCGCCGCGTCCGCGCTGGCCTTGACCGCCTGCGGTCCCTCCGAGGACGGTGCCGCGGGCGGCACCGACGTACCCACCGCGGCCCCCACCGGCTCGGCCTCCCCGTCCGCGACGGCCGAACCGTCGACGCCCTCGACGCCTTCCGCACCCGCCAAGACGTCGAAGCCGGCCAAGTCGACGCCGCCGCCCGCCAAGCCCGCCAAGCCGGGCAAGCCGGGCAAGCCGAGCAAGCCGACGACGGATCCGGACTACGACGTCTTCCCCTGCAGCACCTACGACGTGACGTTCACCGCGAACCTCGCCGAGCCCACGACCAGCAGCTACCTGCTGAAGATCACCAACAAGACCGGCAAGCCCTGCCGGGTGCTCGGCCACCCCATCGTGACCTTCGGCGACCTCGACGGGCAGGCCACCGAGCGCGGCACCGCCCCCGGCATCGAGGACGCGATCCGGCTCGCCCCGGGCCAGTCCGCCTACGCGGGACTCATGGGCGGTCTGAAGACCCCCAAGAGCAAGACCGTCTCGTCGATCGCCATGACGATGAACACGGAGTCCGACCTGACGCAGGTGCCGCTCAAGGCCTCGACGCCCGGCCTGAACGTCTCCGACGACAACTCCGTCACCGCGTGGATGGACAACGCCGAGGACGCGCTCAGCCTGTAGTACCGGTCACGGGTCTCCTTCACCCCGGTGAGGGGCGCGCCGCTGCTGGGCCGCCATTGTCGCCGCGGGGCCGGCCGTCACGGCCAGGGTCGCGCCCGAGGCGCCCCGGCCGGGCCACACACGCGCGCGAGGTACAGGTGGACTGGCCGGCCGCGTCGACCCGGGAACTGCTGGACGCGCTGGAGGACTCGGGCCCCGGCCGCGGCTGCTGGACGTGGTGGGGGTGCGTCGCAGTCGCCCCGCACCTGTGGCGCCGTGGCCCGACACCAACTCCAGAAGATCGCGGTGCACCCGTACCACGCCCAGCTCACTCTCGACGGCCCCGCTGCCCTGCCGGACGAGGTGGCGCTCGACGGTGTCGACGAGTTCCTCGCCACCTGCGTCGCGACGACGAACCTCGTACGCCCACGGGTACGCCCTCGGGCCGGCCTGCCCCTCCGATCGGACCGCCTCCAGGGGGAGGCGCCGGTCGGAGGGGAGCCGTGAGCCAGGGACTGCCTTCAGACGGGCGGGGCCGGTCGGAGGGGGAGTCCCTCAGCCAGGGACCGCCTCCAGGGGGACGGCGCCGGTCGGAGAGGGAGCCCTCAATCAGCCGACATCGACGCTCACGGCGCCATCTCGTACGTACCCGACAGCGCCTCGACGCGCTGCCACACACGCCCCGACCGCGCCTCGTCGACGACGGGGCGGCGGACGGCGCCCAGCGCCCAGAGCTGCTGCTGCTCGGTAGCGGAGTCCTTCCCGTGCAGTTCGATCGCGTGCGCGGAGAAGTCACGGACGAGGACGGCGAAGAGCTCGTCGAGCACGTCTTCGTCCAGAGCGGTGAGCGCGGCCTGCTCCAGGACCAGCTGCCCGTGGACGACGAGCGCGAAGAGCTGACCGACGGCGAGGAGCAGATCGAGGTCGCGGCTCTGCTGCTCGTCGGGCGCCGCCTTGAGGACGAACTCGCAGAGTGCGTCGGCCTGTTCGCGGAATCGGGCGACGTTGGACAGGTGCGCGTACGCGTCGTAGGCCGCCCGCCAGTCGTGGAAGCGGACCGAACCCAGGCCCCGCGCCGGACCCTGCCGGAAGAGGAACGTGTCGTCGGCCGCGTCCAGCCGCGTCGGAACCGGCTCGTACGCCACCGGGTCGAGCAGATGGTTGCGCATGAACTTCAGGATCAGCGCCAGGTTGACGTGGACCGTGCCCTCCAGCTTCGGCAGACCACGGATCTCCACCGCCGCCTGGGCGAAGTAGTTGTCCTTCTCGAAGCCCTTGGCCGCGATGACGTCCCACATCAGGTCGATGACCTTCTCGCCCTCCGTGGTCACCTTCATCTTCGTCATCGGGTTGAAGAGCAGGTATCGCCGGTCGTCGGGACCCGCGGTCCGGAAGTAGTCCACGGCCCGGTCGCTGAACAGCTTCATCCCGACCAACCGCACGTACGCGTCGGTCAACTCCCGCCGCACATGCGGGAACGCGGTGACCGGCCGCCCGTACAGGATGCGGTTCTGCGCGTGCGTGACGGCCTCGTACATCGCGTGCTCGCAGATGCCGATCGAAGCGGTGCACAGGTTGAACTTGCCGACGTTCACCGTGTTCAGCGCGGCGTCGAACGCGGCACGCCCGGCGTGCAGGACGTCCTCGGCGGCGACCGGGTACTCCTCCAGCCGGAACTCGCTCACGTACTTCGACGAGTCGACGACGTTCTTCACCAGGTGGTACGCCGGGTGACGGCTGTCGGCCGCGAAGAAGACGTAACCCTCCGGGCCCTCGACATCCGTCCGGCGCCCGAAGACGGACACGAGCCCGGCCGCGTTGCCGTTCCCGATGTAGTACTTGGACCCCGTCGCCCGGAAGCCGCCCTCACCGTCGGGCTCCAACAGCATGTCCGTGGAATAGATGTCCGCGCCATGCGACTTCTCGGACAGACCGAAGGCGAACACCTCGCCCTGCTCCAGGAGTTCGGCCGCACGGGCGCGCGCGGCGGCGTTCCCGCTCTGCCACACCGGACCGAGTCCGAGAATGGTCACCTGCCAGGCGTACCAGTAGTCGAGCCCGTAGAAACCGAGGATCTCGTTGAGCGCGGCGATACGAGCGGTGTCCCACCGCTTGTCGCCCTCGCCCTCGCCCTCGCCCCCCTCCACGCCCGCATCGGCGGACGGCGTGAGGAACGTCGCGAACAACCCCTCCTCGGCCGCGAAGGCCAGGAAGTCACCCAGCCACGCCCGCGTCCGGTAGTCCTCGATGATCCGGCGCTTCCCCCGCGCCTCGAACCAGTCCACGGTCGCGCGCAGCAGCCTGCGCGTCTCCGGGTCGAAGTGCGCGGGGTCGTAGGTGTGCGGGTTGAACAGCAGCGCGTCGGCCATGACGTCCGCCTTTCCGGCTAGGGATGAGGGTGGTGGTGCCGCACACGGCCGTACGGAGATGCCGGTCGTACGGACGTGATGCTGGTGGTGTGTGGTGCTGGTGGTTCGTGGCGCGAGTGGTCGTCGTGCAGTTGGACTTACGGGGCAGGCCGGAACTCGTAGTGCGGAGGCCGCGAGGCGGATGCGGGCGCGGGCGCAGGCGCGGGTGAGGTGCGAGCCAGGCACGGCCGTGGTCGTGGGCGTGACCGTACGGCGGCGGACACAGCCCTCCTCACCGCACGGTGCGGAATCGGTCGAGCGTGGCGAGGACGTCGTCGAGCCAGGTGATCATCATCTGCTCGTACGCGATCCCGCCCCGCAACACGACGTGCTGAAGCTCCCGCTCGGCGTCCAGCGGACCGTCTCCCGGCTCCTCCCCGAAGTCCCGCACCTCGCCGGCGCGGTAGTGCGCGAGACGCCCCGCATGCGCCGACCGGTGCCGCTCCACCTCACCGATCAGGGCCGCCGGATCGTCGAACGCGGCACCCCGGATCTTCACCGCGAGGTCATGCCGCACGCTCTCGGGCTCGATCGGCTCCTGCAACCACGCCGAGAGCGCCTCCCGCCCCCGCCCGGCCACGGAGTACTCCTTCTTGTCCGGTCGCCCCTGCTGCGGCACCTCCCGCACATCGATCCACCCGTCCTGCTCCATGCGCTTGAGCACGCGGTAGATCTGCTGATGAGTCGCCGTCCAGAAGTACCCGATGGACCGCTCGAAGCGCCGAGCCAGCTCGTAGCCGGACCCGGGCTTCTCGAGGAGGGACACGAGGATCGCGTGGTCGAGCGCCATGTGCCGGATCTTGCTATGCAACGAGGTGCATAGCAAGCGCGCCCACGCCGGTGAGACGCGGCTCACGCCTGCCCGTGGGTTGAGAGGCCAGCTGGACGCGCCCCTACCCCGCTTCGCGGATCGGGTGAAGCTGCTGGAAGAGGCCAATGGGCTCACAGAAGTCACCGGCCGCTGCCGGCATCGACGACACCCTCGTCAACGGCCTCGGCGACGTTGCCGGCGCCAACGGCTACGGATACGGGATCGACGCGGGCGCCGCCACCACCCTGGATCAGCGCAGGAGTCCCAACGGCATCCTGGCCGACACCTGCCGCGAGGTGGCGCCGCCGGCCAGCGGACCTGGGAGGACGCCCAGGCCTCGGAGGGGGACACCGGTGTGACCGAGGCACAAGCCGCCGCGAAGGCCGCAAAGCCCAGAGCGGCTGGGCCGGCTACCAGGAAGCGCACGCTCCCGAGCTCCGCACGCTCCCCGCATGCCACCCAGCCCTCGCGTCCTTGCCCCCGGCCCGCAGGCCGCCGCCAGGATGTTCTGGACACCTGCGCCAGGCGGCCGACGTCCTGAACTCCCGCCGAGGAAAACGGACATGGCCAAGACGCAGGGTGAATTGTCCGACCCCGGGGCACTTGACGGCGTGGCGTGACAGGATTCCTGGTCATGGGAACGAGAGACGACAGCGACGAGGCGTACGTCGTCGGGCTGTGCGGCGAGATCCTCGGCGAAGTGGCCCTGACACAGCACAAGTTCGACTGGCTGTTGGGCGATCCCGGAGCCGGCGGCCGCCAGGCCAGGCTGCCGGTCGACGCGTACTGGCCCGGCCACCGACTCGTCGTCGAGTACCGCGAACTCCAGCACGACCAGCCGATGCCCCACTTCGACAAGCCGGACCGCATGACGGTCAGCGGCGTCCACCGTGGCGAACAGCGCGCCCTGTACGACGCCCGGCGCGACTCCGAGATCCCCGCGCACGGGCTACGGCTCGTCGTCATCCGCCCCGCCGACCTCAACGCGGACAACCGCGGACGGCTGCGCCGCAACACGGAGGCCGACCTCGCGGCCCTACGTACGCTCCTGGCACGCGCCGGCGACGAGGGCCGCGTCACCGACGCCTTCCGTACTTGGCTGCTCGCCGAAGGCTGGACCCCCGCCGACCCCGCAGACCGCTGGACCGACCTGGAGGCCGTACGCGGTCCCGAGCGCCTCATCTGCGAGGCCAAAGGCCGTACCGGCGAGAAGGGCATCGACGCCGACATCGCCTACGGCCGGCTGCTCCGCCGTATGACCGACGAGGACCCGCACATCCGCTACGCCCTCGTCGTCGCGACGTCGTCGGCGAAAGCCGCCCAACGCGTCCCTGCCCATGTCCGTCGGTCACTCCGCATCGATGTCTACGAGGTGACGGACGACGACAAGGTGCACCGACTGACGGACTGACCCACCCACGGACTCACCCATCCACCGGCTTACCCACCCACCCACTCACCGTCTGACGGACGACCGTCGGGCGGACGAATATCCCGCTGACTGGCCGAGCGACCCGCTGCTATGGTGCGCCGATGTCAGCGATCAAGCAGTTCCAAGTCACCTTCGACTGCGCGGAACCCGAGCGCGTCGCTCGCTTCTGGTGTGAGGTGCTGGGGTACGTCGTTCCGCCGCCACCGGCGGGTTTCGCCACGTGGGACGCGTACGAGCAATCCCGGTCTCCCGAGGAGCGGGGGTCGTGGTTCGCGTGCGGTGATCCCACCGGTGTCGGACCGCGTCTGTTCTTCCAGCGCGTGCCCGAAGGCAAGGTGGTCAAGAACCGCGTTCATCTCGACGTGCGGGTCGGCACCGGGCTCGTGGGTGACGAGCGCCTCGCCGCCCTCGAAGCCGAGTGCACGCGCGTGGTCGCACTCGGAGCCGTACGCGTACAACTCCTGTACGACGGCCACGACTCGTGCATCGCGATGCAGGACATCGAGGGCAACGAATTCTGCATCGACTGACCACCCTCCGGGGGATCCGGGGGATCCGAGGGATCCGAGGGCCTCGGCTGGTCCGAGAGAGCCGATTGATCGGAGAGATCCGAGGACAGGCGGCGCAACGGACGCGGTCAGCGGTCCAGGTGTTCGTAGTGGAGCAGGCGGGCGCGGGCCGCCGTTTCGGTCATGCCGAGGGCGGCGGCGATCTCGGGTGTCGGCTCGTCCTGCCCGTAGGTGAGGAGCCTGGCGGCGGTGGGGCCGACCCAGGCGACGATGTCCTCCAGCTCGTCGGCGGCCTTGAGGACCGCTGCGGGTTGGTCTTCCTCCAGGAGGAGGTGGTCGAGCCGCTCGCGCACCTGGTGCAAGAGGCCGGTGAGGTCTTCGGGCAGGGCGACCGCACGGTCGGCCACCTGGTCCATGTGGGCTGTCCAGTCGCCGTACGGGCCTGAGGTGTCGTACGCGTCCGGGTTGTCGTCGCGGCGGACCTTCGCCCAGTCGATGGGATAGGTCCGCTCGCCGCGCCAGCCGCACGCGCACCGGCCCCGCATCGATGTCGCCGTCGGACGGTGGGACGTCCCGTCGTAATGCCACCAGTCGATCGACTCGTGGAACGAGCTGCCGCTGCCCAGGTCGAAGCGGACCGGCCCGGGCTCGCTGCCGTCGGCCGTCAGCACGCCGACCACACCCTCGTGCGACGCGAACCCGTCCCGCTCCCATCCCTCTCGGTCCCCGTACATCGCCTTCCTCCCTGTCGCGGCCCTCACACAGTGCGCCTGGGACCACAGTGCAGAGGATCCGCCGCCTCACGCAGCCGGATGGCGACATATTCCGCAGGCAGATGTAGCACGCGCGGCGCCGCGCGCTCCCTGTGGCGTGATGCGCTCCTGCCGCTCGTCGGCTGCACAGGGCGGGATGTGGTCAGCCGCCGCCAGCGGATGAGTGCGCATTCCGGGGTCAGGAAGGCTTCGTGGGGTCGTCGCGGATCTCCCAGCGGACTTGTAGGCGGCGGAACCACTGCACGTGGGCGAAGGCGCGCTCGGCAACCCGCCGTTGGGTTTCGAGTCCGGAACCGTGTTCGGTGCCGCGTCGCGCGATCAGTGGCTTCACGCCGAGCGGGATGCCGGTGGCCTCGGTCCACTCGGCTAGGGTCTGTTGCGAAAGTGGATCTTGTTCATTGATGATCACCTGTTGTGGGACGTGGTGATCTGACGAATGGCCAGTGGGCCCGGCTTGAGTCGTTGCTGCCGACGGGCATCAAGCCGGGCCGTCCGCAGGTGTGGGCGCGGCGGCAGCCGATAGACGGCATACGGTGGCGGACCCGCACGGGTGCCCCGTGGCGGGATGTGCCCGAACGCTATGGGCCATGGGACCGGGCCTACGACCTTTTCCGTCGCTGGCAGCGAGACGGGACTTGGGCCCGGATCCTCACCCAGCTCCAGACCGAAGCCGACGCGAAGGGCCTGATCACCTGGGACGTCAATGTTGACTCCGCCGTCTGCCGGGCTCACCAGCACGCCGCTGGCGCCCGTGAAAGGGGGACCTCCAGAAGGAGCCGCCCGGAGGCGTCTTCATCGAACCGGCCGACCACGGCCTCGGACGGTCCCGCGGCGGGCTGACCAGCAAAATCCACCTCGCCGTCGAGCAGGGACAGAAGCCTCTGTCCGTTGTGATCACGGCAGGGCAGCGAGGTGACCCCGCAGTTCGAGCCGGTCCTGGAGGCGATCCGGGTGCCCCGGGTCGGGCTCGGCAGGCCGCGCGAGCGGCCGGACCGGGTGCGGGCCGACAAGGCCTACGACTCCCGGAGCAACCGGTCCTACCTGCGCAGACGCGGGATCACGGCCACAATCCCGGTCCCAGCGGACCGGGTCCGCACCCGGCTCAAGCGCGGCTCGTCCGGCGGACGTCCGCCGAAATTCGACAAGGACGACTACAAACAGCGCCATGCGGTCGAGTGCGGCATCAACCGCCTCAAGCGCCACCGCGCCGTCGCCACCAGGTACGACAAACTCGCCGTCCGCTACGAGGCGACTGTGCTGGTCGCAGCCATCAACGAATGGCTGTGACCAGCACTTTCACACGGGCCCTAATCGTACGGCGGGCCGATGACCGCCTGGCCGATCTGCTCAGCCAGCCAGGCAGCGTAGCTCTGCGAGTCCCCGGTCTTCTGGACGTCGACGTATACGGTGTGGGTCCCGATTTGCCGGTCGGTTCCAGGGTCGTCGCAGTTGAAGACCAGGGTGACGCCGTCGTGTTCGACCCGCCCGTCGTACCCGCGCTCATCCACCGCCGGCCAGATCACCTGGTCCCAGTGGATCGAGCCGTATCTCGCACCCACCAACGCGGTGAAAGCGTCCTCGACGCTGCCGACTGGCTGGTCCAGCATCGACGCCCAGAGCGGGAGCAGGGCAATGAGGCCATCCGCATCCTCAGAAAGCTCGGCCGCGTGCCAGTCGCACCGCAAGCCCGCCTTCGCATCAAACTCCCTCGCCCGAAACTCTTCGTTCTCCGTGCGGAACCAGGCGTCCGGCAGCAACCGCCGCAGTTCCAACACCTTCGCAACCGTGCAGAGCTCCACGTCCACCGATACCTGGGCATAATCCCGATCGCCCAGCGCGAGGAGCTGACGTGCTGTGGCGAGGGCCGCTGCCGGGTCGGACGTGCGGAAGACAGGATGGGATACGCCGCTGGACATGTGAGCACCCTGCCACACGTCGATGTTGGCCAGCATCTGCGTTTCGAATGCCTGTGACCAGCACTTTCACAACAGGCCCTAGGCGGCGCCAGCAGGTCATGTCCGAGCCGAAGCCGAGTTCCTGAGGCAGGTGTTCCCAGGCGATCCCGTTGTGCGGGACGAACAGGATGCCCTGGAAGAGCGGCCGGTCCGCTGGATGCTGCTTCCGTCCGGCGGGTGGAGTGATGCGTGCGGGCGGGTGTCGGAATGGGTGTCGGGAGGCGGGAGGCGTCAGGTCTTGGTGGCTGTCGACCCGGGGGAGGGGCGGTCAGGCGAGGGCGAGGAAGAGTTTCTCCAGCTCGTCCTGTGTCATGGGTGGGGCGTCGGGGGTGTCGGTGAGGCACTGGCGCATGCCGCTGGCGACGATCTTGAAGCCGGCCCGGTCCAGGGCTTTGGAGACGGCGGCGAGCTGGGTGACGACGTCTTTGCAGTCGCGGCCGGATTCGACCATCGCGATCACGGCGGCCAGCTGTCCTTGAGCCCGCCTGAGGCGGTTCAGGACCGGCTTCATTGCTTCTTCTTCGACCTGCACGGATCTCCTCCTTCTCCTTCACCCCCTCCTGATGATACCCCTAGGGGTATAAATGGTGTGAATGTGATCTATTCGGATGCTGTGCTCTGTCGGGGCCCGCCGTCGGGCAGGGGGCGCTGCCGGGGGAGGCGCCCCGAGCCCGCGCGCGCGTGCCTCGCGTACCGCAGTAGGCGGACGGCGACGCTGACTGTTGCGGCGGCCCCGAGTGCCGACCAGGTGGCCGGATGGGTCCATACGGAGGTGTCGAGCTGTTGGGCGAGGACGAAGACGCCCATGACGACGACGAACCAGCCGAAAGCCTTGCGTAGAGCGTCCTGCGGTATGCGTCCCGCGAGTCGGCCGCCGATCAGGCTGCCGATCACCGCCGCCGCGGTCACGGTCAGGGCCAGGCCCCAGTCGATCGACACACCGGACAGGTGGCCGGCGAGCCCGGCGAAGGACTTCATCGCGATGACCAGGAGCGAGGTGCCGACCGCGATGCCCATCGGCAGCCCGCCGAGGATCGCCAGGGCCGGTACGACGAGGAAACCGCCGCCCGATCCGACGAGACCGGTCACGGCGCCGACGACGAGACCCTCGACGGCGATGTGCTTGAGAGGGAGGTCCTTGTGCGCGGGTCGGGTGCGCTTGCGGCCGGGCCGCGGCTTGCGGAGCATGGCCGCGGCGGTGGCGAGCATCATAAGGGCGAACGCGACGAGCAGGACCGTGCCGGGGATGTACTCGGCGAGGCGTCCGCCGCCGTAGGCGCCCGCCATGCTGAAGGCGCCGAACAGCAGACCGGTCCGCCACCGCACCCGGTGGGCGCGGGCGTGCGGGATCAGCGCGGCGATGCTGGTGACGCCGACCACGAACAGCGAGGTGGCGATGGCCTCCTTCGTTTCCTGCCCGGCCAGGTAGACCAGGATGGGCACGGTCAGGATCGACCCGCCGCCGCCGAGGATGCCGAGGCTGACGCCGATGAGCAGCGAGACCGCCACGATGACGGCGGTCACGCCGCGCTCCGCAGCTCCGCGATCACCGCGCTGATGTCGGTACGGGGGCCCCGGTTGTACGGCAGCTTGGCCAGCAGCACGCCCATCATGCAGGAGTTGCTGAGCGCCGCGTACGTCAGCCCCGCGCCGACCGCCGTACCGATGAGGTGGGCGCCCGGCACCAGAACGCCCACGAGGCCGGTCGTGAGCACGATCGAGCCGGCGACCAGGCGGACCTGCCGCTCCATGTCCCAGCGCTCGGGCCCCCGCTTCACGGGCGCGTCGGCCGCCTCCCACGCGTTCATGCCGCCGTCGAGGACGCGAAGATTCGGCAGCCCGACCTCGGCAAGCGCCTGCTCGGCCTGCGACGCCCGCGCCCCGGAACGACAGACGAGCACGATCTCCTCGTCGAGGTGGGACCGAAGCTCTGCCCGGTGCTCGCGCAAGGTGTGCAGCGGAACGTTGTAGGCGCCGGGGATGTGGGAGGTGCGGAACTCGGCGGGAGTGCGTACGTCGAGCAGGCGCGGTGCGCGACCTTCCTCGGTGAGTTTGCGCAGTTGGGCGGTGGTGATGGACGGGGCGGTGCTCTTGGCGCTCATGCGTGACTCCGAAGGCGGTCTATACCCAGGGGGGTATATGGGAGGGTGTCGAGGCCCAGTGATGGGTGACAGGAGGGACGTAGGGCGTGCGGCGTGGGGTGTGGTGGGGCGTACGGCGGGGGTGGGGGTGGTGGCGTCCCCGTACGCCTCCGACGGCGGCGGTTCGATCCGGTTCGGTCGGACTGGTTCGAGAGCCGTCAGGCGTCGGTGGATTCCTGGGCGAGGGCCCAGGCCGCGTAACCCCCGAGGATGTCGGAGACGTCCTCGACGCCGCGGTGGCGAAGCAGGCTGGCCGCGATGGAGGAGCGGTGGCCGCCGGCGCAGTGCAGGACGAGCGGCCGGTCGGCGGGGAGTTCGTCCGCGCGCGTGGGGAGTTCGCTCAGGGGGATGTGCAGGGCCTCGGGGATGAAGCCGTTGGCCTGGCGCTCGCCGCAGGTGCGGACGTCGACGACGAGCGGCGGGTTATCGCCGGCGAGGGCGGCCTTCAGGTGCGCCGCGGTGAGGCGGCTGGCGGGGGTGACCTCGTCGTCCATGACCCTGAGGGCGTCCTCGGGGTTGCGCAGGTAGCCCACCACCCGGTCGAAGCCGATACGGGCGAGCCGGGTGACGACCTCTTCCTCCCGGTTCTGCGGCGCCATGACGACCAGCTCGTCGGCCGGATCGAGAACGGTGCCGGCCTGCTCGGCGAACCTGCCGTCTGCGGGGACGTTGACCGCGCCGCGTAGGTGCCCCGCAGCGAACTCCTGCGGGTCGCGGGCGTCGACGACGACCGCCCCGCCGGCCCGCAACTCGACGAACTCGGCGAGCGTCAGCGGCCGGGCCGAGGCCGTCGCGTCGTAACGGACGCGGTCCTTGCGGTTCAGCTCGGCGTCGTAGGCGAAGTAGCCGGGCGCGGCGGACTGGCCGGCGGTGACGAGCGCGACGAACTGCTCGCGACTCATCGGCGCACACGCGTAGTTGGTGGCGCGCTGCTCGCCGATGGTGGACTGCTTCTCCGTCGACAGGTTCTTGCCGCACGCCGATCCCGCGCCGTGCGCGGGAAAGACACGCACCGCGTCGGGCAGCCCCATCAGCTTGTTCTGCACGCTGTCGTGGAGCATCGCGCCGAGCTCCTCGGCGGTCACCCCCACCGAGGCGAGCAGGTCGGGCCGGCCTACGTCACCGATGAACAGTGCGTCGCCGGTGAGCACACCGTACGGAACCTCGTCGTCGGCTTTCTCGTACACCAGCACACTGATCGACTCGGGCGTGTGCCCAGGCGTCTCCATGACCTCCAGGACCACCTCGCCGAGCACGATCCGCTCACCCTCCGCGAGCTTGCGGATCGCGTACTCGGTCTCGGCGCGCGAGCCGTAGCCGATCCACGCGCCGGTTTCGTCCGCCATCTCCAGGTGGCCCGCGACGAAGTCCGCGTGAAAGTGCGTGTTGATCACCCCGACGACCGTGAAGCCACGGGCCCGAGCGTCGGCGAGGTACTCCGAGACATCCCGCCGGGGGTCCACGACCACGGCCTGCCCGGTCGTCTCGTCGGCGATCATGTACGACGCCTGGGAGAGGCAGTCGAGGTAGTACTGACTGAAGAACACGATGGATCCCTTCCGGAGAAAGCCGCACCCGGATCGGGTGCGAAGGGCTGAGTACGGGTGGGTGCGTGGGCGCTCGGTTCGGCCGCCGCCTGCTGACGCCCGGACGCCTGGACGGCCGGTGGGCTGGGGCGCGGGTGCCGGGTGTCCGTACCGGCGGGCAGGACCGGGCACCTCTCGGGTGCTCAGGCTCCTGTGTGGCCCGGGGCTGAGGCGGACGGGCCGCTCACCAGCGGGCGACCCGTGCGGGCCCAGCCCGCGGTGCCGCCCGCGACGGAGGCCGCGTCCACCCCGTAAGTCGCGAGCTGCTCGGCGGCCCGCAGGCTCCTGTTGCCGCTCGCGCAGATCACGTACACCGGCCGGTCGGCGGGCAGCCCGTCGAGGACCGCACCGAGCGCGGACAGCGGCGCGCTGTGGACTCCTGGCACGTGGCCCGCCACGTACTCGTCTGGCTCACGCACGTCGATGACGAACGCCCCGGCGGCCAGGCCGGCGGCGAAAGCCTCCAGGTCTACTTCACGCATCGAGGTATCCCTCACTCTCGCAGGTACCCCCCGGGGTATTGATGTACTCGACAGTAAGTCCACCCCGTGCGGGAAGTCAAATACCCCCCTGGGTATCGAGCGAAGCAAGGTGTGGCCTGTATCGACACTCGGCAAGGATACGGGTGGGGGTATTTTGGCCTGCGGCTATGGGCACCTCCTGCGCTGTCCGCGCTGTCCGCGCTGCATGTGCCTGCCCGCCTGTCTGTCCGTGCCTGTTCGTGTGGCGCCGCCACCGCGCCCCGACTCCACCCGACCCGCGCACCGACGCCGTTCCCGTCCCGAAGGACACCCGCCCATGAGCAACAGCACCGCGCCTGCCGCGCCCACGGACGAGCCGGCCCCGCCGGGCATCGCCTCAGCGCGCCCCGTAAGACTGGGTCTCAGGGAGAACTGGCTTCAGTTCTCCCTGCTTGTCGTCGTCAACATGGCCGTGGGCGGCCTGGTGGGCCTGGAACGCACCACCGTGCCGCTCATCGGCTCGGAGACGTTCGGTCTGACCAGTGAGCTGGCGGTCTTCTCGTTCATCATCGCCTTCGGGCTCACCAAAGCCCTCACCAACCTGGCGGCCGGGGCGCTGACCGCGCGCTTCCGGCGTAAGCAGCTCCTCGTGGCGGGCTGGCTGATCGGTGTCCCCGTTCCGTTCGTACTCGCGTACGCGCCCTCGTGGAGCTGGATCGTCGCGGCCAACGTCTTGCTCGGCCTCAACCAGGGGCTGACCTGGTCGATGACGGTCAACATGAAGATCGACCTCGTCGGTCCGGCCCGCCGCGGCTTCGCCACCGGCCTCAACGAAGCCGCCGGCTACACCGCGGTCGGCGTCACCGCCCTGCTCACCGGCTATCTCGCCACCGCCCACGGCCTGCGTCCGATCCCGGAACTCATCGGCGTCGTCTTCGTCGTCGCCGGCCTCGCACTCGCACTCGCCGTCCGCGACACCGCCGCGCACGTCGCCCTGGAACTCGCCCAGCACCCCAAGCCCCTCCCGGCGGGCGAGAAGAACGCCGGACTGCGGGCCACCTTCGCCCGCACGTCCTGGCGTGACCGCTCACTGCGCGGCGCCAGCCAGGCCGGCCTGGTCAACAACCTCAACGACGGTCTGACGTGGGGTGTCTTCCCGCTTCTTTTCACCGACCATGGCCTGGGCATCGCAGCCGTCGGCCTCATCAAAGGCCTCTACCCGATCCTCTGGGGCCTCGGCCAGATCCCCACCGGCCACCTCGCCGACCGCATTGGCCGCAAACCCCTCATCGTCACCGGCATGCTCGTGCAGTCCGCCGGCCTCCTCCTCGCCCTCACCCTCCTCGACCGCCCGCTCCTCGCCGGCCTCCTCTCTCCGCCATCACTCTCGGCCTCGGCACCGCCATGGTCTACCCGGCCCTCATCGCCTCCGTCTCCGACCACGCCCACCCCACCTGGCGCGCCAACGCCCTCGGCACCTACCGCTTCTGGCGCGACATCGGCTACGCCGCCGGAGCCCTGATGGCCGGTCTCCTCGCCGATCTCCTCGGCCTCGACGCCACCGTCATCACAGCCGTCCTCCTCACCGCCACCTCCGGCCTCCTCGCCGCCCGCTGGATCGACGACCGCAACGACCACGGCACGTCACCCCTGGCGAGGGTGTCGGACCGCCGAGCTACGTTGATCGCATGACCTACGAAGAGACCAAGATCGAGCGCATCAGGCCGCAGCAGTTCCACGCCACCGTCGGACTGGAGGACTGGCGCGTGCTGGGGGAGGGCGCGTGTGCGTACTTCCGCACCGGAACGTTCGCGGTGGGGGCCGAGTTCGTGCGGGCGATCAGTGAGATGCCGGGAGTCGGGGCCGATCACCCGGACGTCGACGTGAGGCAGGAGGGCGTGACCGTCCGACTGATCAAGGTCACGGACGACTACTACGGGCTGACCGAGCGGCACGTCGAACTGGCCCTACAGATCTCGGCAGTGGCCCGCACCCTCGACATCACGGCCGACCCGTCCGCCGTACAGACAGTCCAGGTCACCGTCGATGCCCTCGCCGCTCCCGACGTCGTGGCCTTCTGGCGCGCCCTCCTCGGCTACCAGGACCGCGCGAACAGCCCCGAGGACCTCATCGACCCGCACCGCCGCGGCGCCCCCTTCTACTTCCAGCAGATGGACGCACCCCGCCCGCAGCGCAACCGCCTCCATGTGGACGTCTGGGTGCCGTACGACCAGGCCGAAGCCCGCATCGCCGCCGCCCTCGCCGCCGGCGGCCGCCTGGTCAACGACGCCGACGCACCGTCGAACTGGGTACTCGCCGACCCCGAGGGCAACGAAGCGTGCATCGGTGTCGCCGGCCCGCCCGAGCCGACCACCGCCCGTCCGTGAACGCGGTCCCCTTGATCACGGGGCAGGCAGTACTCAGGTCAGCTCGAAGTCCCGCGATCAGGGGGCAAGCAGTACTCAGATCAGCTCGAAGTCCCGCCGGCCAGTGAGGGAACCGCGTACGGGCGGAGAACCATCAGAGAGTCCTCCAACGCCGCCATCATGGCGAACGGGAACCGGTCGAGTTCCAGGCAGAGCGCGACGTCATCGGGGTGAACTCCCTCGCGTACGCCCTCCGCCAACTCGGCCGCGGCCCGCGACTCGCCGGCGCGGCGCAGGAACTCGGCGGCGTCCACCTCTGCCCCTACAGCCCTCTCGGCGATGTACTGGGCACACGCCAGATCCTCATCCGCGCGCCCCTCCTCGCCGGTCACCACGAACGTGACGCTGCCACACTCACGCGTCCGCAGGACCCGAGCCGTCGCCTCCGCGACCACGAAGCCGGCACACAGCACCAGCGCCGCCTCCTTGACCGCGAGGGCACCGACCGTCCCCGCCGTGGTCTTCTGCACGACGGTCCGTCCGCCGAGGTCGACGGACCGCAGCCGACCTGGTGAGTTGACCGCGTCGAAACCGGGGGCCGGCGGACCGTCCTTGAGCGCCACCCAATCCGGATGGCGCGCCTTGAGCGCCAGCGCTTCGTCCAACGACTCGGCAAGAACGATCTTCTCCGCACCCTGGGCGAAGGCCCAACCCGCCACGGTGAAGGCACGCATGACATCGACCACGACCGCCACGGACGGCGCTTCGACCAACTCGGCTATACCAAGGAAACGAGCATCCATTCGTTCATGATCATGCACACTCGCCCCGAAGCGCCAAGGCGGTGACGGGCATCACAACCGTCGGTCCGGGATGCCCCAGCAGGCGCCAGAACCCATGAACCGAACCAGAGCGACGGTCATTAGCTACGTACCCTCGGCCCGTGATCGATCACGGCATTGCGCTGCTGCCCCGCTACCGGCCCCCGCCGTGCCTGCGGTCATGGCGCTGGCCAGCCCGACACGGCAGCGAGAGGTGTGGCTCGATCCGGATCGGTTCGACTCGGTCGGCGCCGCGAAGGCCGAGATTGGCTGACCGTGGGCCGCTGGCCGCTGGCCGCTGGCCGCTGGCCGCCGGCCGCTCAGTCGATGCAGAACTCGTTGCCCTCGACGTCCTGCATCACGATGCACGACTCGTTGACGCCGTCGGCGGGAAGCAGTTGCTCGCGCACCGCGCCGAGGGCGACCAGTCGCGTGCACTCGGCCTCAAGGGCGGCAAGACGCTCTGCGCCCACGAGCCCGGTCCCG
Organism: Streptomyces sp. LMG1-1-1.1; assembly: GCF_040815545.1. Classification (NCBI taxonomy): domain Bacteria; kingdom Bacillati; phylum Actinomycetota; class Actinomycetes; order Kitasatosporales; family Streptomycetaceae; genus Streptomyces; species Streptomyces sp. LMG1-1-1.1. Next base: position 146,977 of record NZ_JBFPNH010000043.1, on the reverse strand, counting down.
ACCCGCACGTCGAGATGCACCCGGTTCTTGACGACCTTCCCCTCGGGAACGCGCTGGAAGAACAGCCGCGGACCCTTCCCCGAGGGATCGGCGCACGCGGACCAGGAGACCTGGTGGCCAGTCGGGCGGGATCGATCGAACTCCTCCCACGTGGCGAACCCCTCCGGCAGCGAGGCGACGTACCCCAACACCTCGGCCCAGAACCGGGCGACACGGTCGGGTTCGGCGCAGTCGAAGGTGACCTGGACTTCCTTGATCGTTGCCATTGGCCCACGGTAACAGGGCGCTCAGCACCGCATCTCCCCATTAAAAGAGGCACGTTGGAAGGCGAATCGCCCCTGCGATCCGTTCGGCGCCGCGTCGCGCCCGCGCGCCACGGCTTCACTCGGTGTCGAGCTGGTGATCAGCCCAGACGTAGCTTTCGGGCAGCAGGTCGGTGATGAGCACGGTTCGGATGCGGTCGCCCCCACCGACGATGACCTTGAGAGCCGGGAAGTAGTCGAGCAGGACCTGACGGCACCGGCCGCACGGCGGAACCACCCCTCGATCCCTGTCGCCCACCGCGACGATCGTGTCGAGCTCATACGCCCCTTGCGCCGCTGCCGCTCCGATCAGGACCAGCTCGGCACAGGGACCCCCGGTGAAGTGGTACGCGTTCACGGCGGTGATGATCCGGCCGTCCTGTGCACGGCCCGCTGCCGCCATGGTGTGGTTGTCGCCTTGGCACCGCGTACGAGCGACGTGTGCCGCGGCTTGGACGAGTTCGTGGTCCACGGGGTGGGTCTGGGCCTGCATGTTCATCTGCTTCCACTTTCATCGGAGGTGCCAGGCGGGACGCTGTCCTGTGCGACGAGGGTGCGCAAGCGAATATCGATGGCGCGACCCCTTGCGGGTCGCTTTGGCGACGAATCGAGTCGCCCTGCTCCTGCGTGCGGTCAGCCCGAAGCCGCATCGTTCTCGGGCTAGTGCTGGAACTGGGGCAGCTCATGCCTGGCGACCGCTTCCCTGAGAACTCCGAACGAAATGATCTCCCATGGGTCGGTTCCAGGTACTGGGGTGCTGCCGGGCTCGGGCACCATGAGGCGATGAACTCGGATGAACCGGTGCCTCGGGAGTTGAAGGTCCTCGACACGGCCTCGCTGGTCAGGTTGGAGGAGCGGGCCCATGAGCTCAGCCTCAACCAGCGGTTGGTCCCGGCATGGGTGCAGGCGCACGCGGCACCCGATGGGGCCCACTATCTGTGGCCGGCCCTGTGGAACCACCTGCCGCATCGCCCCGGCATCCCACGTCAGATTCGGTGCGAACTGCTCATCACGCTTCATGCGGGAGACCGCGTGATGAGCTTGCTCGACGTCCTGCCCGGTGACTTCGCCCCTCTGCCGAGAGTCACCTCACGGGACGAGGGCATGCAGGTCAGCCGACTCCTGGACAGCTCCCCGAGCGTCAAGGAATGGCTACTGAGCACGGGCGTCCCGGACCAGCCGTGAGAGACGGCGTCAGCAGATGAGTGCGCAGTCGAAGGTAAGGAACGCTTCGTAGCGATCCTCTCGGCTGCGGCAGGGTGCTCGCATGTCCAACCCCGTCGCGTATCCCGTTTTCCGTACCACCGACCCCGTAGCGGCCTTGCTCGTGGCGCGCGAGCTTGTGGCAGTCGGTGACCGGCTGTACGCACGGGTGTCGGTGGACCTCGAACTGCGGACGGTCCGGGAAGCGCTGCGGAGACGCCAGGCGCTGCCGGATTCCTGGTTCAGGAAGGAGGACACAGCCACTCCTGGAGTTCGATGAGGTTCCCTTCCGGGTCCTCCAGGTAGGCGACCCGCATGCGGTCACCCATGGGGATCGGGTCGCGTACGAACACGGCCCCCCGGGAGGTGAGTTCGGTGTGGGTGGCGTCCAGGTCGTCCACGCGCAGCGCTATCAGTGAGCGGTGTCCCGCGGGGTTGGCTCCCAGGCGCTCGAGTACGTCGGCCATGTGGGACCGGTCCTGTAGGGCGATGGCGGCGTGGCCGCTGTCGGGGCTGAGTTTGGCGTAGGGGCCGGTCTCTGCCTCGAACTGGGGCTTGAGGCCGAGGGTGTCGCGGTAGAAGCGGTAGACGGTGGGGAAGTCGGACACGAGCAGGCGTATTTGAGTGAGTTCCATGCCCGTCTTTCTAGCCCAGTTCGGGCCGTCGTTCGGCCTGATCGTGATCTTTGCGTGGGCTGCCCCGGGGCGCTCGCCTTCGTGTCCCGGCCGGGGGAGGGGGCGTGCGCGGCCTGTGGAAGGCGGGGCCGTGTACGAGGGGAGCCGACGATGGTGAAGGAGTACGCGGGCGGTGCCGCACGCGCCGCACCACGTGCGTGACTTCGGTCCGCTCTCATTGGTCCAGTGCCGCGTCGAGGGACAACGCGGCGGTGATCAGGGCGAGATGGGTGAAGGCTTGGGGGAAGTTGCCGAGTTGTTCGCCGGTCGGGCCGATTTCCTCGGAGAAGAGGCCGACGTGGTTGGCGTAGGTGAGCATCTTGTCGAAGGCGTAGCGGGCCTGTTCGGTGCGGCCGGCGCGGGCGAGGGCGTCGACGTAGAGGAAGCTGCAGAGGGAGAAGGTGCCTTCGGCGCCGCGGAGGCCGTCGGGGGAGGCGGCGGGGTCGTAGCGGTAGACGAGGCTGTCGGAGACGAGTTCGGCGTCCATGGCGTCGAGGGTGGAGAGCCAGCGGGGGTCGCGTGGGGCGATGAAGCCGGTGATCGGCATGAGGAGGAGGGAGGCGTCGAGTACGTCGCTGCCGTAGTGCTGGACGAAGGCGCGGCGTTCGGTGGACCAGCCGTGCTGCATGACCTGGCGGAGCACGGCGTCGCGGGCGGCGGTCCAGGCGGGAACGTCGGCGGGGCGGCCGAGCTCGTGGGCCATGCGGACGGCGCGGTCGAAGGCGACCCAGCACATCAAACGGCTGTACGTGAAGTCCTGGCGGCCGCCGCGGGTCTCCCAGATCCCCTCGTCCGGGCGGTCCCAGTGGGCGCAGAGCCAGTCCACCGTGGCGGCGAAGTGCAGCCAGCCGTCGTACCCGGCCAGCTGGGCCAGGTCGCGGGACTGGGCGAGGGCGTAGACGGCCTCGCCGTAGATGTCGAGCTGGAGCTGGTCGGCGGCGCCGTTGCCGGCCCGGACCGGGGCCGACCCCCGCCAGCCCTCCAGATGGTCGAGCACCTCCTCGCGCAGGTGTGGATCGCCGTCCACCCGGTACATGATCTGCAGCGGCTCGCCGCTGACCGTGCCACCGGCCTGCAACCGGGCGCCCAGCCACAGGCGGAAGGCGTCCGCCTCCTCGGTGAAGCCCAGGTCCACCATGGCGCGCACCGACAGGGAGGCGTCCCGTACCCACGTATAGCGGTAGTCCCAGTTGCGTTCGCCGCCGACCTGCTCGGGCAGCCCCATCGTCGCGGCGGCCACCGGCGCGCCGGACGGGGCGTACGTGAGGAGCTTCAGCGTGATCGCCGAACGGATGACCTGCTGCTGCCAGCGGCCCCGGTACCGGCAGCGGCCGACCCACTCGTGCCAGAACGAGCGGACGTGGTCGAACGCCGCCTGCAGACTCACCTGGTCGGCCGGCACGGGCGGCTCCGCCCCGGGCGCGTCCAGGGTGAGCACCGCGGCCGCACGCTGCCCGGCGGACAACTCCACCGTGGCGCGGACGTCCTCCCCGTCCCGTTCCAACGGGATCGCTCCGAGCACCTGGAGATGCGCGGCGGCCGTCCCGCCCGTGAACCGGGCGGTGGCACCTTCGAGTACCAGCTCGTGCGTCTCCCGGCCGTAGTCGAAACGCGGCCTGCACTCCACCGCGAACCGCACCGTGCCTCGGACCACGCGCAGCACCCGTACCAAGGTGTGCCGATCGGTCGCCACGGTCGGGTCCGCCGCGAGCGGCATGAAGTCCGCCACCTCACCCACCCCGTCAGGTGTGAGGAAACGCGTGAGCAGCACCGCGCTGTCCGCCAGATACAACTGCCGCACCGTCGTCCCCGGCGCCTCCACCGTGATCGAGAAGTGGCCGCCACGCTCGTGATCCAACAGCCGCCCGAACACGCTCGGCGAGTCGAAGCGCGGCGCACAGAACCAATCCACCACCCCCTCGGCGGACACCAACGCACACGTCTGCAGGTCTCCCACGAGACCATGGTCGGCGATCGGCGGGTAGCGATGCATCGGCGTCGTCCTCGCGGGTTCAGGGCAGCAGGCGGTCCTCCACACCACCCTGCGATAGCACGCGCGGCCAAGCCACCGGAGCTACTCCGAACGACAGCGCCACGGACGGGACGAAGACCATGCTGACGACACCTGGCCCGCCATGCCGACGACACCTGGGAGCCCGTCCCAGGGCGAGGCCGGCCGCCGACAGCCGTCCACGGTCGCGCGCCGAAGCTCACCCCCTACGCCCTGGAGCCCCGCTCCCGAGCGTGGTCAGCCGGCGGCAAGAGGTCTCCACGTGCCCTTCTGCGCCGGATCGATCCTGCTGACCCACACCAGCGCCGCACCGACCAGGCCAGGCGTGTCGCCCGTGGCCAGGGCCGGAGCCTCCAAGGCGTCGGCCACGCCCTCCAGATAGGTGGCCAGCGTGTCGAGCTCTTCATCGGGGCCCTTGTTGTAGCGCGACCAGCGCCCCAGGTAGCCGGTCGCGGCGTCCAGGTACAGACCCGAGGTACGGTCCGAAACGCCGTAGGAGACGACCGGAATCCAGCTGGCCTCCCACACGGTGATCCGGTCCCGCGCGGGATACCTCGCGTGGAGGGCGTCCTCCTGGGCTTGAGTATCCATCTGTCGGCGGTGGAAGGCGGCCACCGTGTCCCACGCCATCAGGGCCTGGTTCCCGGGAAGGCACCCTGCCCCGTTGACGCCGTCGTCACCCCCGGTCAGCGACCACAGCGCGCGCAGACCAGCGGGCACCTGGACGCCGAGATCGGCTTCCAGTGTGTCGACGGCGGCCGAACTCACGCCCGTACGGAGTGCCGCGTACGAGTCAGGTGCACAGCGCTGGAGCCAGCGGGTGACGCGCCGCCAGGCATCGGCGACGACCCGCCCGGCGATCTCCTCGGCGACGGGGCCAGTCGGTGGGTCTGTCGGTGGGTCTGTGGGTGGGTCTGCCGGTGGGGCCGTCCGGTGGTCGTCGACGGATTGCTGTTCGGCAGGGGTGATTGGATCCACGTACCTGATCTCGATCCGGCCGGGCTCGTGGACGTAGCCGACCCTCAAATCGGGGCAGTCCTCGAACAGGTCGCCGTCCACCGACACCGTGAGGACTCCGGGCAGTCCCGAGGGCTGTCCCGGACCGGGATCGTCCGCCACTCGGCCGGCCAGGACCTTCAGGGCGTACGGAGCGCCGGTCCCTAATCGGGCGGTGGTCTTGGCGACGGTCGGAGGGATCTCGAAGGGTATGGCGGGCTCGGGGGGCATGGTGGTGCTCCTTTGGGGTGGGGGTAGGTGGTGTCTAACCGCGGAGCGGGTGTCGGCGGTGGGGTGGGGTTGGCGTGGGGTTGGGGGAGCGGCTGCGTCTGCGTACGGCGTCCGTGGCCCGGCCCACCTCCGTGTGGGCAATCGTCGCGCTGGGGCGGGACGGGTGGGCACACGGGACGGCGCCCTTGGCGGCGCGTCCGCCCCTTGTGCCCTGGCCCGCACCGATACGGCGTCGCACGAAGGGGTGCGGGTTCGGGCGCGGAAGCCTAGACCCGGCAGGGGGCGCCGTCCGTTGTGCCCACCCGTTCCGCCCCAGCGGAACGATTGCCCACAACGAGGAGGGACCGGAGGGGCTCCGCCCGCGTCCGGAACGAACGCCCACAACGGGCCGGTGCCAGGCGGCGTCTTGGGGGACGAGGCCTGGATCGCCCGGCACCGCGCCGCGGGCACGTCAGCTGGGGAAGGAGAAGTAGAGCGCCTCGCTGTAGAAGGACGCGAAGTGGCTCTGCCAGTCGGCTCGGACCGAAGCGAGCCAGTCGTCGTTCTGGCCGACGATCGCCGCCTCGGCCTTGGCGACGGCGTCGGGGACCTCCTCGGATGCCAGACGCCGTACGCTCGCGGCCGGATCGTCGCTGGTCATGGAGACGATCTCCCCGGTCTCGAGGATGAAGTACTTCGCCTGCTGCTTCTCCAGGTGGGCCGTGGTGTTGGCAACGCATTCGGCGAACTCGGCGTCGTCCTCCAGGCCCTTGCTGACCGCGCGCAGGAGGTCGCGGAGCAGCGCGGCCCCTTCGGCGTAGTCCGCGGCGATGCCGATCGGAGGGTTCCAGATCATGGACGGGACGATCGTCGTTCCGCGCCCCACCATGAGCTTGTGCGCGAGCGGGATGTCCCAGTTGTGCTCGGATATGCATCGGATCTGCTTGGGGAGCTCTGCCTCGTTCGGCATCGAGTCTGCGGAGTAGAGATATGAACGATTCGCCATGGCGGCGACGCTAGCACCGGGGACCGACAGTGCCGGCGCCGTCGGATTCCTCCCGGAGCGACGACGGCATCAGCGCCAGGGAGGCCTCCCCGACATGCTCAGCGATCGTCCAGCAGTTCTGACGCGGTGGCCCGTCCCGTCTCGACAGCCCCTCCCACCACACCAGCAACGAACATCAGCTGGACTGCTGGAACCAGCTGAGCCTGTCACCAGGGCACTGTTCCACCGTCGTTGAAGAATCCGCCGGTCGGTCCGTCGTCGGGCAGAGTCGCGAGGTGAAGCGCGATGGCTGCGCCCTGGTGGGGAGTGCGGGGGCCCTGGAAGCCGGTGAGGTCGGTGGCGGTGAAGCCGGGGCAGCCGGAGTTGATCAGGATGTTGGTGTCGCTGAGTTCCTTGGCGTATTGGACGGTGACGGCGTTGAGGAAGGTCTTGGACGCTACGTACGCGGTGGGGAGCGGGCCCATGTCGATGCCGGGCGTGGTCTGCAGGAGGAGCGAGCCGACGCTGCTGGACATGTTCACGATTCGTGGCGATGCCGAGGCGCGCAGCAGGGGCAGCATCGCGTTGGTGACGCGGATGACCCCGATCACGTTGGTTTCCACGACGACTCGTACGGTCGCGGGATCGACCGTGGTGGGCGTCTGAGGCGAACCGCCGGTGATCGCGGCGTTGTTGACGAGGACGTCGAGCCCTCCGGCGCGGTCGGCGATCAGCTCGGCCGCGGCGGCCGCACTCGCGTCGTCTGCCACGTCGAGCGGAACGCCGAACGCGTCGGTCCCGGCTGCGCGCAGCTTCTCCACCGCGGTGTCGCGGCGCTGCTGATCCCGCGCGCCCACGCCGATTCGCCAGCCGAGGGCGCCCAGGCCAGCCGCGATCTCGTATCCGATTCCTTTGTTCGCACCGGTCACCAGGGCGATCGTCTGTTCACTCATGTCATCCAGCGTGGTGCGGACTCGGGTGGGGCGTCCAAGACCGACTGGGCGGGCGGCGATACCGTACGGATATCGGTGGTGGTGAGCGCCGGATACGATGCCGCGGTGGAGACGCGGGAGTTACGGTACTTCGTCGCCGTCGCGGAGGAGTTGCACTTCGGGCGGGCGGCGCAGCGGCTCGCCATGGCGCAACCACCGCTGTCGCGGGCGATCCAGCAGCTCGAGCGGCGGCTCGGAGTGGTTCTGCTGCACCGCACTGCTCGTGTGGTCGCGTTGACCGAGGCCGGGGCGGTGCTCCTGCGGGAGGCCCGGGCCGCGCTCGACGCGGTCGAAGCCGCCGAGCGCCGCACCCGCCGCGCAGCTGCCGAACTTCCCGGTGTGGTGCTGGCCACGAAAGCCGGAGCGTCCAGCGAACTGTTGTCGAAGCTGCTGGACGCCTACGCCGCCGAGCCAGGCGCGGTCGCCGTCGAGGTGATGCTGTGCGGGCCCGGTGAGCAGGAGAGGTCGCTGCGCGACGGGCGTGCCGACGTCGCTCTGCTCCAGCGGCCCTTCGACACGACGGCCGGACTCGACACCGAGGACCTGCACACCGAACAGCAGGTCGTGGTCCTGCCCGCGGGGCACCCCTTGGCCGGTCGACCGCAAATGTCGATGGCCGAGGTCACCACCCTGACGGACCTGCCCCTGCCACGCTGGCCTCGACGGGACGGGGGCTATCCGGACGGACCCGGCCCGCAGGCGCGCGACCACACCCAGCTGTTCCAGCTGATCGCGCTCGGACGGGCCTGCGCGGTCGTGCCCGAGTCCCTCCGAGCCCACCTGCGCGACGATCACGCGACGGTGCCCGTGCCGGACGCACCGGCTGTCACGACCGTCATCGCCTGGCCACCACACAGCAGATCCAAAGCCGTCGCCGACCTCGTCCGCACCGCGACACGCCTCTAGCCAACGGCGACAGCGGGTAGCCAGAGTGCCCTGCGCTGCCCCCACCAGCGACGATGGGCAACATCCCTATGACATACATCGATCCTCAGTTGGAGGACTGGTACTTACTCCAGCAGGACCTTGATGTTTTGCCTCGTCAACGGCTTGAGTGTGCGGATGCGGCGGGGTGGTGCCGGAAGCGGGCCGAGTCCGCCGGGCACTCCACGCCGGACGGGTGAGCGGGTGAGCGGCCATCAGAGAGGGGCGAGGTGAGCGGCAGGGGTCTCCCTGCCCGGATCGGCCGGAGACCGGCCTAGCATCTCCCCATGGCGACCTTCGTGCACCTGACACCCGCCGCCTGCGCGGCGGGCATTCGGCGGAGCGGGATCAAGGCGCGGGGGGAGCGGCGGGGGGTCTACCTGTTCCCCGTCCTGGCCTCGTACGCGCTGACGCACCAGTGGCTGCGGGAGCTGGCTCGGCGGCCGGGGTCGCGGGGGATCGTCGCCGTGCAGGTGCGGCTGCCGGACGGGGAGCCTGTGGCCGTGGGGCGGTACGGGCGGAGCTTCGACGAGGTCACAGCGGCGGAAGCGGTGCGGCACATAAGGGAGTTGGGGGACGGGGCGCTCGGGTGGGAGGTGTTCCTGCCTCGGGCGATCACGCGGGGCGAGGTGCGGCAGGTGCGGGCGGTGCGGCAGGTCGCCGGGTGGCGGTACTTCCCCGGGGCCCATGGAGTCACGCCGTGTGTCTGCGTGGGGTGCGTCCAGCCCGGCACGTACGGGTCCCGGCGGCTGCGGGAGCGGCGGCCGCACCCGTTGGACGGGCCCGCGCCCGCCTCGCGCGTACTCCTCGCACGGCTGGAACGGGCCGAGGCGCGGGCGGACACGGCCGCGTTGCGCGACACGCTCCAGTGGTACGGGCTCCGCCGGCGCGGCCCGGTGGAACGGCTCGCGCCACTCGCGGGCCACCCGGACGCCCGCGTTCGGCAGGGGCTCGCGCGGGCGGTGGCCCCCTGGTCGACGCCGGGGGCGGATGAGCTGCTGCGGGAGCTGGCGGGCGACGCCGTGACCGACGTACGGCAGACCGTCGCCGAGGTCGTCGCCTATCGGCGTACCGAAGCCGCCGCCGCCCTCCTCACGGCCCTCGGCCGCGACCCCTCCTCCGCCGTCCGCGACGCCGCCGTGGAAGGACTCGTCGAATGCGGGACACCTGCGGCGGAGGCTGTGCTCGCACTGCTCGCGGACGACCCCGACGCCACCGTACGCACGACCGTGGCCCTGCTCACGGAGGAGTGAGCAGGGCCGGGTCCGGTCCTGGCTGTTGGTACTCAAGCAGCCCAGCATCGTCCCAGGTCAGACGCCGTCAGACGCCAAATTCCTGCTGGAGTACTAGGGCGGGCGAGGCGGGGCAGCTCGCCGGCCGGCAGGTCAGAAGTCGAAGACGTCTCCGGTCGCGAGGGTGAGGCGGCAGTCGTCGTCGTACGTGTGCTGCCAGTGGACAGCGCGGCCGTCGTGGACGCCGTGCGCGGTGACGGTGATCTGTGCGGCGTCGTTCGAGCAGATGGCGGTCGCGTGTCCTGGCAGGTGGTCGAAGTCGCCGTGTGCGGTGGAGAGGTCGGCGCAGGCGGAGGTGCGGTGCGGGTGGTCGGGGTGTTGGGGGGCGAGGGTGGGGGCGGGGCAGTCGAGCCAGGCGAAGCGGGTGCTCTGGATGCCGTGTACGGCGCGGCTGGTGGTGAGTTGGAGGTGTGTGTCGGGGGTCGGTCGGGGGGCGGGGGCCGGGAAGGCGGTGCCGGTCGGGAGAGCGGAGAGGAGTACGGCTCCGAGGGCGAGGGTGATCTTCTTCACGGGCGGTCCAACGGGATCGCCGTCGGGGAGGTCACTGGGCCGCGCGTGGCTTGTCCGGGAGCGGTACCGATGTGGGTCGGAGGCGTGTCGGGCCATTGCATTGCTGCGGATACCGGTGGCAGGCCGAAGATCTTGAGGCAGTAGGCTCAATTCGCAACACGACGCGAAGGGGAGCTGGATGGCGCGGGTTGCGGTGGTCGGCGGGGGTATCAGCGGGTTGGGGACGGCGCTGATGCTGGGGCGGCGGGGGCATCGGGTCACGTTGTTCGAGCAGGATGTTCGGCAGGCGGGGGAGGACCTGCAGCGGGACTTCTTCCACTGGCGTAGGCCGCGGGTTCCGCAGGCCGTACAGCCTCATTCGCTGCTGGCGCCGGTGCGTACCGTGTTGCGGGCGGAGGCGCCTGATGTCTACGAGGACGTGTTGGCGCGTGGGGCTCTGGAGTACCACGAGTTCGACTGGTTCGGTGAGCATCCGCCTCGTCGGGACGGCGATGAGGACCTGGTGACGCTGCGCACCCGGCGCCTCGTGCTGGAGGCCGCTTTGACGGCGGCGGTGGTTGCGGAGTCCGGTGTCGAGGTGCGGCGTGGGCGTCGGGTGGAGGGGCTGGTGTTCGGGGAGGACCGTCCTGCTCGGGTGACCGGCGTGCGGGTGGGGGCGGAGGTCGACCAGGTCGATCTGGTCGTCGACGCGTCCGGCCGGCGGTCGCCCGTGCCGGAGTGGCTGGTCGCGGCAGGCTGTCGTCCGCCCGTGGTCGAGAGCCATCGGGCCGGGATCGCGTATCTCTGCCGCTGGTACCGACTGCGCGCCGACGGGCCGCGGAATCCCGGACGGGTGAAGACCGGATCGGCCGCGCCGTACGCGTTCGCCGGAGTGTTCCCGTCCGACAACGACACCTTCGCGGTGAGTATCGTGCTGTCGACCGGGGATCCCAGCCGAGGCGCCCTCACCGACCCGGCCGTGTTCGAGGCGGTGGCCCGCCGGTTCCCCGCAACCGCCGCCTGGCTTGACCTGGACCCCGAACCGCAGTCGGCCGTCCTGGCGATGGCGGGCCTGGACAATCGCTGGACTGCCCTGGCCGACGACGAGGGGCCCGTCGTCACCGGCCTCGTCAACGCCGGTGACAGCCTCATCCACACCAACCCCACCTTCGGTCACGGCGCGGCCCTCGGTCTGCTCGCCGCCCAGTACCTCGCCGAGCACGTCGACGAGATAGCCGCGGACCCCACCGGGTACCACGCCTGGACCTCGCAGACGCTGCGCCCCTGGTTCGACGCGCAGATCAAGGCCGACCGAGCCGACGAACAACGCCTCGCCGCGGGTTCGCCGCCCTCCGATCGACGGGCGGCCGCGCTGGCCGCCTGTGCCTTCGACGATCCCGTCGTCATGCGCGCGCGTGCACGGGTGCGCCATCTCCTGGAACGCTCCGACGACGCGTACGGCACCGAGGAGATCGACCGGCACCTCACCGCGTGGCTTGCGGCCCGCCCGGACTTCACGCCGCGACACGACGGCCCGACGCGCGACCAGTGGGACGCGCTGATTCCCGGCTGACCACCGGCCTCGCCCCACCCTCGTTCGTCGGACGTCGGCGTCGGCGGCCGTTCCTGCCTCGCCTGGAGGGGACGCGCAAGAATTGCAGCGGCATGCCGATGGGGCGAGGCTGAGAACCCACCGCTTGAACGGGAGCAGCCAGCTATGGGCAATCTGGTCGTGGTCGGGGTGGACGGCTCGGCGATGAGCCTCGCCGCCGTCGAGGCGGCCGCCACTGCGGCAGCGCGGCGCGGCGCGGCCCTGCGGGTGGTGCACGCCGAGGTGCCGATCAAGCCCAGGCACGTGGTGCCGGACCCGGCGTCCCGGACGCTCGTCGAGGAAGCGGCCACCCATGCGCTCGCCGTGGAGCCTGGAGTCGCCGTGACCGCGACGGTGGTCACGGGCGACGTGGTGCACGTGTTGGAGATCGAGTCACAGGCCGCCGACCTGATCGTCGTGGGCTCCCGAGGCATGGGGGGCATCGCCGGCCTCCTCCTCGGGTCCACCCCGGTGTCCCTGGCCGCCCACAGCCACTGCCCCGTGATGACCGTCCGCGAAGCACACCGCACATCCGCCGACACCGGCCCCGTCGTCCTCGGAGTCGACGGCTCCCGGGACAGCGACGAGGCCGTCACCGTCGCCTTCGCCGAAGCCGCACTGCGCCGGGCCGAACTCGTGGCCGTCCACGCGTGGCAGCCGGACAAGGCCCCGGCCGGCGCGACCCCCGAGTCCGCGGAACGCATGCTCGCCCAAGCGACCGCCGGCCGCGCCGACACCCATCCGGACGTCACTGTCAGACGCGACGTGGTCGGCGGCACCGAGCGCGAAGTCCTGCTCGAAGCGAGTAAGGACGCCCAGCTCCTGGTCGTCGGCGCCCGAGGCCGCAGCGGCCTCGCCGGACTGCTCCTGGGCTCGGTCAGCCAGAGCGTGATGACACACGCGCACTGCCCCGTCATCACGGTGCGCAGGACGACGTGAGCGGCGCTCACGCAACCCTGTGTCCTCACCTCGCTCGGGCCGCGAGGGCCCGACGGGGCGGTGCGGCCCGGCGGGACCGGTCGCACCCTGGACGTCTTGGGAGCGGCTTGTGGAGGTGCTCGCTCGGCGCGTACGGTGCCGGGCCGTAGGTCACTCCTGCGGGTCAGTAGGGGTGGTCGAAACGGGGGCGCGCGAGGTGTCGGGTGCGCGAGCCTGGGGCGGGTACGCCCGCCCGTGCTTTCGGGCGCCGTTGGGGTGGGGGCGGTCGTGGGCAGGATCGCCGGGGAAACCGACGGAAAGGTCGACTGTGGCGAGTGAGTTCCAGCGCGAGAAGCTGCTGAACATGTTCCGGGCGTTCGATGCCGACGGCAACGGATACCTGGACCAGCGCGATTTCCAGGCACTGGCGGAACGCTGGAGGGGGTTGCCCCGGGTGAGGCCGGACACCGAACTGGCCGCACGTGTGGACGGGGTCATGTTGGGGTGGTGGGACCTGCTCGCGGCACACGTGGACACGAACAACGACGGCAAGGTCGACCTGGACGAGATCCTCGCCATGGTGGACCTGCTGCCCACCATGCGGGAGGTCGTCGCCGCGACCGCCGCGACCGTCTTCGACGCCGTCGACGAGAACGGCGACGGCCGCATCTCCCCGGCCGAGCACCGGCGGCTGGTCGACACGTGGCACGGCGAGCGCGTCGACGTGGCCGACGTCTTCGACCACCTGGACCAGGACGGGGACGGCTACCTCAGCCGCCCCGAGTTCACCGAACTGTGGATCCAGTTCTGGACCAGCGACGACCCGGCCGAACCGGGCAACCAGCTGTGCGGCCCCGTGCCGACCCGCACCTGAAGGCCCCCCACTTTTGGCCCGGACGGCCCCACCCGACGGCGCCGCGCTCCCACACCGCGTTCCCGCACCGCACTCCGCACCCCGCGCTCGCGTCATCGCTCCGTGGGCGTCTCCGACGTGAAGCAGTGGCCGAGTTCCGGGGCGAGGCCCTGGTAGTGGCGGTTGAAGATGAGGGGGCTCCAGCGGGTGGGGTCGATGTGCTGGGTGCCGGGCACGACGAGGTGGCGGTCGGCGTGAACGCGTGTGACCGCGCATTCCACGATCAGGAAGTGGCCCTGCGCGTCCGGTGAGGTGCGGATGATCCGGGCTTCGAGCTGGAGCGGGCATTCGGCGACGCGGGGAGCGCGTACCGACTCGGAGGGTGCGGGGGTGAGGCCGGCGGCGGTGAACTTGTCGGGTTCGTAGCGGTAGCCGCGTGCGTGCTTGTCCGGGGGGACGGGGGTGGACCCGGTGAGTGGGGCGAGTCGCTCCACGGCGCCCCACAGGTCGGGTGAGGGGAGGTTGATGACGAGTTCCGGCCGGAGGGCCAGGTTGGCGGCGGTCCGGCTGTCGGCGCCGAGGCCGAGGACCACGGTCTGTCCGAGGGCCCAGACGGAGGAGACGGGGGCCAGGTTGGGCGAGCCGTCGTCGTTCTCGGTGGTCAGCAGGGCGACGGGGGTGCCGAAGTAGAGGATGTTCGGGGTTATCGCGGTGTGCGAGGGTGCGTGGGCCGCTGTCGCTGTCGCTGAAGTCATGGAAGGCGACCCTAGGATCCGGACCCTTCGTCGGCGGCCGAACTGTCACCGGGCGAGACTCGACGGGTGACCGACCTCAACGGAACCTGCGCGGACGGCCCCGACCTCGCGACCATCCGCACGCCTCCTGGCGCCCCACGTCCGTACGCGCCTCGACTGGACCGAACAGCGTCCGCACCTGGCCGGTGCGGTAGGCGCGGCGCTCTGTCGCCATGCGCTGGACTCGTCCTGGCTGGTGCACCGGAGCACGACCCGCAGGGTCACGGTGACCGATGCGGGGCGCGCCGCGCTGCGGACACGGCTCGGCGTCACCGACCAGGTGTGCGTCGGTCGGTCCGGTGCCCCGGGCGGGAGTCAGCCGGCCTGACCGCAGCGCTCGGTGTCGATCTCGGCGAGGGTGGCCTCGTTGTAGCGGGGGCCGTGGACGGTCGAGGAGTCGAGGAGATCGCCTGCCGCGTGGAGGACGTCGTCGAGGACGTCGTCGGGGACGGTGGTGTCGAGCGTGGCGAGGTTCTCGCGGAGGTGGGACGGTGAACGGGTCCCGGGGATGGCGATGACGTGGGAACCCCGGGAGAGGACCCAGGCGAGGGCCAGTTGGGGGAGGGTGAGGCCGGCGTCCTTGGCGAGCTGCTCCAGGCTGTGCCGCAGGAGGAGGTTGGCGGGGTAGTGGTGGTCGTCGAAGCGGGGCATGCCCCGTCGGATGTCATGGGCGGGCAGGACGCCGAGGTCGGGAGGGGCGGAGGTGAGGAAGCCGCGGGCCAGGGGGCTGAAGGCGACCAGGGCGACGCCGAGTTCGCGGGCGGTGGAGAGGGTGCCCTGTTCGGGGTTGCGCGACCAGAGGCTGTACTCGTTCTGCAGCGCGGCGATCGGGTGCACCGCGTGGGCCCGGCGGAGTGTTCGGGCGGACACCTCGGACAGGCCGAGGGCGCGTACCTTGCCGGCCGTGACGAGCTCGGCCATCGCGCCGACGCTCTCCTCGACGGGGACCGCCCGGTCGAGGCGGTGCAGGTAGTAGAGGTCGATGACGTCGGTGCGCAGCCGGGACAGGGCCTCGTCCGCGGTGCGGCGGATGGTGTCGGGTCGGCCGTCGATGACGCGGCGGCCGTCGACGCCGGTCATGCCGCACTTGCTGGCCAGCACGATGCGGTCGCGGTGGTCGGCGAGCACGCGGCCGACCAGTTCCTCGTTGGCTCCGAAGCCGTACAGCGCGGCCGTGTCGAAATGGGTGACGCCCTCCTCCAGCGCCGTCCGGAGGAGGTGCTCGGCCGCCTCCGGCGTCGGAGGGACGCCGTAGGCGTGGCTGAGGTTCATGCAGCCCAGGCCGACCGCCGGGACCTCGAAGGGCCCGATACGGCGCGGCGTACGGTCCGGTCGGGCCGGCGGGGGCGTACTCACGGGCGCGAGGCGGCGGTCAGCTGGGCCTCCAGGGCCGCCAGGGTGCGGTAGCAGGGGAGCACCTGGGCGATCGAGGAGTTCGGCTCGCGGCCCTCGCGGATCGCCGCGACGAACTCGCGGTCCTGGAGCTCGATGCCGTCCATCGAGACGTCGACACCGCTGACGTCGATCGGCTCGTCCTTGCCGGTGAACAGGTCGTCGTAGCGGGCGATGTAGGTGCCGGTGTCGCCGATGTACCGGAAGAACGTGCCGAGCGGGCCGTCGTTGTTGAACGACAGCGACAAGGTGCACAGGGCGCCGCTCTCCGTACGCAGCTGGATCGACATGTCCATCGCGATGCCGAGCTCGGGGTGGATCGGCCCCTGGATCGCGTTGGCCTGCACGATGGGGGACCCGGTCTGGTACGCGAACAGGTCGACGGTGTGGGCCGCGTGGTGCCACAGGAGGTGGTCGGTCCACGAGCGGGGCTGACCCAGCGCGTTGAGGTTGGTGCGGCGGAAGAAGTACGTCTGGACGTCCATCTGCTGGATGGCGTAGTCGCCGGCCTGGATCCGGCGCCGCACCCACTGGTGGCTCGGGTTGAAGCGGCGCGTGTGGCCCACCATGGCGACGAGCCCGGTGCGCTCCTGGGCGGCCTGGCAGGCCTCGGCGTCGGCGAGGGAGTCGGCCAGCGGGATCTCGACCTGGACGTGCTTGCCGGCGTCGAGACAGGCGAGGGTCTGCTCGGCGTGCATCTGGGTGGGGGTGGCGAGGATGACGGCGTCGATGTCGTCCATCGCCAGCACCTCGTCCAGGGACGCCACGCCGCGGCCGACGCCCTGCTCCGCCGCGAACTTCCGGGCCCGGTCGAGGGAGCTGCTCACGACGGCGGCCACCTCGACGCCGTCGATGCGCCGCAGTGCGGCCGCGTGCTTCGCGCCGAAGGCGCCGCCGCCGGCCAGGGCGACCCGCAGGGTTCGTTCGTGGGTCATGTCAGTTCACTCCTTCGGCGGGCTCCTGGGCCCGCGGGTGGTTTTCGAGGATCAGGTGGCCGACGGCCGTGTTGGACGCGGGCACATGGTAGAAGCGGTGCTTGACCTCGACCCGTCCGGAGTCGTCCACGTCGCTCATCGCCCCGCGGGCGATCAGCCACATGACCAGCTCGATGCCCTCGGAGCCGGCCTCCTCGACGTACTCCAGGTGCGGCACCCGCGACAGTCCGGTCGGGTCGTCGACGAGCCGGTCGAGGAAGGCGTTGTCCCACTCCCGGTTGATCAGGCCGGCGCGCGGGCCCTGCAGCTGGTGGCTCATGCCGCCGGTGCCCCACACCTGGACCTTCAGCGGCCGGTCGTACGACTCGATCGCCCGGCGCAGCGCCTGGCCGAGCGCGAAGCACCGGGCGCCCGAGGGCACCGGGTACTGCACCACGTTGACGTGGAACGGGATCACCTTGCACGGCCACTTCTCGACGTCGCCGAACATCAGGGACAGCGGGACGGTCAGGCCGTGGTCGACGGTCATCTCGTTGGCGAGCGTGAGGTCGAAGTCGTCCCTGATGAGAGAGTGCGCGATGTGCGCGGCCAGGTCGGGGTCGCCCTCGATGCCGGGCACGGGGCGGGGCCCGTACCCTTCGTCGGCGGTCGGGTAGGCCGCGCCCGTACCGAGGACGAACGTCGGTATCAGGGACTGGTCGAACGAGGAGGCGTGGTCGTTGTAGACGAGGAAGATCACATCGGGGACGTTCTCCTGCTCCCAGGCCTTGGAGAAGTCGTAGCCCTCGAAGAGCGGCTTCCAGTACGGCTCTTCGGTCTTGCCGTGGTCCATCGCCGCGCCGATGGCCGGCACGTGCGAGGTGAACACGGCCCCGGTGATCGTGGCGTGCTCGGCCGGCGGCCCCGGGTCCGCGTGAGCCGCGTCGAGGACGGCGTGGTCGATCCGGTTCCCCTCGACGGAACGGCCGCCGCCGACCATCATGTCGCGGTACTCCTGCTCGGTCATCCCGGTCATCGAACCGGCCATCTGCTGGAAGGAGAACCCCAGCGTCGCACCCCACTTGGCGAGGAAGTAGATGTTGCCGCCCTCGCGCATCGCCGCGTTGAGGTCGCGGTCGAGCAGCGCCTGCTTCTGCTCCTCCCGCAGCGGCCACGCGTCCAGGTAGGCACGTTCGTCGGCGAGGTAGGCCGCACGGTTCTCCGCCGTCATCAGCGACATGCAGAACTGGTTGAGGTGGTACCCCTTGGCGGACTGCTCGGCGTCGAAGATGGTCGTCCCCGGCACCAGCTTGTAGGTCTTGTCCAGCGACATGCCGGAACTCCAATCGAGACGGGGTCAGTCGGCGTCGGGCCAGTACAGGCGCGTCGGGTTGTCGACGAGCAGCGTGCGCTGGAGCTCCGGCGTCGGCGCGATGTGCGGGACGAAGTCGACCAGCAGCCCGTCGTCGGGCATGTGGCCGGTGAGGTTGGGGTGCGGCCAGTCGGTACCCCACAGCACCCGGTCGGGAAACTCCTCGACCACGCGCCGGGCGAACGGGACGACGTCGCGGTACGCGCTCCGCTCACCGTCGAGGGCCGGCGGGCCGCTCGCGGAGATACGTTCCGGACACGTCACCTTGCACCAGATGTCAGGCCTGGCCCGCATGAAGTTCAGGAACGTCTCGAACTCCGGGCCGTGCGGGTCCTTCGTGACGTCGGGCCGCCCCATGTGGTCGACGACCAGCGGAACCGGGATCGACAGGAAGAAGTCCCGCAGGTCGGCCAGGTCCGCCGCCTCGAAGTAGACGACGACGTGCCACCCGTACGGAGCGATCCGCTCCACGACGTCCCGCAGGTCCTGCCGCGGCGCCGCGTCGACGAGCCGCTTGACGAAGTTGAACCGCACTCCGCGTACGCCGGCCTCGTGCAGTTCCCGCACCTGCGCGTCCGTGACGTCGGGCCGCAGCGTCGCCACACCCCGCGCGGCCCCGCCGGAGGCCCGCAGGGCGTCGACCATCGCCGTGTTGTCGGCGCCGTGGCAGGTCGCCTGCACCACCACGTTACGAGCGAAGCCGAGGTGGTCGCGGAGCGCGAAGAGCTGGTCCTTGGACGCGTCGCACGGCGTGTACTTCCGCTCGGGCGCGTACGGGAACTCGGCGCCCGGCCCGAAGACGTGGCAGTGCGCGTCGACGGCGCCGTCGGGGAGCCGGAACCGGGGCCGGCTCGGACCGGCGTACCAGTCCAGCCATCCGGGGGTCTTCTCGAAGCCCGCCGCGTCGGGGGTGCTCGTGGAGCCTGCCCGGCCCAGGGCCTTGTCGGAAGCCGCCGAGCCGGGGGTCGTCTCGGGGCCCGTCGAGTCGGGGGCCTTCTCGGAACTCGTCGTCATCGTCAGTCCTCGTACCGCAGTCCGAGCTCGGCCAGCGGGCCGCGCATCCCGTACACGTCCAGGCCGAGCGCGCCCGCGCGGAACTGCGCGCGCTTGCCCTCCTCCTTGGCCTCGCGCGCGGCCGACGCGGCCGCCACCTCGGCCGCACGCTCGCGCGGCACCACGACGACGCCGTCGGCGTCCGCGACGACCACGTCACCGGGCCGCACGAGGGCGTTGCCGCAGACCACGGGGACGTTGACGGAGCCGAGGGTGGCCTTGACCGTGCCCCTGGCGTGGACCGCGCGGGAGAAGACCGGGAAGTCCATCCCCTCCAGATCGGCCACGTCGCGGACGCCGCCGTCGATGACCAGGCCCCGGCAGCCCCGGGCGCGGAACGAGGTGGCGAGGAGCTCGCCGAAGAACCCGTCCTCGCTCTCGGTCGTGCAGGCCGCGACGACGACGTCCCCGTCCTGGATCTGCTCCGCGGCGACGTGGAGCATCCAGTTGTCGCCGGGCTGGAGGAGTACGGTCACGGCCGTGCCGCACATCCGGGCCTTCGGGTAGACCGGGCGCAGGTAGGGGCGCATGAGACCGACCCGGCCCATGGCCTCGTGGATCGTCGCGACGCCGAACTTCGCCAGCGCGGCGACGGCCTCGGGGTCGGCGCGGTCGGTCCTGGTGTGGACGACGCCGAGCTCGGTGTGTTCCATTCGGGCTCCTCCTGGATTCAGCGGCCGGCCGCGGCGAGGCGGGCGGCGAGTCGGGGGTAGACGCGCAGGGCGTTGCCGGAGTACACGGCGGCACGCTCCTCGTCCGTCAGGTGCGGGGTGGCGTCGACGTACCGCTTCGTGTCGTCGAAGTGGTGCCCGGTGCGCGGGTCGATGTCCCGGACCGCGCCGATCATCTCGCTGGCGAACAGCACGGACCGGCTGGGGATCACCTGGGTCAGCAGGTCGATTCCGGGCTGGTGGTAGACGCAGGTGTCGAAGAAAACGTTGTCCAGCAGCTTCTCCGGGTCCGGCTTGCCGAGCGCCATCGCCAGCCCGCGGAACCGGCCCCAGTGGTACGGCACCGCGCCGCCGCCGTGCGGGATCACGAACCTCAACGTCGGGAAGTCGGCGAACAGGTCGCCCTGGATCAGCTGCATGAACGCCGTGGTGTCGGCGTTGAGATAGTGGGCGCCGGTGGTGTGGAAGGCCGGATTGCACGAGGTGCTGACGTGGATCATGGCGGGGATGTCGTACTCCGCCATCGCCTCGTACACCGGGTACCAGCTGCGGTCGGTCAGCGGCGGCGCCGTCCAACTGCCGCCCGACGGATCGGGGTTCAGGTTGACCGTCACCGCGCCGAGCTCCTCGACCGCGCGGCGCAGCTCGGGCAGGCAGGTCGCCGGGTCGACGCCGGGGGACTGCGGCAGCATCGCCCCCATCGCGAAGCGGTCGGGGTACAGCGTGCTGACGCGGTGCACCAGGTCGTTGCAGATCCGCGCCCAGGTCGAGGAGACCTGGAAGTCGCCGATGTGGTGCGCCATGAAGCTGGCCCGCGGCGAGAAGATCGTCAGATCGCTGCCGCGCTCGTCCATCAGCCGCAGCTGGTTGCCCTCGATCGCCTCGCGCAGCTCGTCGTCGCCGATGACCAGATCGTCGGGGTCGGGCGCGTCCTCGGGGGAACCGACGGCCGCCACCTGCCGGTCACGCCACTGCGCCAGCTGGGGCGGTGCGGTGGTGAAGTGACCGTGACAGTCGATGATCATGGGGTGTCTCCTGAGGTCGTCGGACTCGGGGTTGGGGTCGGCGTCGGGGTCCGGACAGGTCCAGGCAGAGTCGGGCAGGGCCGCCCGAGGCTGCCGCGGTCCCGGGGCGTCAGGCGCGGGAGTTGACGGGCCAGCCGGTGTACTGCTCCGCGAGATAGGCGCGTCCGGCGCGCGTGCCCACGACGTTGTCGAGTTCGCCGAGCTGGCGCCGCAGGTCGAACGACGTGCCGCCGGGCGCCGTGTGCAGCAGCTGTGTCATCCAGTGCGAGAAGTTCTGCGCCCGCCAGACCCGCTGCAAGGCACGCGGCTGGTAGGCGTCCAGTGCGGCCTCGCCCACGCCGCCGAGTGCTCGAAGCAGCACGTCGGCAAGGACCTTGACGTCGTGCAGTGCGAGGTTGAGCCCGCGGGCTCCGGTCGGCGGCACGGTGTGCGCGGCGTCGCCGGCGAGCACCAACGAGCCCCAGCGCATGGGTTCCTGGACGAACGACCGGAAGCGCAGCACCGACTTCTCGAGGATCGGGCCCTCCTTGAGCCGGAAGCCGTCCTCGCCGGCCACCCGGGCCTGGAGCGTCTCCCAGATCCGGTCGTCCGGCCAGGCGTCGACGGACTCGTCGGGGGAGCACTGGAAGTACATCCGCTGCACGCTCTCCGTGCGCTGGCTGATCAGCGCGAACCCGTGCTCGGAGTGGGCGTAGACCAGCTCGGGCGCGCTGACCGGGGCCTCGGCCATGATGCCGAACCACGCGAAGGGGTAGTCCTTGCCGTACCGCACCCGCCGGTCCTCGGGCACCAGGTTGCGGCACATGCTGCGCGACCCGTCCGCACCGACGACGTATCGTGCGCGGATCTCGTGCCGGGACCCGTCGGGCGCGGTGTAGCGCACCCGGGGAGCGTCGGTCGTGACGTCGAGGACTTCGGTGTCCGTGACACCGAAGTGGACCGTGCCGCCGTCGCGGGCCCGCGCGTTCGCCAGGTCGACGAACACGTCGGTCTGCGGGTAGAGCCACACCGACTCGCCCACCAGCGCCTTGAAGTGGATGCGGTGCGGCCGCCCGCCGAAGCGGAGTTCGGTGCCCTCGTGCTCGTGACCCTCGCGCAGGATCCGGTCGGACACGCCCGTCTCGACCAGGTCCCGTGCCGCGTCGGCCTCGAGGATGCCCGCCCGCTGCGTCGTCTCGATCTCGTGCCGGGTCCGGGTGTCGACCACGATCGTGTCGACGCCGGCCCGCCCCAGCCGGTGCGCCAGCATCAGGCCCGCTGGACCGGCGCCGATGACAGCGACGGGGACCGAGGCAACGGTGTCGACGACGGCTTCGGCCATGGCATCTCCTGAGCGACAGTGAACGTTTCGAACACGACGAACGTTGACACCCAGGACCGTGACCGGTCGCCTCCGTTTCCGTCAGGCGGAAGCGCGGTCGGATCTCGGCAGCCGTCCCTCCACCTCAGCCGGTCGTGCGCGTACGCCGTCCCAGCTCGTCGGAGATGCCCTGCGCCGCCCTCAGCAGCGGATCCCGCAGCCTGCGCGCGCGGCTCGCGCCCTCCGCCGTGATCACGATCCCCAGCGAGGCGCTGACCGGTCCGGCCCGGCCGATCCGCACCGGCGTGGCCACGGCGACCGTGCTCTCCGAAAGCTGCCGGTCACTGACGAAGACCTGTTCCCGGCGGATCCGGTCCAACTGCGCGCGCAGCGCCTTCGGATCGACGACGGTGTACGGGGTCCAGGCACGCATCGGCGAGTCGAGGACCTCCTCCTGGATCTCCGGCGGCGCGTGCGCGAGCAGTACGCGTCCCATCCCGGTGGAGGCGACGGGGAAGCGGGTCCCGACCATGGTCAGCAGTTCCACCGACCGGTGCCCGGCGATCCGCTCGACGAACACGAGCTCCGTCCCCTCGCGCACCGCGAGCTGCACGTTCTCGTGCGTCACCTCGTACAGGTCCTGCATGAACGGCAGCGCCACGTCCCGCAGGATCTGGGTACGCGGACATCCCGAGGCGATCTCCCAGAGCCGCAGCCCGACGTGCCACGACCCGTCCTCGCCACGCTCCAGCGCACCCCAACCCGCCAGCTCCGCAACCACCCTGTGCGTGGTGCTCAACGCGAGACCCGTACGCTGAGCGACTTCCGACAGAGTCTGCGAGGGATGCTCACGGTCGAAGGCCGAGAGGACCTTGAGGACTTTGCCTGCCGCCGAGATCTGGGTTGCGCTCACGCCGCCAGTCTCGCAGACCGGCGCCGAGCGGCCCGACCGCCCGCCGTTCCCCCGCCGCACACCAAGGAGGCCATGTGAACCGAGAGATCACCGGACTGTCCTCGATGGCGACCCGGCCGATCCTGGCCGAGCTGTCCGACCATCTCCGGCACGCCCACGGCACGGCCGTACGGTTCGACGCCGCCGGCGGCGTCGAGGTCGCACGGCGCGTCCGCGAGGGCGCCGAAGCCGACCTCCTCGTCCTCGCCGACGGAGCGCTGGCCGCCCTGGAGAAGGAGGGGCACCTCGTGCCGGGCACCGTACGCCCGCTCTGGATCTCCCAGGTCGTCGCCGCCGTACCGGAGGGAACCCCGGTCCCCGCGCTCGCCTCCGCATCCGACCTGCGGGCCGCCCTCCTCGCCGCGAAGAACATCGCCTACTCCACCGGCCCCAGCGGCACGGCACTCGTCGACCTCATCCACCGGCTCGACCTCACCGACACGCTCGGCGACCGCCTCGTCCAGGCCCCGCCCGGCGTACCCGCCGGCACCCTCCTGTCGTCCGGACAGGCGGACCTGGCCTTCCAGCAGCACAGCGAACTCATGGACCTGCCCGGCATCGTCGTCGTCGGCCCCCTCCCGGGCGACACCGCGATCACCTCGCTCTTCAGCGCGGGCGTCCTCACGTCCTCCACCCAGCCGGCCCGTGCCCGCGAAGTCCTCGACCTCCTCGCCTCCGACACGGCGACGCGGACCGCCCGTGCCCGGGGCATGCGGGCACCCGGGGACGCGTGACCCGAACCGACCGACGGATCCGCACCGGTCGGCCGGGCGGCGTCGGGAACGGTGTCCTCAGTCAGGACCGGTCCAGTCGAACGGGAAGTACTTGCTCGACTTCCCGGTGCGTTCCCAGGAGAAGCCGAACGCGTCGGCCCGGTCGACGGTGGCCCGCCCCCACGTGGCGACCTGGCCCGGCCCGACCTCGGCGCCCGGAGCGTTGAGGACCTGGACGCGCGCGCCGTTCGGGGTGGTCGGTCCGGTGAGCGCCTCGGCGGCCGCCGTGACACGGCCCGGGATCTCGGCACGCCAGGTGCCGAGATCCTCGTCGATCTCCACATGGATCGGAACGACGTCCATGCCCCGCATCTCGGGATGGAACATCGCCCCGAACTCCGCCGGCCACCCGCCCGCCTCACCACCGAAGACGGCCCCCAGCGCCGCCCGCTGCCGCTCGTCGGCACGCTCGTCCAGGAAGACCGCCGCGTACGGCTCGGTATGCGTGCCTGCCCACGGGTTGCCCTCGAACGACCCGAGCATCAGCACGTTCAGATCATCCAGCCGTACGTCCCCGAAGTTGCCCTCCCGGATGTGCCAGACCAGTACACCCTCGCAGTCTCCGTACGTCGGAGGCTGTGCGAACGTGCACGGGCACGGAATCGCGCACTTGCATACGTCGAACCAGTCGCCGGCCAGATGCCAGCGCGTACCGGTGGCGGCCTGCTGCGTCATCTCGCTTCCTCCAGCCGAGCCGAAAAAGCTCACTCGGAGTGACGAGACCGCGAGTCCGGAGCCCGCGCCCGGATCGGACGAACGGTCTCCCTTCCAGCTTGCACCTCCCAGCACGTTCGGGGAACCGGCTCGGGGAGGGCGATCGACACGTCTGTCCCGGGCGGGGGAGATCGCCATGGTCGTCGTCCAGCGCGAAGGAGCTCGCCACGGCTGCCCGAGAACGTGGGAGGTCACCCGTCGACGGACCTCACATGCCGTCCATCGACGGAACGGCATCCTGCAGCCCCGGCAGCATCCAGTCCTGAAACGGCGCGAGCACCGCCAGCACGAGGAAGGCGACGCCCACGACGGTGCTGAGCAGCACGCCCCTTGACCACAACTTCTCCACGAAGATCACCAACGCCAGACCCGCCATCGCCGCCACGTTCATGACGCCGAGCGGAACGAGCACGACCATCAGCCCGGCGCAGCAGCCGACACAGTACGCACCGTGATGGACACCCACCCGAAAGTCGCGGGCCGTGCGCCGGAACCCCGCGTAACGCACCAGATGACTCAGCGGGTCACGGCAATGCCGCAGGCAGACGTTCTTGAGGGGCCCGAGCTGGTACAACCCCGCCAGCAGAAACGCGGCCGCCCCGATCCATCGCCCGGCGGTGGGATGGTCCTCCACCAGGCCGCCGGTCCAGGCCAGCGCCGCGTACGCGAGCAGCCCGAACGCGGTCCACACCAGCAGATAACCGCCCACGAACCCGGCGGTACGGGCGGCCCGAATCCAGCCGGACGACCGCCGGCCGATCCCACGGACCCACGTGAGGGCCACCGGCGCCATCGACGGCAGCATCATCGCCGCCATCATCGTCACCCACAGCAACAAGAACAGCGGCAGCGCCATCCCCATGGTCCCGGGCTCCACCCCCATGTCCCGCGCCTGCCCGATCGTCAGCACCCACGCCGGCACCGCGATCAGAACGACGACCACCCAGGCGACCGCCAGGTCCCGCGCCGGCAACAACCCCCCACCGACTCCGGCCGGGGCGGCCGGCCTGGCGGATACGAACGCGGAAATCCTGCTGCGCAGCATCGTTGTGCCCTCCAGCGGCTGCTTCCAGAACAGCACACGCCGACTTGCGCCGCGAACCGAACCGAAGCGAACCCAGCCGGGCCGAGCCGAGCCGAGCGCACACGGTCTCCGGACTACGGGGTCTCCTCGTCCCGCACGTGGACCGGGCCGTCCTTCACGGTGGAGTGATCGTCGATCGTCCGGGACGCCTCCGCGTCACCCTGGGCCGTGGTGGGTGAATCGATCAGGGACGATCCGTCCGTCACCCGGATTTCCACCCCTGCTCCACGAGTCGCCGTGCCGCCGCTTCGTTCGGCCCGCGAGCTTCCTGTGACGTGCTCTTCGTACCGGGTCCGGTCGGTCGTCCGAGGAGCAGGGGTGGGAGTGGGCGTGGGAGCGGGGGTGCCGGACCGGCTCCAGTACTCAAGGGCGATGATGCCGAGCGCGCATACCGCCAGGCCGCTCACCAGCGGCCAGGTGATGCTCTGCGTCAGGGCGGTGGCGACGGCGCCGACCGCGGCTCCGGCCACGGTGGACAGGCCGGCTCGTGCGGCGGGTCCGAGTCGTGTCATCTGCTCTCCCCGTTTTCCGTGGACAGGCGGGTATTCGCTCGTCTGCCGCCAAGATAGAGGGGGCTGATGCCGGGTCGGAAGCGTCGAACATCGTTCAAGAGCCCGTCAGTTGACGCCAGGGGGTGGGATGAGCACGTACGGGGAGCCGACGATGGGGACGTTCACCGATCGTGTGGAGGCACTCGCGGCCGTAGAGGACCTGGCGCGGGGGCACTCGGGGTTGCGGGCCCTGGTCGTCTGGGGCGTTTCCGGGCAGGGGAAGACGACGCTGCTGTCCCATGTGCGGGCCACCGGCTGGGCCGGGGTGAAGTACGGGATGGCGCAGTTGAGCTTCCTGATCGATCCGACCGTGGCCGCCGGTGGGCATGGTCAGGGCCCCGACCTGGCGCGCGCGTTACTGGAGGCCATCGCGGAGGCCATCACCGAGTTGTGTCCGGCCGAGGTGCGCCGGACACTCATGCGCGACTACCGGGCCGAACAGGCGGATGCCCAGGCCCAGTGGCAGATCCGCATCGAGATGTCGGCGGCAAACGGCAGCCGCATCAGCAACAGCCCCGTCACGGCGGGCGGTCCGTCGCCGGCGATGTGGCACGCCCTGTACCGGCAGGCGCTGGTCGAAGGTCTGGCCGCACTCGCCGAGGGCGCCGCCGAGCATCCCGGCGTCGTCCTGATCGATACCAGTGAGCTGCTGCGTCTCGCGGACGAGGGAGCCCGACGGGATCCGGACGCGGGAGCCCCCGCGGGCGATCTGGACACCTGGTTCACCGCCACCGTGCTCAAGCGCCTGGTCGCCGAGCACCCCGGGCTGCGCTTCGTGGTGGCCGGCCGTGAGCCACTGGACCTGCCCGTGCCTCACGCCCGGGTCGAACTCACGGAGTGGCGGCCGGAGCACACGGCTTCCTTCCTCGAAGCCGGAGGTGTCCCGCGTGACCTGAGCGCCGCGGTGCACACGGCGTGCGGCGGCACGCCGGTATGGACGGCCATGACCGCGGACCTCATCCTGCGGGCCCGCCGTTCGGGACAGCCGATCACCGCCGACTGGCTGCGCGCGGCAGCGGCCGGGCAGCCCGCGGCCGGCTGGCTGCCCGCCAAGTACCTGGAGCGGCTGTCCGACGGCGACCAGCACCGACTGCTGCTGGCAGCCGTGCCCCGCACGCTCACCCACGAGCTGTTGCGCGACGTCTGCACGGACATCGACTGCACCGACAGCGATTTCCGCCGCCTCCGGCGGCACTCGTTCGTCCAGCAGACGCCCGCGGGAAGACTCCAGCTGCATCCCCTCGTGCGCTCGGCCATCACCGCCTATCTCCGCACCCAGTACCCGAACAGGTGGCGAGCGGCCCACCGCGCGGCAGCCGCCTACTTCGAGGCCGCGGGCTCACCCGCCGAGGTCGCCTACCACCGGTTCGCCGCCTCCGGCAGCGACAGCCACGAACTCACCGCGTGGTGGCACACGCAGGTCACAGCGGCCCTCGACGGCTACCGGCTGGACGAAGCCAACCTGCTGATCGACGCGGTGCGCGAGGCCGCACACGCCCCCCTCCCACCTCCTCTGCACGCCCACACCACCTACTTCCGAGGCCGTGTGGAGTACTTCTCGGACCACTACCCGGCGGCCGGGCGCCTACTGGACCGGGCACTGGGGCTCTACCAGGACCTGGACGACCCGCGCGGCCAGGCCGACACCCTGCGCTCCCTCGGCAACCTTGCCCGCATGCGCACCGACGACACGGCGGCCGGACGCCTGCTGGACCAGGCGCTCGCGCTGTACCGCGACCTGAACGATCGACGCGGTCAGGCCCACCTCCTCCGTTCGCTCGGCGACCTGGCGCGGGTTCGCGGCGACGATGCGCAGGCCGGGCGCCTGCTGGAGCAGGCGCTCGCGCTGTACCGCGACCTGTACGACCAGCGCGGTCAAGCCCACATCCTCCGGTCCCTGGGCAATTTGGCGCGGGTGCGCGACGACGATGCGGCAGCCAAGAGGCTGCTGAACGACGCACTCGGCTTGTACCGGGAGCTGGACGATCGGCGCGGTCAGGCCCACATTCTGTGGTCCCTGGGCAACTTGGCACGGATGCGCGACGACGACGCCACGGCCGGTCGCCTCCTGCATCAGGCCCTCGGGCTCTATCGGGACCTTGAGGACCGGCGCGGACAGGCCCACACCCTGTTCTCCCTCGGCGACCTGGCACGAGTACGCGACGATGATGCGGCGGCCCGGCGGCTGCTGGATCAGGCGCTGGCCCTGTACCGGGAGCTCGAGGATCGGCGCGGTCAGGCCCACACCCTCTTCTCCCTGGGCAACTTGGCGCGCACCCGCGGCGACGACGCGGTGGCTGGACGACTCCTGGATCAGGCGCTGGAGCTGTACCGGGACCTGAAGGACCGGCGCGGACAGGCCCACATCCTCTGGTCCCTGGGCAATCTGGCGCAGCGGCACGACGCCGACGATGCTGCGGCCGGGCGCCTGCTGGAGCAGGCCTTGGAGCTGTACCGGGAGCTGAACGACCGGCGCGGCCAGGCCGACATCCTGTGGTCCCTCGGCGACCTGGCGCGGGTACGCGGCGACGACGCTGTGGCCAGGAGGCTGCTGGAACGGGCATGGGGGCTGGCGTCGGCCGTGCTGCCGGAGTCCCACGGCTTGGTGATCGGGATCCGGCACTCGCTTGACGAGCTGTCGTGAGGGCGTCGTAAGGGCGACGCGCGGGGGAGGAGGCGTGGGCGAAGCGCGGGGGAGGAGGCGTGGGGGAAGCGCGGGGGACGGACGCTCGCCAACCTCCTCCAGCTCTCCCCCTTCCCCCTTCCCCCCGAGCTAGCCGCGCAGCGCGGTCAGCCGCGCCTCCGCTCTGTGCAGGAGCGTGTCCAGGACGACCGGGTAGGCGCTGTCGTTCATGCGGTCGGCCAGGAGGTGGGCGGTGGCGGCGATGTGAGGGTGGGTGTGGGGAGGGAGTCGGGCGTAGGTGGTGGTCCACATGTCCTCGTCGGCTGCTCTGACTTCGTCCTTGATGGCCAGGGCGCCGGCGTCGAGGGCGGCGAAGGCGAGGGCCAGGTCGATGAAGGCGTGGTAGATGCCGACGGCGTCGGGGTCGTCGAAGCCGGCGGTGCGCAGGATGCCGAGGATGGTTTCGTCGACTTCGATCTCGCGGGGGCGGCCGGTGACGCGGCTGGCGGTGAGGAGGGCGGCTTGGGGGTGGGCTAGGTACGAGGCGTGGATGGCCAGGCCGAGGGAGTGGAGGTCGGTGCGCCAGGTGCCGGTGGCGGTCCAGCTGTCGAGGGCGCGGCCCATCAGTTCCTCGCCGATGGCCCTGGTGAGGCCGTCGAGGCCGGCGAAGTACCGGTAGAGGGTGCTGGGGTCGGCGCCGAGAGCGGCGCCGAGCCGGCGGGCGCTGAGTCCGGCGGTGCCGTGCTCGCGCAGCATGCGCAGTGCCGTCTGCACGATGAGCTTCTCCGACAGGACGACCCCCTGCCGTGTGGGCCTTCGCCTGCGCCGTTCGGCTTCCGGAACCACCTTCTTGGGCATCGCTCCGCCGCCTCCCTGTCGCTTATGCCAACGCCGTAGACCTTAACGCGGGGCGTCGTGTTCCATCGGGACGTCCCCAGGCGCTCGCCGGGACCGTCTCGACGAAGGGGTGTGTGACATGCGTGTACTTCTGGTGGGTGCGGGCGGCGTCGGAACCGCCGTCACCCGTATCGCGGCCCGCCGCGACTTTCTGACGTGCATGGTCGTCGCCGACTACGACCTGTCCCGTGCGGAGGCCGCCGTGGCCGCGCTCGGCGACGCGGGTGACCGCTTCAGGGCCCGCCGCCTTGACGCCTCCGACGAGGAGGCGGTCCGCCGGGTCCTCGTCGAGGAGAACTGCGACGTGCTGCTGAACGCGACCGACCCCCGTTTCGTGATGCCGCTGTTCGACAGCGCCCTGGCCGCCGGCGTGCACTACGTCGACATGGCGATGTCGTTGTCCGTCCCGCACCCGACCGCTCCGTACGAACAGTGCGG
This sequence comes from Streptomyces sp. LMG1-1-1.1, assembly GCF_040815545.1. Taxonomy (NCBI): domain Bacteria; kingdom Bacillati; phylum Actinomycetota; class Actinomycetes; order Kitasatosporales; family Streptomycetaceae; genus Streptomyces; species Streptomyces sp. LMG1-1-1.1. Next base: position 116,984 of record NZ_JBFPNH010000043.1, on the reverse strand, counting down.
CGTCAAGCTGGGTGACGAGCAGTTCGCCCGGGCCGAGGCCTGGGAGCGCGCCGACCGCCTCGCCCTCGTCGGGATGGGCGTGGAGCCCGGCCTCTCGGACGTCTTCGCCCGGTACGCCGCCGACGAACTCTTCGACGAGATCGACGAACTCGGCGTCCGCGACGGCGCGAACCTCACCGTCGAGGGATACGACTTCGCACCGTCCTTCAGCATCTGGACCACCATCGAGGAGTGCCTCAACCCGCCCGTCGTCTACGAGAAGGACCGCGGCTGGTTCACCACGGCCCCCTTCAGCGAACCCCAGGTCTTCGACTTCCCCGACGGCATCGGCCCGGTGGAATGCGTGAACGTGGAGCACGAGGAAGTCCTCCTCATGCCCCGCTGGCTCGACGCCCGCCGCGTCACCTTCAAGTACGGCCTCGGCGACGACTTCATCGCCAAGCTCAAGACCCTCCACGAGCTGGGCCTCGACGCCACGGCGAAGGTCACCGTCCCCGGCCCCGACGGTCCGGTCGCCGTCTCCCCGCGCGACGTCGTTGCTGCCTGTCTCCCCGACCCCGCCACGCTCGGCGACCGTATGAAGGGCAAGACCTGCGCGGGCACCTGGGTCAAGGGCACCAAGAACGGATCCCCGCGCGAGACGTACCTCTACCACGTCGTCGACAACGAATGGACGATGCGCGAGTACGGTTCCCAAGCCGTCGTCTGGCAGACCGCCCTCAACCCCGTGATCGCCTTGGAGCTGATCGCCGAGGAAACGTGGAAGGCGAACGGCGTCCTCGGCCCCGAGGCCCTCCCGCCGCAGCCCTTCCTCGACCTCCTCGGCGCCTACGGTGCCCCGTGGGGCCTGCGCGAGGAAATCTGACCCACCTGTCCGTCCGTCTGCCCGTCTGCCCGTCCGTCCGTCTGCCCGTCTGCCCGTCTGCCCGTCTGCGCGTCTGCCCGTCCGCCCGCTCGGCGTCAGTGCGCGGGCACCCCGGCCGGGGCCCGTCGCCGAACTCGGCGACGGGGCCGACCGGGGCGGTCGGAACGGTTCAGACGAGGGCGGCCAGCAGTTCCGCGAAGATCCGCGGCCTGCTGAAGTAGCCGACGTGCGAGGCGGCCAGGGTGCGCACGTCGAAGGGGTTGTCCGGCGTCACCGCGTCCGCGCGGCCGATCATGTAGTCCTGTACGGCCGGGGTGATGCCACGGTCCTCGGACAGGCGGACGTAGGTGTGCGGGACGCGGCCCCATCGCTCGGCCCTGATCACGGCCCCCGGCTCCAGCACCGAGTGGTTCTCGTCCGCGTCCAGGGAGTCGAGCAGCAGCCGGAACCGGTGATCGGTGGAGTCGGCCATGACGGCCGCCTTCAGTTCGGCGAACAGCGCCGGATCGCTGTGCGCCCGACGCCAGTTGAGCCGCACGACGCCGGGCTCGCTCACGCCCGGCACGGCGATCCGCGCCGCCACGGCGTCCAGCAGGTTGTCGTCCGCCACGTCCCAGGGATCCGTGAGCATGGCCGGGTCGCCGAGGCAGAGCGCGGAGACGTAGACCATCCGGTCGAGGAGTTCCGGAACGGCGTTGGCGACGGCGGTGATCGTCAGACCGCCGAGACTGTGGCCGACCAGCACTACCGGCCCCTCGTCGCCGAACCTCCGTACGGCATCCGTCACACGCCGCACGTTGTCCCGCAGCGTGACGCCGCTCATCGGCGAAGGTGCGGCGGCCAGTGCCGCGATGTCCTGGGGCTGCCGGTAGTAGGCGGCGGGACCGTCCGCCAGGTCGCCGTGGCCCGGCAGGTCGAGCGCGTACGAGCGACAGCCGAGCAGGGCCAGTTCGTTCTGCAACGGCCCCCAGGCTCGGGCGTTGCTGGAGCCGCCGTGCACGAGCACGAACGTGGTGGTGCACAGGGTGGAGAAGCGCATGGAGACGCGCATGGTGAGGAACCTCGTCATCCTGAGGCGAACGATGGACGTCGGGCCCGGGTGTCGACGACGGTCGACACCACGGTCAGCGCGTCGACCGGGTGCGGATTGCCTGGCGGTTGTGGATGACGGAACACATGGCGACGAGGATATCGGAAGGAGCCGGGCGGCGGGGCGGTTACGACGACGTCATGACGGACCCCCGGCAGAGCGGCAGCAGAGGCTGCCCATCGCAATCACGCGCACCCGTTCCCCCCGTCAGTGGCGGCCTCAAGCCGCCCGTGCGTCAGCCTCAAGCCGCCCGTGCGTCGGCCACGCGGAGGGCGACGGCCCGTGGGGTCAGGGCCGCCGTGCCTGGGGCGCCTCCCAGGGGTGGGTCTCGGCGAGGAGGAGGGCGACGTCGTCGGGGTCGTCGGGGCTGCGCATGGCGTCGACGAGGCGGGAGCAGGTGGAGTCGAGGAGGGGGCCGGCGGAGCCCCAGGTGTCGAGCAGGGTGGCGAGGCGGTCGTCGATCGAGTCGGTGCGGGTTTCGACGAGGCCGTCGGTGTACAGCAAGATCTGGTCGCCGGGGTGGAGGGGGATCGTCACGGTGTCGAAGGTGACGCCGCCGACGCCGAGCGGGGCACCGGAGGGGACGGGAAGGAGCTCGGGTTTGTGCCCGGTGCGGGTGATGACAGGGGGGAGGTGACCGGCGTTGGCGATGTGGCAGTGGCCGGTGCGGGGGTCGTAGACGGCGTAGAGGCAGGTGGCGATGTAGTGCTCCAGGCCGCGGGTGAGCTGGTCGAGGTGGCGGAGGATTTCGTCGGGGGCCAGGTCGAGGGTGGCGTAGGCGCGGGCGGCGGTGCACAGCTGGCCCATGGTGGCGGCGGCGTCGATGCCGTTGCCCATGACGTCGCCGATGACGAGGGCGGTCTTGTCGTCGGCCAGCGCGATGACGTCGTACCAGTCGCCGCCCACCTCGTTGGCCGCCTGCGCCGGTTGGTAGAGGGACGCGATCTTCAGGCCGGGGCGTTGCGGCGGGGCGGGCGGCAGAAGGCTGCGCTGGAGCGTTTCCGCGGCGGTGCGCACGTTCTGGTGCCAGCGGGCGTTGGCGATGGCGATGGCGGCCCGACCCGCGAGTTCGCGGGCGAGCAGGACGTCGTCCGCGTCGAAAGGCTCCGGGTTGGTGACACGCAGCAGGTCGAAGGCGCCGAGGATCTCGTCGCGTGCGATCAGCGGAACCGCGAGATAGGAGTGTGCGCCGGCGCGAGCGAGGGTCGCGGCGGCCTGCGGGTCACGGGCGATGCGTCGCAGGTCCCGCTCGTCGCAGTGGGTCACCAGGACGGGCCGGCCGGTCCGTATGCACTGGGTGATCAGCCGGTCCGGGCCGTACGCGGCGATCTCGCCGACCGGGTCGGCGGCGCCGGTGACACCGTCGGGGATCACGGAGGCGACGGCGAGCGCCCGGAACAGCTCCGGCCCCTCCCTGCGGGGTGCCGGCGGTCGTCCGGACAGGACAGAGTCCAGGATGTCGACCGCGGCCATGTCCGCCAGGTCGGGCACGGCGACGTCGACGAGTTCCCGAGCCGTCTGCTCCATTCCGAGGGTCGTCCCCACGCGGGCCGACGCGTCCGCGATCAGCGCCAGCCGCCGCCGGGCCCGCTCCGCCTCGGCGGCCGCCAGATGCCGCTCGGTGACGTCGACGACCGACGACGCCACCCCGACCACCCGCCCACCGGGCCCCTGGACCTGGTAGTAGGACACGGACCAGGCGTGATCATGATCCGGGTCGGCCCTCGTACGACTGACGACGTACTGGTCGATCAGCGGTTCACCCGTCGCCAGCACCTGCCGCAGCGCCGACTCGACCGACTCGACGTCCTTGTTCGGGTGGATGTCGCGGGGCCTGCGGCCGATGTGCTCGGCCGCCGAGACCCCGTTGATCCGCTCCAGCGCGCCGTTGACCAACCGGTAGCGAAGATCGGTGTCCAGCAGCGCGAACCCCACCGGCGCCTGCGACACCAGCTGCTCCGACAGTGCCAGCCGCTCCTCCACACGGTGCAGCGTCGACTGGTCGACCGCGATCCCCAACGCGTACACGTCACCCAGGTCGTCGAGCAACCGCACGTTGCGGAACTCCACGGACCGCTTCGTCCCGTCCCTCCGCCGCACGGGGAACACCCCCGCCCAGCTCTGCCCCGTCTCCATCACCCCCGCGAACAGCTCCAACGCCCGATGCCGGTCCTCCTTGCTCAGCAGCAACCGCGCCGCGTGCTGCCCCAGCGCCTCCTCCGCCGTATGCCCGAACGTCTCCGTGGCCTGAGGACTCCAGAACACGATCCGCCCACCCGTGTCCACCACCACCGCCGCGACGTTCAGGAAATCCAGCAGACTCCCCGCCGTCTTCCATCCCGCACCGATCCCGACCTCCGCGGCACCGGAGCCGCCGCTATCGGGCGGTGCGTCCTCACCCATCGCCCCTCTCCCTCCACCCACCGACCATCCACCACATCGCCCCTACGGGACGCTCCCCTCCATGCTGCGCCCCCATCCCACCCCCGAGCATCCCGAACCAACCCACACCAGCCCGCCCCAGCCGACCCACCCCCGGTCGCCCGCCCCACAAAAGAGCCTCGCTCAGTCGGCCCACCCTGGTGACAGTCGGTGATGTCCCGACGGTCAGGCCGTCACGGACCTCTCCCCCCACCTGCTACCGGCGATGCAGGCGGACCATACGGATTCGGATGCCGAACGCCGGTGGCTGGCGTGGCGGCAGGACCCGCTCCCCGACCACCGCACCTGGTACGCGCTCGGCAGCGGGGGAGGGCACGACGGACGCGCACGAGTGGATGCCGCCGCGATCGAGTCGTTCCGCACCCTCACCGCACCAGGTCGTCATGTCGACGACGTGTGCGGCGGGATGTCGGACCCTTCCTTCCACGTGTTGGAGGACGGCTCAGAGGCACGGGTGGCCCGGGTTTCAGGGGCGCAGGGTCGGGGTGACGCGTCACAGGTGGCGGGGGAGGTCGCCTTCTTCGAAGGCGGGGACGTCGTCGAGGGAGTCGACGAGGGCGCGGTCGAAGAAGTGGACGGCGCTCGCCGCGTGCTTCTCCCGTGACCGCCGACGTCACGTGCCGCCGCCCCGGGAGCACGCCCCGCAGCCGGATCGGCGGCCCCGACGGATGTCGGGCAAGGTGACCGTGGCCTCCGCTCCGCATGCGCAGCGGCAGGGCCAGCTGTCGGTGGTCTTGCCCGGATAGGTCTCCAGCGGCTCGAAGCCGGCGGCGCGGACCTCGGTGGCGGCTTTCGACGGGTCGGTCCTGCCGCCGGTGCGGGGGCACTTCTTGCAGCCTGTCGTTCCCGCTCGGATGAAGGAGAGCCGGATGGTCACCTCGTTGCCGCAGGAGCAGCGGCAGTTCCAGGGGGCGGTGGCCAGGCCGGGGTACGGTTCCAGGGGTTCGAAGCCGGCCTTGCGTGCGTCGGCTGCGGCGCGCTCGGCGTTCGACGATGTGGAGCTGCAGAACCGGCAGCGGCTCCGGCCGCCGTTCACGTTGGAGTACGTCGGGGTGCTCTCGCGACCGCAGGTGGTGCAGCGGCAGTGCCAGGGGGTCTGGCTGCTGCGGTACGGCTCAAGCGGCTCGAACCCTGCGGCTCGCATCACCTCACCGGCCCTGGGCGCGGTAGCGGCCGCACGCTTGGCCTGGGCGTTTCTGACCCGGCAGATGCGGCAGCCCTGGCCGGCGTTGCGTACGGCATTGAAGGTGGGGCGGCCTTCGTGCCCGCACGTGGTGCACCGTGAGGGCCAGGTCGCGTTCGTGCGGCCCGGGTAGGGCACGAGCGGCTCGTACCCGCGGGCGCGCATCTCGTCGGCGGCGGCTTCGGCGTCGAAGAGGAACGCGGCGCGGGGCCGGTCGCCGTCCCTGGGGGAGTAGGCGTCGGGGGCGCGACGGGACTCCTCTTCGACCATGGCCCACACCTCGGCCGCGCTCACCCGTTCGGCGGCGCAGGTCTCGCTCCAGCCGTTCGGCATGACCTCCTTGGTGAGGAAGGGGCACAGCTTGTCGCCACGCAGCCGCTCCAGCACGGCCTGCTCGACGTCGAAAGCAGCGGCCCCGGTGGGGTACTCGCGAGCCCTGTACAGCTCCCACCCGTGGCGCTCGTGCTGGACGAGACGGGAGGTGTAGCCCGTACAGGCACCGATTCCGACCTTGACCGCCCCCCACTCCCGATGGGTGATCACGTACAGCTTCGCCGCCCCGGCGAGGTCGATCCCGTGCGTCGCGCACATCCGGCAGCCCTTGCCGGTCCGGACACCGGTAAGCCGTAGGTGGACCTCGTGCCCGGACGAGCAGCGACACAGCCACCGCTTGTCACTGCCGGGATACGGCTCCAGCGGCTCGAACCCCGCCGCCCGCATCTCCGCCGCGCACACCTCGGGGTCGAGCGGAGCGCTTCCCGCGCAGTGGCGGCAGCCGTACCCCCGCCCCTTCACCCCGGAGTACATCGGCCTCGACTCCTTCCCGCACACGGTGCAGCGGCAGAGCCAACCCACCGACGCCCCGGGATACGGCTCCACAGGTTCGAACCCGTGTGCCCGCATCAGGGCACCGGCCTCGTCGGGGTCGACCCGCCGGGCCGCACCCCGCCGCTTGTACCCCTCCGCGCGGCACACGAGGCACGGCTCGTATCCGCTCCGCACGCTCGACGCCTTCACCCGCACGACCTCGCCGCAGACGGAGTGGCGGCAGCTCCACGGAGTCGAGGCGGAGACGTAGCCCTCCAGCGGCTCGTACCCGGCCGTCCGCATCATCGCCTCCGCCTGCTCGGCGTTGGCCCTGCGCTTCTGCTCCCCGCCCGCCTTGCGGTTGCAGGTGGCGCACCCCGACGTGGCCCCCTCCTTGATCAGGTTGCGGATCGTCGAGAGACGTCGCGTGCCGACGCCCCCGCACGCGGTGCAGCGACACCGCCACGGCGACTGACTGTTGACGTACGGATCCAACGGTTCGAGACCGACTGACCGCATGTCCGCCGCAGCCCCCTCGGCCCGCCCGGCCCCCTCTGCCTCCCCGGCCCCCTCCGCCTGCCGCGCACGCGCCGGCGGCTCGAACGCCCGAGGCCGCACCTCGTGATCAGGATCGTCATAGGTCACGACCAGGCCCCCGGCCACTCGGCGATGTTCCGTTCCCCGACCGGCCGACCCTACGTGACGTTGGTGTCGGATTCCTGCCAGACGCCGGGCAGACGCCCTTGGTTGGCTGACGGCATGGTCTCCACGCACACGGACAAAGCCCGGCTCTTCCGCTCCCTCCACGACGCCGCGCGCCCCCTGGCCCTCGCCAACGCCTGGGACGTGGCCAGCGCGCGTGTCATCGAGGCCGCCGGAGCCGACGGCATCTTCGTCCCCGGCGTCACCGACCCCGCCACCGTCACGGAACTCGCCACGGCCATCCCCGTACCCCTCAACATCATGGCTGTCCCCGGCGCACCGGACCTCGCCGCACTCGGGCGCCTGGGCGTCGCCCGCGTCAGCGTCGGCGCAGGCCTCGCCCAGACCGCCTACACCGCCACCCACCGCGCCGCCCGGGCCCTGTACGACACGGGCGACTACCACCCGCTCGCCGACGTCATCCCCTTCCCCGAGCTCGACGGGATGTTCCCCGGCACCAGCTGACCCACGACGGCATCCGCCGCCGCGGCCGACCCACGCGCGGCGTGCGATCAGGCGACATGACGCACGCTCCCGTTCGCGGCAGGACCACCCCCGCCGCAGCTCTGTCCGGCCTACTTCACCAGCCGGAAGGCGGGGTGCCCGACCCAGGCCCGCAGGAACTCCGACGTTCCCAGGGCCATCCAGTCGTCCACGATCCCCAGCACCCCCGGAAGGCCGCCGACGACCGCCGCCTGTCCGTCCAGCAGCTCGACCTCGGCCACACCCCCGATGACGTCCATGACGGCGGCGGTCAGCAGGGCCGTGGCCACGTGATCGATGTCGCGGTTGCAGCAGGCGCTGACATTGACGGCATGCGTCGGAGTGAACCCGAGGACGGCCTCCACCTCGGGTTCGTCCGCGTGCTCAGCCCTGAAGGTCTCCTCATCGCCGACATCCGGTCCCATCAAGTAGACGAGAAAAGGCCGCCGCCAGTCCTCGCGCCGCGGATCGAACCCCGCGAGGGCCGCGAGCTCCTCGTCCGCGGAAGCACCACCGAGGAGCGGAATCGGGAGCGCCTTCCGCCAGTCCCCGTCCCGCCCGTCCTGGACCCCCAGTCGCTCCGCGGGCACATGCACATCGAAGGACCCCGGCCGTTCCTCGCCGAAGTTGCAGGAGAGGTCCACCATCAGCGCCCGGAACTCCCGCAGCGCAGCCGGGGAGGGAGGCTCCGCCAAATCGATCACCAACGTCGGACCAGACATACCGGGAGCTTAGTTCGATCCGCTCCGCGACCGCTCGAACAATTCCCGCGCCGACTCCGGCAGGTCCGGGAGCCGGGGGCCTTTCAGGGGTGACCCTGCCCCTGTTTCGGGGATCCCCCGGAGGACGCGGGGTTGTCCGCCGACCTAGCGTGCAAGCATGGCAACTTCCCGACACATCAAGGCATTAGCGGCATACGTGGCAGTGCTCGCCGCGACCACGACCGCGACAACCCCACGACCGCGACAACCACCGCGACCGCGGCAACCACCGCGACCGCGGCAACGACCGCCACGGCAACGACCACCGCTCCCGCAACGACCAACACCCCCGCAGCGACCGCAGCCGACGCGCCGATCGGCGCCCGCTCAGACCCACTGGCCCGCTTCCGCGCCCAACACGTCTACTGGCACGCATGCGCCCTCGGGGCCGGCGACGAGATGGGCAAGGCGCTGGACGGGGCGGGCGCCGCCTGCGCCGACATCACCGTGCCGCTCGACTACGCCGACCCCGGCGGTCGTAGCCTCACCGTCGCCATATCGCGGCTGAAGGCCACGGACACCGCCCACCGCATCGGCGCGCTGCTCCTCAACGACGGCGGGCCGGCCGGTCCCAGCCTCCACATGCCGCTGACCAAGTCGCAGGTGATGGGGGACGTCGCCGGCCGGTACGACCTGATCGGCATGGACCCGCGGTTCGTCGGCCGGAGCACTCCACTGGACTGCGGCTGGGACATCGGCTCCGCCCTCGTCCGCTCCGCGGGTGCCGACCGGGCGGCGTACCGCGAGGAGGTCGCCCTCGCGCGCGAACTGGCCGCGCGGTGCAAGCGCGCGCAGGGCGACGTGCTGCCGTACGTCACCACCCGCAACACCGCCCGCGACATGGACGTCATCCGCGGCGCCCTCGGCGAGAACGCCCTCTCCTACCTCGGCTACTCCTACGGCAGCTACCTCGGACAGGTGTACACGCAGCTCCTCTCCGGCCGCACCGATCGCATGGTGCTCGACGGGGTCAACACCGCTGCGCACTACAGCCAGACCCTGCTGCGCGGCGCCGAGGCGGCCAACGAGGCCGCCCAGCGCGCGTGGGCGTCCTGGGCTGCCGCACGGCATGCCACGTACGGCCTGGGCGCCACGCGTGGCGAGGTCCTGGCGACGGTGCGGCACATCCTCGATGCCGCCGAGCAAGAGCCGCTGAGGATCGGGGCGAAGTACCGCCTGGACGAGCACGTACTGCCCGCCTTCCTCGTCGGCGGCCTCGGCAGCGACCTCGACCAGCGGCGCACCGATCTTGCCGAGACCGTGAGCCTCCTGGCGCGCGCCGCGACCCGCGAACCGGTCGAGCCGTCGGAAGCCCTCGCCGGTCAAATGGAGTTCCTCCTCACCGGTGCGGGATCGGCCCCCTCCAGCCAGATGACCGCGATCATCTGCGGCGACGTGGCCGAACGACGCGGCGTCGGCACCTACTGGCGCGCGGTCGAGAAGTCGCGCGACCGCTACCCCCTCGCCGGTCCCCTGGCCAACAACATCACCCCGTGCGAGTTCTGGGACCGGCCCGCCGCAGCCCCGACCGTGCTCACCAACGACGTCCCGGCCCTGCTCGTCAACGCCACCGAAGACCCCCGCACGCTCTACTCCGGCGCCCGCGCCATGCGCAAGCAGTGGCCGAGCTCCCGACTTCTCACCGTCGAGGGCGCCCGCCAGCACGGCCTGTACGGCGAGTACGGGAACGCCTGAGTCGACGACCGCGTCAACGCCTACCTGCGCACCGGACGGCTCCCCACGCACGACCAGACCTGCCAGGCGTAGTTCCGGCAGCGTCTGTCGGCGGTGCCCGGCGGTGCCCGGCGGTGCCCGGCGGTGCCCGGCGGCGCCCGGCGGCGCCCGGGCCGTGCCTGGCGGTGCCCCGCAGTGCCCGCGCGGTGCGCATGCGTCGCCGGGCCCACACACGCCGGAATGGAGCTCGGGCCGTACTTCGTCGTGCGAGGTCAGACGGCTCGGAAGCGTCACGGCCGCCGGCCCGCACGACGCCCCCCCTCACTACGCTGGCGACCATGATCACGCCGCAGCCCCACCCCCTGACCCTGGAATCGGCCCGGGCCCTTCAAAGCATGCTCCGAACCGAGGTCGGGCCGGGACTCACCGAGCGGGAGCTCGACGGCGTCGAGGCACGATTCGGCTTCACCTTCGCCGCCGACCACCGCGTCTTCCTCTCCGCGGGCCTCCCGTGCGGCTCGTCGCAGTGGCCCGACTGGCGTGACGGTGACGCCGAGGACCTGGCCGGGCGACTGGCATGGCCGGCGGAGGGCGTGCTCTTCGACGTGGAGCACAACCGGTTCTGGCACCCCGCATGGCCGCCACGGCCCGCGGAGACGGCCGACGCGCTCCGCCTCGCGCGGTCGGAGCTGGCGACCGTACCGCAGCTGGTCCCGCTCTACGGGCACCGCTACCTGCCCGGCACGGCGGGGGAGCACGGGCACCCCGTCCTGTCCGTCTGGCAGACCGACGTCATCCTGTACGGGAACGACCTCACCGACTACGTCCACCACGAGTTCGCCGGCCGAGCGAGCGGCCTCCCCGCCACCCGTACGAGCGTCGACTTCTGGGTGTACTTCGTCGAGGGCGGCCCGGGGTTCGACGTCACCGCGCCCACCCCGTTCTCGCCGTACGCGACGACCGCGGAGGAGGCCGTCGACTGCATCCGGATGCTCGCCCTGGAACGCCTGATCGGCCGACCGCACCACCCGGACCAGCTCGTCGAGGCCGGTCTCACGGCCCTGCTGCTCCACGTCGAGACGGAGTCCCTCGTCCTCCTCGCCGGCCTCACGCACGCCGAACACGAGCGGGCCGAAGCCCTGTTCGATGCGGTGTTGACCGAACTCGACCTGCTCCAGGGCCTCCCGGCCGACACGACCGACGTCCCTTGGGAGCACGCCCGCTGGGAACTGGTCCGCTGGTGGCTCCGGTTGATCGTGAACGGCAGCCTGGGGCCCGGTCCGGGCGGTGACCTGATCACGTACGAGGGGTGGGGTGCACTGGCCCGGCCGCGGCAGCTCAGGCCCCTCGTCGACAAGACCGACGCCCACAACGACGGGGCGGCGCTCCGGCGCGGCGACAGGGAAGTGCTGTCGGCCGCGATCGTCCAGGAGGCGGCACGTCTGCTCGCCGGCCCCTGGCCACCACTGGACTGATCTCACCGGCGACGGAGGATGCCCGGGGCGTGCGCCCGCGCGCCCCCGGCCGCCACGACAGCGACGGCCCAGGCGGTCCGCGCTCGGCCCGGCCGCTACGAGCAACCACGGCCCAGGGCGTCCGCGCTCGCGCCCGGCCGCCGCGACAACCACGACCCAGGCGGTCCGCGCCCGCGCCTTCCTGGACGCTACGACCATGATCGAATTCGTGCTCTTCCGGCCTTCCGATCGGTCTCGTATTAGACGTACTTCGACGGGAAGTTGCAGATTCTGTCGCATTCCATCTCTGATGGAATATTTGTCTTGTCGGCTGATACACCTTGCCGTGTCGGCGTCACACCTCGGGCGCCAGTACGAAATCCGGTGTGGCGAGGCTGTGTCGGGCATGGAAAGGGCGGGCTTTGCTGGATACGCGCAACTGCCTTCACCGCGCTGGACACAGACTGCTCCACCTCGCCCTGGCGCAATGCAGGGCGGCTCGCTCCACCATCGTCCTGCGGGTTCACGGCAGGCCGGGCGGGGTGTTCCACCTGCGGCACGGCCGGGTGATCGCGGTCGAGACGCCGGGCGCCCCGGGGGTGGAGGCACTGCTGCTGCGCTCCGGGCGGGTCAGCGCGGCGGACTGGGGGACGCTGACGCCGACCGGAAGGTTCATGCCGGGCGCGGAGCTCGTGGCGCGAGGATCCCTGGGGGCCAAGGAACTGCAGGTGGTCACGGTGATGGCCCTCAGGGACGCGGTGTTCGCCGTGGTCGCGGGGGACACCGCCGAGTGCGTCGCCGTTCCGCGGAGCGTGCCCATGGCACCCGCCCCCGGTGGGGAGGACCCGCTGGAGCTCCTGGACGAGGCGGCCCGGAAGGTCGCGGGGCTCGCGACACTGCCGCAGGCCGTCCTCCCCGACCGCGAACGGGTCATCGCCGGCCATGGTGCCGCGGGCCTCGCGGAAGGCCTGGTCCGGCACCGGAGGGAGATCCTCTTCCACGCCAACGGCAGGCGCACCGCGCGGGACATCGCCTTCGTGGTGGGCCGGGGCGTCTACCACGTCACGGTCGAGATCTCGCGGATGCTCGGCGACGGCCTCCTAGAGCGAGCGGGCCGGGGCGAAGTGCTCGGCACGGCGCAACCGTGGTCGGTCCCGGCGCTCGAACCACGACGCGCTGCGCACGGCCCGGACCCGGTGGTCATCGGCGGTGCGGACCTGCCGTACCGCATCCCCGGGGCCAGCGGTTTCACGATGAAAGCTCTCGTCGCGGACGACTCCGCGACGGGTTGAAGGGCTCCTCACCCGGAGCCGTACCCGAGCAGCGACCATCAAGGCCACCGGCTCCTGGCGCTCGGGGAATCCACGAAAAGGTGCGAAGGGAAACCGCATGGACCATGAGGCATTGACCGGGGAGATGAGGGGACTCCGCGATCAGATACCCGGAATCACCGACACGGCCCTCGCCGCCGTCGACGGAATCCTCATCGCGGCCGACACGGAAGACGGCATCGAACCCAACGGCCTCGCGGCCCTCGCCGCCGCCAGCCTCGGCCTCGCACGCCGCACCACCGGCGCGACCGGCCGCGGCACCCTGCGCCGCACCGTGGCCTACGGCAGCACCGGCTGCGCCGCCGTCTACGCCGTGGCCGACACGGCCCTGATGGTCGTCCTGGGCGACGAGGGGATGGACCTGGAACAACTCCACCTCGAATCCCAGCCGGTCCTGAAGCGCGTCGAAGCGATCCTCTCCGGAAGGAAGTGACGACGATGGTGACAAAACCCGTCGCGCAGGGATTCTCCGACGCCATCCAGGGACTGGTGAAGGAGCTACGCGTCGAAGCCCCCGACTGCGTCGCCGCCGGAGTGGTCGACATGGGCACCGGCATGCTCCTCTCCTACGAGACCGTCGACAGCCACCCCCCTGAGGTCCTCGACCTCCTCGCCGGAGCCACCCTGGACCTGTTCCAGGGCCGCACCGTGGTCCTCATCGAAGACGTGTTCAAAGAGCGCCGCGGCATCGAGAACGACCAGCACTACTTCCAGGAAATCCTCGTCAACAGCGCCAACCTGACCCATCTGTTCATCCGCATGACCGAAAGCCAGGACGTCGTCGCGGTCGTCGTCTGCCGCAAGTCGGTGAACGTGGGCATGCTCTTCGCCCAAGCCCGCCGCGTCGTCAAGGCCTACGGCCTCTGACCGAGCACCCGGTCCCACACCCCCCACACACAGTGCGCGCTGTCGACCCCGTCGGCGGCGCGCGCGGCCGCGTCCGGCTGCCTTGCGCACCTTCGTCCGGTCGGAGCCGGAAAGCCCCAGGGCCGATACTGCCCGCATGGGGGATCACGACACCGTCCGGGAACGTCTCCGCGCAGCCCTGCGCGCCGACGACCCGTGGACCGCACTGCTGGCACTGCACACACCGCATGCCCCGAACACGCCGCATGCACCGCACGCCCCGAGCACACCGCACGCACTCCACAGCGGCGAGTCCGAGCGCCTCGCCGAGGCGGTCGAGGAGCTGTACCGCTCGGAGCCTGACCGATCAGCCGCCCGCCGCCACCTCACCTGGCTCCTCCGAAGCCTCGGCGAACCCGGCGACGCGGTCCTCCTGCGCCTCCTCGCCGACGCCACGCTCGGTCCCGACGACCGGCAGGACCTGCTGAACACCGCCGTGACGCGCGGTCTGCGCCTGCCGGCCGAGCTGCTCCATACGTACGCGTCGGAGGCCCCGGGCTCCGACGCGCGCGGCGGCGTGCGCTCCGGCGACACACCGACCCCCGAACTCGTCGACGCCATGGGCCTCTCCGGCGACCCGTCCTTCGCACCCCGCCTGGGCGCCCTCCTGGCCGACCCCTCCGCCCCGCGAGGCCGCGCCGCACTCGCCCTGGGTCGCCTCGGCGCACGCGAGTGGACCCAGGCGATCGCCACACGGCTGCACGAGGTGACCGGACTCGACCACACCTCGTTCGCCGTCGCGCTGGAGCTGATGGGCGACCCCACCGCCGTGCCGCACCTCCTGCGATGGCTCACCGAGGGCGGCGAGCAGCGGGTGTACGACGTCCACCACGCCCTCGTCCGCCTCACGGGACACGACCCCCTCCTCCCGGAGCGCGCCAGAGGCGAGGCGTACGCGGCAGCTGTCCGCGCCGCCTGGTCGGACCACCGCCCCCAGCCCACGCCCGTAGCGATACGGGACGTCGTCATCGAGTCCGGCACGCGGGCCCGCTTCTCCGTCGACGGGGGAGCAGGGCGGATCCGCGTCGCCTTCGACCCGCCTTCGCCCGGTTCCTCCTGGCCCCGCTGGGACCGCTCCCTGACCTACGACCGCAAGCCGCTGTACCGGTTCGGCTCGATCTGCGACACCTGCGAGCTCGCCCTGTCCCTCCTCGGCTGGCCGGACGACACCGCGCCCCGCATCGCGGCCCGCATGCGCGAACGCCTGACCGACCTCCACCGGCTCGACGCCGCCTTGCTCGCCGAATGGAACCCCGTACTCGCCGAACTGGAGACCGGCCACTACCGCGCCCTCCTCCTCGACCTCCCCCTGGAACGCGTAACCGATCCCGCCCAGTCGTGGTGGCACCGCCGTGCGGCGGCCCGTACGGACGACGAGCCCGACGACACCGACGTCGCCGACGACCACCCCGAGTACGACTGGCCCGGCGTCGCACACTTCCAACTCACCGCGCCCGTCCCCCACGGCCGGATCCCGCGCACCTACGGCGTCCTCCTGCCCTCACAGCCGCCGGAGTCACTCGACCCCGCGACCATCGCCCGGCACACCTCCGCCATCACGACGGGCGCCCGCCCCGCAGCCGTGGTCCTCGGCTGGGTCGACGACCGTTACGTGCAGGCCGAACACGAGGAGCGATGGCTCATCGGCGCGGTCCTGGACGGCCACCACCGCCTCACCGCCTACGCGGAGGCCGGGGTCCCGGCCCGCGTGCTCCTGCTCGCCCGCGTCGACGGCGGCTGCGGCGAGGACGGCGGCCTGGAGGGACTCGCGGAAGTGACCACGGCGTACGGCTGCCGAGACTGACGCCGCTGCTGCTGCTGCCGCTGCCGCTGCCGCTGTGCTGTACGGCCTCGTGCCGACAGAGCGCCGGGGGGTCCTCCGAGTTCCCGCCGTGCGCACGTAGGCTCGCAGCCGACGACGAGGGGAGATCGGCATGTGGAAGAGGGCCCTCGACCGGGCCGGGGTGAGGGAACCGCGGCTGCGGGGGGAGTACACGGAGCAGCGGCGGGCGGTGCGGAGGTACAGGACGGCCGAGTACGCGGCGGCGCGGCTGCTGCTTCCCGCAGCGGTGCTGCCGCACGTCGTGGCCGCGGTCGCGTTCATGCACGACACCGACGACCGGATCGACCGCGGTGGACCGGAGGAGCGGGCCGCCGCGCTGGGGGAGTGGACCGGGCTCGTCGGGAAGGCCTTCGCCGGGGGTGACTCCGAGCTGTCCGTGCTGCGTTGCCTGGTGCGTACGGCCCAGCGGAACCCGGACGTTCGCGGTCACGTGGACGAGTTCCTGCGGGGCTGCGAGCGCGAGGTCGCGTGGCGGACCATCGCGGACGACGAGGAACTGGAGCAGTACGTACGGGAGTACAGCCTGCCCGCGCTGATGCTCACGGCCTGCCTCGTCGCGCCCGTGGACGCGACGGCGAGGGCGGAGTTCGAGGACGGCTGCCATCGGCTCATGCGGGCCATGCAGCGCATCGACTTCCTGGAGGATCTGCCCGAGGACGTCCGGGCGGGTCGGCCGGGTGTCCCCGTCGACGCGGTGGCACGCCACGGCGCGGACCTCATGCAGCCCGGCGTGGAGCTGGGCCGGCTCGTCGACGAACAGGCCGGGCGGGCCGCCGCGGACCTGGCGGCTGCCGCCCCGCTCGCGGGCGCGGTGGACCCCTCGTACCGGCCCTTCATACGGGCACTCGTCGGTGTGCAGCGCCTGCGGCTCGAAGCGGTGCGCCGAGCGGGCGCGTCCCTGGCGACGCGGTCCTCCGGTCCTTCGGCGCCGGCGGCCGCCGTACTGCTTCTGAGGGAGACGGTGGCGGCACAGGTCCGACGGGCTCCTCGGGTCGCTCACCAGGGAACTTCCGGCCGGTAGGGTCGCCGTGGGCGCGGCGACACCGCCGCCGGCGCTGAACCGATCGGCTTGCGGGCGGCGAGGCCGAGAACCGGAACCGTCCCTTCGGGACGGGCCGGCGGCCGGGCCCTTGACGCCGCGACGCCTTGCCGGCCGGTCGATTCAGCGCCGGCGGCGTCAACCGTCTGTTTTCGTCCACAGGGTCGCGATTCGGCCAACATCCTGATGATCTCGACCCTCCGGACAACCCGGCGTCGCCTCTCCTCCTCTCACCGCACGGGCGAAGCGAGTGCCTCCCACCACATCGGTCGGACGAATCTCCCGACCCGTCGGTCCGGGCCGCCCGCCGTCCGCTTCCTTGTCACAGCACCCGGAGAACGAGGGAACGATGACCACCACGCGCACCACCCGGCTGCGGCGTCCGCTGCTCGCCGGCACCACGGCCGTCGCCGCCATGGCCGTGACGGTCGGCTTCATGGCCGCCACGCCGGAGCAGGCGAAGGCCGCGGCGAGCCCCAAGCTGAGTCTCATCGCGGCGACCGACTCCGTCACGCTCACCTCCTGGAAGGAGGACCCGGGTGTGTACCTCGACCTGGGGACGTACCTGACGGCGGAGGGAACGCCCCTTGAGTTCAAGGTGACCCGGAAGTCGTACAAGGACCCGGTGACCATCACGCAGACCGTGTACGAGGGCGGCAAGGCCAAGGCGAAGACGCTGCCCCTGGGCACCGTGAAGGACTTCTCCGGGCTGCCCGGCTTTGCGGAGATCACCATCACCGACAAGGACGGCAAGAAGGTCGTCAGCCGGGCGGAGAGCTTCTGCCCGAACAACGCCAGCGGCCGGGTCCGGCCCGACGCGCCGTCCACCTCGAAGTATCCGGAGAGCTGCCCCACCAACCCGTTCACCCTCGGCTCCGTCTGGGGAGTCGAGAAGGGGTGGGCCGCCAACACCTACGGCGGTTCCTACACCCAGCCGGTGAAGCTCGCCGCCGGCGCGTACACGGCCAAGATCGGGGTCGCCAAGAAGTACCGGGACCTCTTCGGGATCGCCGACAGGCCCGCGACCGTGAAGCTCACCGTGCAGGAGCGCAGCTGGGAGGAGGGTCGCGGCACCGGAGGCGCCCGATCGACCGCCGCCGGCGCGCATCAGGCGCCGGCCGGCCACGCCGGGCACGGGCCGGGGCACGCGCCGACCCCCGCCCAGGCCGCCGCACCGGACACGAGCGGCGCGGGTCCCTCGTACAACGTCGGCCACGGCCCGCTGAAGGCCGCGCCGCCGGCGGTGCCGTGGGCGGTGAAGAAGCAGCAGGCCGCGCGCGCCGACATGCAGGCCGGCGACACCGCCGGACAGACCGACGGCTCGCGGCAGGCACCCGCCCTCACCCCGCAGACCAAGCGCCCCACCGGGACCCCGTCCGTCCCGAACGTCCCCAAGCCCGACCTGCGGTCGCTGCCGGCCTACGGCATCACCGTCAGCGACGGCGGCCAGAACGTCCCCGGCAAGGACTACCTCGCCTTCAGCGCCAACGTGTGGAACGCCGGACCCGCCCAGCTCGTGGTCGACGGCTTCCGCTCGCCCGGCAAGGACAAGATGGACGCCTACCAGTACTTCTACGACGCCAACGGGAAGCAGGTCGGCTACACCCCGACCGGCACCATGGAATGGGACCCGCGCCCGGGGCACGTGCACTGGCACTTCACCGACTTCGCCAGCTACCGGCTCCTCAAGGCGGACCAGAAGGTAGCGGTCCGCAGCGGCAAGGAGGCCTTCTGCCTGGCCAACACCGACGCCGTCGACTACACGGTGAAGAACGCCAACTGGCACCCCTTCAACACCGACCTCTCCACCGCCTGCGGCCAGGAGAACTCCATCTCCGTCCGCGAAGTCCTGGACGTCGGCTCCGGCGACACCTACACCCAGGACCTCCCGGGTCAGTCCTTCGACATCACCGACCTCCCCAACGGCACCTACTACATCCAGGTCCTCGCCAACCCCGCCAAGCGCCTCAAGGAAACCAACCTCGACAACAACAGCGCCCTCCGCAAGGTCGTCCTCGGCGGCACCCCCGGCGCGCGCACCGTCACCGTCCCCGCGCACGACCTCGTGAACGCCAACTGATCACCGAGCAGTCAGATCACCGAGCAGTCACGAAAGTGGCCGGGCCGGCGCCGAGTGGCGATGCCGGCCCGGCCTCGTGTGTGCCGACAGCCGACAGCCGACAGCCGACCGTCCACCGCCGGCTGGGCGACGTACGGACTCGTCGTGGGCGTGCAGCGGCAAGAGAGTGACAAACACCAGGTCACCGGGGTGAAGACGATTCCCAACGGGGCGTTGGAGAGCATCGTTTCTGCGCTCGCCGAACCTACGCGATCGACTGTCCGGCATTGGAGTGAGACGCCGTGTCTCGTGCCACCGTGGGGCGTTTGACCGCCCGACGAGCACTTCCTGGCACGTCATTCGGAGATATCGAGGAGTAGTTATGCGTTCTCTGGCCGCGTCTGTCCTGGCCGTTGGCATCCTGCTGGGCGGCGCCGGTGCCGCGCTCGCCCACGACGGCGTCGGAATCGGGGGCTTCTCCGAGGGTGGCGCCGGCTTCACTTCGCACTGTTCGGTGAGCGGCGTTCCCTCCGTGTACGGAACCATCTTCACCGGTTCCTGCTCGGACAGCGGCTGGGAAGAGGGCGCGGAGCACACCTACCTCGGCGCCCACTGACCTGCGGCCACGGCAGGCAGCGGGAATCGCTAACCGCTTGACCGCTTGACTGCTTGATCGCTCGACTGCTTGATCGCTCAGCAGTCCCGCGTGTACGTGCTTCGCGCACGGCCCGCGGCAACGGCCCGCCCTCGCACCCGAGAGCGGGCCCGTTTGTTCGGCTCCCGTGCCGTTCGGTGTGGCTTCTCGATGCTGCGGTACGAGTTCCGCCGTGGTACGAGTTCCACCGCGCAGGACGCCCGCAGACTGTGTCGCGGAAGGCGATCGGATGCCGCCCGACCTACGGTGGCTCCATGAGCGACCCGGAGAAGAACAAGGCCACGGCCAAGGCGTTCTACGACCTGATGTTCAACGAATGCCGCCCCGCCGAGGCTATCGACCGGTACGCCGGCGACACGTACATCCAGCACAATCCGCATGTCGGCGACGGCAAACAGGCGTTCATCGACTACTTCGAGCGCATGGCCGCCGAGTACCCGGGCAAGCGCGTCGAGTTCAAGCGCGCCTTCGCCGACGCCGACCACGTCGTACTGCACTGCCGCCAGGTCTGGCCCGACGAGGAGTACGCGGGCATCGACATCTTCCGCTTCGACGCGGACGGCAGGATCGTCGAGCACTGGGACGTCCTCCAGGTCATCCCACCCACGTCCAAGAACGACAACACCATGTTCTGAGTGGGCGGCCCGCGAAACACGTCGGTGACGTACCCGCTCACCACCGATGATCCGGCTCCGAGCCGAGGAGCGGCCGCTCCTATGGTGGGCACATGCGTTCGCATGCGGGTGGTGAGAGGCGGCCGGAGCTGAACCCGGCGTTGAGCGGGGACGAGCTGGCCCGCTGGTACTGGACGCTGGCCGAGCTGACCGTGCTGGCCCGGGAGCTGGGGGTGCCGCGCGGCGGCGGGAAGGCCGCGCTCGCCGACCGGCTGCAGGCCGCGCTGAACGGCGAGGCCCCACCGCCGCCGCGCCGGAGGCGCCCCGCCGGACGCCAGCTCGCCGCACCCGTGAACGGCTCTACCGTGATTCCCCAGGGGCAGCGATGCAGCCAGGTGCTACGCGAGTACTTCCGCCGCGAGATCGGCCCCGCCTTCCACTTCGACGCCTACATGAGGACGTTCGTGGCCGAACATGCGGGAGGCACCCTGGACGACGCCGTCGCCCATTGGCACGCCACGCGCCGGGCCGCCGCCCAGCCGCACGAGATCGGCTCTCAGTTCGAACTCAACCGCTTCCTCCGCGACTGGAACGCCGAACACCCGGCCGGCGGCCACACCGAAGCCCTCGCGGCCTGGCGCGCCCACCGCGACCGACCCCGTGGCGGATCGGCCGCGCGGTGAGCGCCCGAAGTCTGCGTGAGTCGAACGGCGTGTTTGCCCTCGGGGACGCCCGGCCCTGATCCGGCCGGGGGGCGGTAGGTCAGGTGAGGGTGGGGCTGCGGCGTTCGACGAGGACGACGTCGCGCCATGTGCCGTGGTGGCGGCCGATGCGTTCGCGGGTGCCGATGACCCGGAAGCCGGCGCGCTGGTGGAGGGCGAGGCTGGCGGTGTTCTCCGGGAAGATGCCGGACTGGACGGTCCAGATGCCGGCGGCGTCGGTGGAGGCGACCAGCGCGGTGAGCAGCGCGAGGCCCACGCCGCGGCCTCGCGCGTCGGGGTGGACGTAGACGGAGTGCTCCACGACGCCGGCGTACGCGCAGCGGTCGGAGACCGGCACCACGGCGACCCAGCCGAGCACCCTGGCGCCGTCGAGGGCGACCAGGCGGTGGGCGGGCAGCTTGGCGGTGTCGAACGCCTGCCAGGTCGGGGCGGCGGTCTCGAAGGTGGCGTCGCCCTCGTCGATGCCCAGCTGGTAGATCGCCAGAACCTGCTCCGCGTGCTCGGCCCGAAGGGGCGCGATGCGCACGCCGGCCTCGGCGGCCTTCACGCCGCGGGCTCGATGCCGAGTTCGGTGAGCAGACCGCGGATGCGTCCCTCGATCTCGTCGCGGATCGGGCGGACGGCCGCGACTCCCTGCCCGGCCGGGTCCTCCAGCGACCAGTCCAGGTACCGCTTGCCGGGGAAGTAGGGGCAGGCGTCGCCGCAGCCCATCGTGATCACCACGTCCGATGACTGCACCGCCTCCGAGGTGAGGACCTTCGGGGTCTCGGCCGAGACGTCGATGCCGGACTCCCGCATGGCCTCCACCACGGCCGGGTTCACCGCGCTCGCGGGGGCGGAGCCGGCGGAGCGGACCTGGACCCGGTCTCCGCCGAGGTGGGTGAGGAAGGCGGCGGCCATCTGGGACCGGCCGGCGTTGTGCACGCAGACGAACAGCACGGACGGGGTGGTGGGAGTGCTCATCAGGCCAGGGCGCTTTCTTCAGCGGAATGGGTGGCGGGCTGCGCTCCGCGACGGGGAACGACGTCCTTGCCATCGTCGTCCTCGTCCTCGCCCTCGCCCTCGCCCTCGCCACGGCCCTCGGCGGCCGGGTGGCCGAAGCAGACGGCGACCAGGCCGAGACCTGCGGCGGCGCCGAGCAGCTGGGCGGCGAGGAAGGGCAGCACGGAGGTGGGGGCGATGCCGGCGAAGGTGTCGGTGACCGCCCGGCCGATCGTGACGGCCGGGTTGGCGAAGGAAGTGGAGGAGGTGAACCAGTAGGCCGCGCCGATGTAGGAGGCGACCAGCAGCGGCGCCAGGTGCGTGCGGCCGGCGCGGGCCAGGCCGAAGACGAGCCAGACCAGCCCGGCGGTTGCCACGACCTCGCCCAGCCACAGGTGTCCGGACCACCGCTCGTGGGTGGAGAAGGCCACCAGCGGCTTGCCGAACATGGCGTCCGCCAGGATCGCGCCGACGACCGCTCCGGCTACCTGGGCGGGCACGTACGCGGCGACGTCACGCAGGGGGGAGCCGTCGCCGGTGCGGCGGCCGGTGAACCAGGCGGCCAGGGTGACCGCCGGGTTGAAGTGGGCCCCCGACACGGGGCCGAGCAGGGCGATCAGCACGCCGAGGCCGAAGACGGTGGCCAGGGAGTTGGCCAGCAACTGCGTCCCGACGTCGTGGGTCAGCTCGGTGGCCTGGATTCCGGAGCCGACCACCACCGCGACCAGCGCGGCCGTGCCAAGCCCCTCGACCGTCGCCCGCCGCGCAAGCGGCGCGGGAGCGCTCACGCGGGTGCCTTCGCGTACACGGCGGGAATCTCCAGCAGAGCGGACAGCTTCGTCAGCGCCTCGGGCAGCACCCAGTAGTACACCCACGTTCCGCGCCGCTCGGAGTCGACCAGCCCGGCCTCCCGCAGTACCTTCAGGTGATGGGAGATCGTCGGCTGGGAGACGTCGAAGGGGCCGATCAGGTCGCACACGCACGCCTCGCCACCCTCGTGTGAGGCGATCAGCGACAGCAGCCGCAGTCGGATCGGGTCCGACAGCGCCTTGAACATCCGCGACAGCTCGGCAGCCGCCTCCTCGCCCAGCGGCTCGCGGACCATCGGCGCGCAGCACGCCGCATCGTCCTGACCGATCACCGGCAGACCAGCTTGTTTCGACATTCCTCAATATTGACATCCGTCGATCGCAAGGGCAAGGTCGACTGTATCGACAGACGTCGAAGTAAGTCGGAACGAGTCGAAACAAGTCCTTGGGAGACCGCCATGTCCCGTGTCCAGCTCGCCCTGCGCGTCGCCGACCTCGAAGCCTCGATCGCCTTCTACTCCAAGCTCTTCGGCGCCGAGCCGGCCAAGCGCCGCGAGGGGTACGCCAACTTCGCCCTCACCGAGCCCCCGCTCAAGCTCGTCCTCATCGAAGGCGAGAGCGGTGAGGACACCCGCCTGGACCACCTCGGCGTCGAAGTCGCCTCCACCGAGCAGGTCAACGCCGCCACCACCCGCCTCAAGGACGCGGGCCTGGCCACCTTCGAGGAGAACGACACCTCCTGCTGCTACGCCCTCCAGGACAAGGTGTGGGTCACCGGCCCCGGCAAGGAACCGTGGGAGGTCTACGTCGTCAAGGCCGACGCCGACACCCTGGCCAAGAGCGCCGACGGCACCCCGGACGCGTGCTGCGGAAGCTGACCTTGGTGCTGCTTGGTGCTGCTTAGTTCCGCTTGGTGCCGGCGGGTGCCGGCTGGCGCTACTTGGGGGCTGCTTGGGCGCTCATCGCTGCTTCGTCGCACTCATGCCGTGTGCCGGAGGTGGCGGTGCCCACGGTCGCGTGGCGGCAGCCCGGTACGTCGGCTCTGACGGTCCGGCGCCACGGGACAAGGTCGGCATCCGGCCACTAAGCACGCGTCGCGGGGCGGCAGTGCGGCGTGGGGGTGGGTAGGGATGGAAGCATGAAGCACCGCACCAGCCGATCGAATGGACACGCGAAGTGAGCATCCCACCCGGACCGCGCCCGACGGGCAGAACCTGGACCGTCCGCCTTACCGGGCACCCTGACCGCTCCGCGACGGTGTCCTGCAGCACCGCGGCGTGCCGTATGCCGCCTCGGTCCAGGGACATCAACGCGCTGCGTCTCTTCGCCCATCAGCACGTCCAGGCCCACGCGCGCCTCGCCGTCCCGCGTGCCCAGACGACCTGTGCCTGTGCCGAGGTCGAGTGTCGGTACCACACGGCCAGGGCGACGTGCATGGGCCGAACCATGCTGCTCCTCATCCACAACCGCGCCGCGGGCGACGTGTGGACCCTCGCCGAGATCTGCCAGAGCTGCGCTCCGCACATCACCCACACCACGGTGATGTCCGGTGCCGCCGCTCCGGCCGGCCGCTCGGCTCCCGCGCCCAGGACGCCGCCACCGGCCCCCGTTCCGATCACCTTCTCCTCCGAGCAGACTGCCGGCCCCGACGACGCCGCCGCCGTCCGCCGCAGTCAGCGACCTCCGCGAAGCCGGTCCAGTCGAGGCAACACCGGCCGTCGCGCCCGGTAGCCCACACGATTTTCGTCTCTATGGCACCGCACGCCACACTTCGACTGCTGGAAGTGGTGGGACGACATGTGGGCGAGGAACGCGTGTTCTCCTCAGGATGGCGGCATCTCACCCCCACCTGGAGACGCGAATGAAGATCAGGAAGCTCCTCGTGGCCGCTCTGGCGGCCTTCGGAATCGCCGCGACGACGGTGGGTGGCGCGACTGCCGCCGTCCCGGCGCCGACCCCGGGTTCGCTGCAGCGGTACGACATCAGCGCGACGTACGTGAGCGGGCTCTCGTCCGGCGGGTTCATGGCCAATCAGATGCACGTCGCGTACTCCGACGTCTTCAAGGGTGCGGGCATCTTCTCGGCGGGCCCGTACGACTGCGCCCAGAACAACCTCAACACGGCTTTGTACGGGTGTATGGACACCTTCATGGCGCGCAAGACGCCCGCGCAACTGGAGCAGCTGACCCGGGACCGGGCCGCGGCCGGCAAGGTCGACCCGGTCGCCAACCTGGCGGGCGACAAGGTCTGGCTGTTCCACGGAACCAACGACAGCACGGTCAAGGCCCCGGTGAACGACGACCTCGCCACCTACTACCGTGACTTCGGCGCGGACGTGGTCTACGACAACACGTCGTCATCGGGCCACGCCTGGGTGAGCCCGCTCGGCCCCAACTCCTGCTCCTCCACCGACTCGCCGTACATCAACAACTGCGGCGGGGACCCGGTGAAGGACATGCTGACCCACCTGTTCGGCAGCGTCGCCCCCGCGAGCGCCGCCGCCCTGACGGGGAAGCTGGTCACGTTCGACCAGAGCACGTACGCCCCCGGTGGCAGCCCCAGCGCGATCAGCATGGGAAACGAGGGCTTCGCCTACGTCCCGAAGTCCTGTGAGGGCGGTGCCTCCTGCAAGCTGATGGTCACCCTCCACGGCTGCTACCAGTACTACGGCCTGGTCGGAAACGCCCTCATGGACAAGGGCTACCTCAACGAGTACGCCGATACGAACAACATGATCGTCCTCTACCCGCAGGCCACCACCATGACCGGCAACCCGCGCGGCTGCTGGGACTGGTGGGGATACAAGTCGGCCGACTACGCGCAGAAGAGCGGCCCGCAGATGACGGCCGTGATGAACATGGCGAAGGCCCTCGGCGCCACGACCACCGGCGCCCCGGCGACACTGCCCGCCCCGACCGGACTGGCGGTCACGGGTACGACCGCCGCCGGCGCCTCGCTGGCCTGGAACACCGTCTCGGGCGCGGCGTCGTACAACGTCTACCGTGACGGCACCAAGGTCAACGCCACCCCCGTCACGGCCGTCACCTTCACGGATACCGGCCTGACCGCCGGCACGACGTACAACTACACGGTCGCGGCCGTCGACGCCTCCGGCACCGTCGGCTTCAAGGCCGCTCCCGTCACCGCCACCACCACGACCGCACCGACGTGCGTGACGGCGAGCAACTACGCCCACACGCAGGCCGGCCGTGCCCACCAGACCGGGGGCTACGCCTACGCCAACGGCTCGGACCAGAATCTCGGGCTGTGGAACCTCTTCACCACCAGCACCGTGAAGGAGACCTCCCCGGGGTACTGGGTGACGTGCTGACCCTGCTGACCCCGACGCGCTGAGAACACGCCTTGCCCGTGATCCCTCACGGGCAAGGCGTGGGTCGGACTGGCGTAATCAGGACGCTAGTTGGCTCATCGGCGATGCTTCGGCCATCCGTTCGGCAAAATGATTTGAGCGTCGGCGGTGGCACCGACAGGATGGGGGACATCGATGAGTTCTTCCCGGGGCCGCGGTCTGTCAGGGTGACCCGCCCCGTGCGGAGGACACTCACATGACGGAAGGCGCCATGCTCGCTCCAGACTCAACCCCCACGCTCGCGCCCGCGCGCGTCACCGCCGTACTGCGGATCCTCGTGCTGTCCACGTTCGTCGTCCTGCTCAACGAGACGATCATGGTCAACGCGATCCCGCGACTCATGCGCGAGTTCGAGGTCACGGCGGCAGCCGCAGGATGGCTGTCCACTTCCTTCATGCTCACCATGGCCGTGGTCATCCCGGTGACGGGATGGTTCCTCCAGCGCGTGACCACGCGTACCGCCTTCGGCCTGGCGATGGCGCTGTTCCTCGCCGGTACGGCCCTGGCCGCGGCCGCGCCGGCCTTCCCCGTGCTGCTCGCCGCCCGTGTCGTCCAGGCGAGCGGCACCGCCGTCATGATGCCGCTCCTCATGACGACACTGATGACCCTCGTGCCCCCGCACGACCGCGGCCGGGTCATGGGCAACATCACGCTCGTCATCTCCGTGGCACCCGCGCTCGGCCCCGCGGCCTCCGGCGTGCTGCTGCAGCTGGGGACCTGGCGCCTGCTGTTCCTGGCCGTTCTGCCCATCGCGGGTGCCATGGCCCTGTTCGGACGGCGCGAGCTGGTGAACATCGGCGAGCCGCAGGCCGGCCCGATCGACTGGCCGTCCGTCCCCCTCGCGGCAGCGGGCTTCGGCGCCCTCGTCTACGGCCTCAGCGGCCTCGGTGCCGGGAACGCGGCCCAGGGACCCGTGTCCCCGTCGGTCATGACCGCCGCCGGAGCGCTGCTGGTGGCCCTGTTCGTGTGGCGGCAGCTGGCCCTCCAGCGCTCGTCCACGCCGCTGCTCGACCTGCGCGCCCTGACCTTCCGCCACTTCTCCGTGGCACTGGCCCTGATGTGCCTGTCCTTCATGGGCCTCATGGGCGCCTTCATCCTGCTGCCGATCTACCTGCAGGAGGTGCGCGGCCTGACCTCACTGCAGACCGGGCTCCTCCTCATCCCGGGCGGTCTCACCATGGGTCTGCTCGGACCGCAGGTCGGCAAGCTCTACGACCGGTTCGGCGCGCCGCGCCTGGTCGTACCCGGAGCCGTGGTCACGGCACTCTGCCTCGCGCTGTTCGCCTTCACGGGCGAAGAGACCTCGCCGTGGGTGGTGCTCGCCGTCCACGTGGCGCTGAGCGCGGGCATGGCCTTCGTCTTCACCCCCGTCTTCACCTCCGGCCTCTCCGTCCTGCCCCCGCACCTCTACCCCCACGGCTCCGCCATCCTCGGCTCGCTCCAGCAGGTCGCCGCCGCCGCGGGCACCGCCCTCGTCATCAGCGTCATGTCGGGACACGCCGCCACGGCCCTGACCGACGGCGCCGACGCCACCGGCGCCCTCGCCACCGGCATCCGCTGGGGCTTCGGCATCGGCGCCGTCCTCGGCGCGCTGACCGTACTGGTCGCGCTGCTGGTCCGTACCCCGCCCACTCCGCAGATGCCCCCGGCGGCGGAGCCCCAGGAAGAAGACGGCACCACGACGAACAAGACCGCTCAGGCACCCAACTGACGCGTTGGTCGATCTGACGGATCTGACGGATCTGACGGATCTGACGGGTCCACTGCACCTCTCGGATCTGCCGGAATCTGCAGTGTCGGCCCGGCGCTCGCCTCGACGAAGCGAGCGCCGGGCCTCGGCCGTGTAGGGAGTGCCGGGCAGCGGGTCACGGGTCACGGCTCGTCCCGGCGCCCGCGGGCCGGATCTGCGGGTCCCGCCGTTCCCGAGGGGTACGGGCGCGGGCCACATGAGTACGGGTACTCACTCCGATCCCGGCACCGCGCCCATCCGGCGCGCCACCCGGCTCCCCTAGGGTCCTCGTATGCCCGACGAGACCATGCCAAGCCTTCCCACCCCCGACGCCACCGACATGCCCCGAGCCTCCTCATGCCTCGGGGGAGCCCTGGGATGCGGCGGTGCCGTGCTGCTCGACGTACTCGCTCTGGTCGTCGCCGTCGCGTGGGGCTCCGGGGGGTCGACGGACTTCCCCCGCGTCGCGCCCGAGGAGATGGCGAACCGCGCCCTCCAGCGGTCCCATGAGGCCTACGACGTCCTGGGGTTCACCCGCACCATCGAACCCGGCGTCGAGGACATCGGCGTCAGCACCGAGAACACGCTCGGCTCCAGCTTCTGCTACGACGGCGGTCCGCTCGGTCTTGAGGACAAGACCATCGACGGCGCCTACTCGATGAGCCACCAATGGGCACTGGACGACGTCCCGGGCACCCAGGCGATGCCCGGCCTGCGCCGACTGCACCAGTACTTCAAGGACCACGACTGGAAGATCTCGGCCTACCGCGAAGGCGAACAGGGTCGGGACTGGGAGCTGTTCGTCCAGCGCGACGGCGGCGACGAGCGGATGTCCTTCGTCTGGTACGCGGACCGCAACTACTTCACCGGCGGCGCCAGCGTGCCCTGCGCCTACGACCCGACGTGGAGGACCGGCGACGCCGGTCCCGCCGGGGACAACGAGAGGCCTCCCGCCTTCGGGCCCACGCCTCAGGGATAGACCGTGTCGTCGGAACACCGGGCGCACCGGAGGAGGAAGCCCGCGATGGGGCGTCCGGCCCGGTGGGCGGTGGCGTTCTCGTCATCGGTCAGGACGTGACGGGGGCAGGCGTAGGAGCGGGCGCGGGGGCATCGTCGGCGTCCGGGCCCGGGGTGTCGTCGCTGAGTTGCTCGCGGAGGTAGTTCCAGAAGACGGCGATGATGGCCGCCGAGGGGACGGCGAGGAGGCTGCCGACGATGCCGGCGAGGCTGCCGCCGAGGGTCACGGCCAGGAGGACGACGGCCGCGTGGAGGCCGAGACCGCGGCTCTGGATCATGGGCTGGAAGACGTTTCCCTCCAGCTGCTGGACCACGATGATGACGGCCAGGACGATCAGGGCGTCGGTGACGCCGTTCGAGACGAGTGCGATGAGGACGGCTACCAGGCCGGCGAAAAGGGCACCCACGATCGGGACGAAGGCGGAGACGAAGGTCAGGACCGCGAGGGGGAGGACGAGCGGGACGTCGAGGAACCACAGGCCCAGGCCGATGAACACGGCGTCGAGGAGGCCGACGAAGGCCTGGCTGCGCACGAAGGCGCCCAGGGTGTCCCAGCTGCGCTCCGCCACGATGGGGACGTCGACGGCGAGGCGCCCGGGGAGCTGGCGGGTGAGCCACGGGAGGAACCGGGGGCCGTCCTTCAGGAAGAAGAACATCAGGAAGAGGGCCAGGAAGGCGGTGACCACGCCGTTGAACACCGTGCCCACGCCGGTCGCGACCGCGGTGACCATGCTGCCGATGCTGTCCTGGACGCGGGCCATCGCCGTGTCGAACGCGCCGGAGATCTCGTCGTCACCGATGTTCAGCGGTGGCCCGGCCGCCCACTCGCGCAACCGCCCGATGCCCTCGATCACACCCTTGGAAAGCTCCCCGGACTGAGACGCGACGGGCACCGCGATGAGCGCGATGACCCCGGCGACGAGCAGGAGGAACGAGACCGTGACGACTCCCGCGGCCAGGGCCGGAGGCCAGCCGCGCCGCCGCAGGAAGCGCGTCAGCGGCCAGGTCAGGGTCGTGAGGAACAGGCCGACGACGAGCGGCCAGACCACCGACCACATGCGTCCCACGATCCACAGGGTCACCCCGGCCATCAGCAGGACCAACAGCGACTCGGCGGACACCCGAGCCGCTGTTCGGAGTGCGGCGGTGGCTTTCGTGGAGCGCAAGGTGGCAGACATGGGCCCACCCTATGGACCCATGGCGGCCACGGTGTCGCCGGGTGTTCCTACTCCTCGGTGGGGCCGAGGTCGGGCGTGTCGCGGAGCTCGACCGTGCCGGCGCGGTGCGCCGCGTGGAGTTCGAGGACGACGATCTCGTTCGTACCGGCGCGCAGGACCGGGGCCGGGACGTACAGGGACCGCTGCGGGCCGCGGGACCAGAAGCGGCCGAGGGCGAAGCCGTTGACCCACGCGTTGCCCTTGGTCCAGCCGTCGAGGTGGAGGAAGGTGTCGGCCGTGGTGGTGACCTCGAAGGTGCCCCGGTGGAAGGTGGGGCCCACGGGAGTCCGCGCGGTGGCCGTGAAGGGGATGTCCTCCAGAGTGGCGAGCGGGAGGGGGCGGTTCGTCCAGGCCGTCGGCTCGACGCCGTCGAGGGCGACCTTGCCGAGCAGGCCCTTGCGGTCGTGGATGCCCCGGCCGTAGTTCACCCGGCCCTGGTTCTCGACCAGGATCGAGAGCGCGGCGCCGGCGCGGGGGACCGTGAAGGCGAGCGCGTGCTCGTGGTTCTCGCGCTCCAGGACGCCTACCGGCTGTCCGTCCACGAAGACCTGGGCGCGGTCGCGGACGTGCTCGACCTCCAGGAGCGTGGGTCCTTGCAGCGGCACGGTGGTTTCGTAGAGGACGAAGCCGAAGTCCTGTTCCAGCTCCTCCATGGTGAGGGGGCGGCGGGAGTCGATGCGTGCGGTCAGCGCGGCCGCGCTCGGCAGGAGCTCGGCGCTCTCCGTCAACACGACTGTGGGGACGGCCAGTTTGCGTCCGGTGGCGGGGACCGGCTCGCTCGGCACCGGCGCGTACTTGGCGATCACGTCGCGGAAGGCGGTGAACTTCGCGGTCGGGTCGCCGGCCTCGTCGAGGGGGGCGTCGTAGTCGTACGACGTGACGGTGGGGCGGTAGGTGTGCTTGTCGTTGGCGCCGTTGGTGAAGCCGAAGTTGGTGCCGCCGTGGAACATGTAGAAGTTCACGGAGGCGCCGGTGGCCAGGAGCTCGTCGAGCTCGCCGGCCGCGTGCTCGGGGTCGCGGACGACGTGGTGGGCACCCCAGCGGTCGAACCAGCCGATCCAGAACTCGGTGCACATCAGCGGGCCCTTCGGCTGCTGTTCCCGCAGCGCGGCCAGGCCCCCGGCCGCACCGCTGCCGAAGTTGGCGGTGGCGAGGACACCGGGCAGGGCGCCCCGCTCCAGGTCGACCGGCTGGTCGCAGGTGAACAGGGGGACGTCGACCCCGCAGCGGCGCAGCGAGTCGGCGATGTGTTCCAGATAGGCGGTGTCGTCACCGTACGCCCCGTACTCGTTCTCCACCTGTACGGCCAGGACCGGGCCGCCCTGCGAGGCGAGGTACGGCCGCAGCGGGGTGAGCAGGCGGCCGAAGAAGTCGTCCACCGACGCCAGGAACCGGGGGTCACGGGAGCGCAGCCGGATGTCCGGCTCGGCGAGCAGCCAGGACGGGATGCCGCCGCCCTCCCATTCGGCGCAGATGTACGGGCCGGGGCGCAGGAGGACGTGCAGCCCTTCGGCCGCGGCCAGATCGAGGAAGCGGGGCAGGTCGAGCCCGCCGTCCATGACGAAGTGGTCGGGGCGCGGCTGGTGCAGGTTCCAGGGGACGTAGGTCTCGACGGTGTTGAGGCCCATGAGGCGGGCCTTGCGGAGCCGGTCCTGCCACTGCTCGGGGTGGACCCGGAAGTAGTGCAGCCCGCCGGACAGGAAACGGAAGGGCTGACCGTCGAGCAGGAAGCCGGCCTCGTCCATCTGGAGATCGGGCATGCGGTGTTCGCTCCTGTACGTGAAGGGTGGTGCGGGTCGGGGGTGCCCGCTCTTATGTTTACGCAAACATGGGAGGCGTGGCAACCCCTCCACGGCGTGACGGGGGCGGGGTCGCGCTTGCGGCTCCGCCCGGGTGTGCGTGCGGGTGGGACTACTTGTTGACGGTGAAGCCCTGGTCGTTGCCGTACTTCACGCTGGCGTCCTGCCAGGCCTTGAGGCCGGCGTCGAGCTTGGTGGAGGTGACGTAGGCCTTGCCGACGGTGTCGTTGAAGATGGAGTTGGCGTAGACCTGGTAGGGGAGGTAGGTCCAGTCGGGTCCGACGTTGCGGGCGGACTCGGCGAAGATCTGGTTGGCCTTCTGGCCGCCGAAGTAGGGGAACTCGGTGTCGAGGAAGGCCTTCGATTCGAGGTCGGCGCGGGTGGCGGGGAAGGCACCCGCGGCGACACGGGAGGTGGCGCCGGCGCCGGTGGTGGCGAACTCGGTGAAGGCGTAGTCCTGGACGAGGACGAGCAGCTGAAGGCCGGGCTGTGCCACCCCGCGCCGGCGAACTTCTCGCGCTCGCCTCCGCCGACAGCCGGGTTCGCCTACGATTACTGGCTCGACGACGGCCGGGCCCCGGACTTCGCCCGGGGCGTGGAGATCCACAGCGAACCCGGCTCCACAGCGAACCCGGCTCCACCGCGAACCCGGCTCCACCGCGAACCCGGCCACGACCCGGCCGAGCTCTTCTTCTCTCTCAGGGGCGCGCGCGTTCTCCGGACGCCTCGCGCACCACGGAAGCGGCCGGTGCGGTCGCGGGCCTGTCGCGGCGCTCCACGGCGACCGCGGCGAGACCCGCGGCCAGCGACATCAGGCCGCCGGCGAGGAAGGCCCAGCGGACACCCCAGCGGTCGGCGAGCGAACCGACGAGCAGGGCGCCGAGGGGTGTGGATCCCTGGAGGATCAGCGTGTACAGGGCGAGGACGCGGCCGCGTAGTTCGGGTGGGACGCCGAGCTGGACCCGGTGGTTGGCGGCCTGCGCGAAGTAGATCGATGCCCCGCCGGTGAGGAAGAGCAGCATCATAGAGGGTCCGTACGACGACACCAGGCCCACGGCGGCCTCCAGTGCGCCGAAGCCGACGGCGGCGCCCGCCACGAGCCGGGCCGACGGGCGGCCCCGCCGAACGGTCGTCATCATCGCCGCGACCAGCGATCCCGCCGCGAACACGGCGGTGACCACGCCGAACGTCGAGGCACCGGCGTGGTGCACCTGCGCCGCCAGCAGGGGAAGGGTCAACTGGAAGTTCAGGCCGAACAGCCCCACCACCGCGACCAGCACCAGCGGCACCACCAGATCGAACCGGGCCGCCGCCTTCAGCCCGTCCACCACCCGCACCCGGTCGCCGCGCCGCCGCGCCCGCCCCGCGCTGCTCCGCATCAGGCGCAGCGCGACGACGGTGGCGGCGTAGCTCGCCGCGTTCACCAGCATCACCCAGCCGACACCGGCCACCGAGATGAACAAACCCGACAGCGCCGGGCCCACGACCCGGGCGACGTTGAAGTAGGCGGCGCTGAGCGCCGAGGCGTTGGGCAGCAGTTCCGATCCCACGAGTTCACCGACGAAGGCCATGCGCGCCGGCACCTCGACGGAGTTCACCACGCCCAGCGCGCAGGCGAACACGTACACGTGCCAGAGCTGTACCTCGCCCGCGAGCACCAGCACCGCCAGCATCAGGGCGAGTGCGCACGACGCGACGTTCGCGACCGTCAGCAGGGCCCGCTTGTCGTAGCGGTCCGCGAGCCGCCCGCCGTACAGCGTGAGCAGCAGCAGCGGCGCGAACTGCAGTGCCGTCACCGTGCCCAGGGCACTCGCCGACCCGTCGGTCAGGCCGAGGACGAGCCAGTCCTGCGCGACGACCATCATCCACGTGCCGGCCACCGAGACGATCTGGCCGAGCACGAACAGCCGGAAATCCCGCACGCGCAGCGCACGGAAGACCTCGCCGAAGCCGCCGCTCACGATTCCGGCTCCGTAGGGGCGCCGTCCGCCGCCGGCCGCTCCTCCGCGAGCGCTTCGGTCGCGGCGGTCGTGAGCCGCCGCCCGGGAACCCGCGCGCTCCCGACGCCGTCCACGCTCCCACCGGCACGACAACCCACCGCGTCAGCCTCCTTGTTCGACCTCGGCGCCACCACGGACCGGCCGACGCGGAATGTGCCCGGAGGCTACCGACCGGAGGTCGGGTCCCGGTCGAGGCGGTCACGGCGTTCCTTCAGCGCGGCCTTCGCCTCGGCGACCTCGCGGTCGATCTCCTCCCTGAGGAGGCGTAGCCGTGCTTCTCGTTCCGCGCTGGTCAAGCCCGTGAGGCCCAGCCTGGCGTCGCGTTCTTCCTGGGACACCGCGTCCCTCCTCTCCTGGGGAGCCCATCGTCCCGGGTCAGCATCCGGCTGTGAAGGATCCGCCGCGAGACCGCTAGATGACAATGAAAACGATTATCGATAAGGTCCCTTCAGTCAAGCGAGCGCGACGCCCTGCACGGCGCTGCCTCCATGACCGTTTCGCACCTCAACCACGCCGTGAAAAGGGGAAGTCGTGGCTCATCTGTTGATGGTCGAGAGCTGGGTCGGGTCCATGAGCAGACTGCTGCCGAGGGCCATGCGCGAGGGAGGACACGAGTTCACCTTCCTGACCCGCGACCTGCATCACTACCTGCGCTCCGCGCCCGAGGGCACCGCGCACCCGCTCCTCGCCGCCCGCCATGTGCTCACCGCGGACACCAACGACGGCGACACGCTGCTGCCGTTCGTCGAGCGTGCCCACGAGGTCCTGCGCTTCGACGGAGTGGTCACCTCCTGTGACTACTACCTGCGGACGGCCGCGCGGATCGCGGGTCGCCTGGGGCTGCCCGGACCCGCAGCCGAGGCGGTCGAGAACGCGTGCCGCAAGGACGCGACCCGCCGCGTGCTGGCCGAAGCCGGCCTGCCGGGACCGCGCTTCGCCGTGTGCGCGGACTGGGCCGAGGCCGCCGCCGAGGCGAAGCGCATCGGCTATCCGCTGGTGCTCAAGCCCGTGGACCTGTGCGCCGGCATGTTCGTGCGCCGCGCCGACGACGAGGCGGCGCTGGGGGAGGCCTACCGAGCGCTTGCCGCGTTCCCCGTCAACGCCCGCGGGCAGCGCCGCGCACCGGTCCTGCTCCTCGAAGAGCTGCTCGAAGGACCGGAGGTCAGCGTCGAGACCGTGTCGTACGACGGAGCCGTGCACGTCGTCGGCGTCACCGACAAGAGCGTCGGAGGAGCTCCCGCGTTCGTCGAGACCGGCCACATGTTCCCCGCCGCGCTGGATCCGGCGGACACCGAAGGCGCCGCGGAGACCGCACGCAGGGCGCTGAAGGCACTGGGCCTCGACGGGGTGGTCGCGCACACCGAGATCAAACTGACGCCAGACGGGCCTCGCATCGTCGAGGTCAACCCGCGGCCCGCCGGCAACCGCATCACCGAGCTCGTGCGCCACGTCACCGGCATCGACCTCGCCGCAGCCTGCGTGGACGTCGCGCTCGGCAGGGAGCCGGACCTGCGCCGCCGCGCCACCGGACTGACCAGCGCCGCGATCGGGTTCCTCGTACCGGACGAGGACGGCGTCCTTGAGGCCGTCGACGGCGTCGAAACGGTCCGCGCCGCGGACGGCCTGCTGGAACTCCGGCTCGCCGACCCCGGCTCGGCCGTCAAGGCCGCGGGCAGCAACAACGAGTACCTCGGCCACGTGATGGCCGGTGACACCCGGGGCGCGGCCGCCCGGGACCGCGTCGCGGCCCTGCTCGACCAGCTCGGTCCCCGCGTGGTGACCCGATGACCGCGCTCACCGACACGTCCGCCGTCGCCTCCTCGTACGACGACCTCGTCGAGCGCGTCCTGACCGGCGCATACGGCCCCGACCCCCGCACACGACGCGTCTCGGTGGCCTTCACCACCCGGCAGGCCGTACGACACGAGGGGCGTGCCTCCGGCTACCGGAACGAGGTGCTGAGCCTGCGCCTCGCCGAGGCGGTCGGGTCCTGCGCCGTCGAGCCGGGCGAGCTGCCCGACGGTGCCGTCGAGGACTGCGTCGGCGCCGACGTCGCCCGTCTCCTGGAGCACGGGGCGGCGCCGGTCCGGGTCGCCGC
Organism: Streptomyces sp. LMG1-1-1.1; assembly: GCF_040815545.1. Taxonomy (NCBI): domain Bacteria; kingdom Bacillati; phylum Actinomycetota; class Actinomycetes; order Kitasatosporales; family Streptomycetaceae; genus Streptomyces; species Streptomyces sp. LMG1-1-1.1. The sequence goes on along the minus strand of NZ_JBFPNH010000043.1, from coordinate 81,334 downwards.
CCTCGACGCGTACCTCGCGCACGTCCTGCCGCACGGCCCCGAGAACGGCGCACGGCCCTGCCCGCTGCCCGCCGGCACGTCACTGGAGAAGTCCCGCGCCAGGGCCGCGGCCGTGGTGGACCTGATCGGCGTCCCGCCCGGGGCGACCGTGCTCGTCGTGGGCGTGGTCAACTCCCTGCTGGAGGCCCTCCGGGCGCGCGGTCTGGCGTACGTCCCCTGCGACCTCAAGGGCGGGACGACCGAATGGGGCGAGCCGGTCCGCACCGACGCCCTGGCGGAACTGGAGCGCTGCGACGCGGTCCTGGCCTCCGGGATGACCCTCGGCAACGGCAGCTTCGAGCCGCTGCGCCGGCGCGCGCGGCACCGAGGCGTCCCGCTGGTGATGTTCGCGCAGACCGGCAGCGCGGTCCTGCCGCGCCTGATCGGCTCCGGTGTCACCGCGGTGTGCGCGGAGCCGTACCCCTTCTTCTGGCTCGACGGCGGTCCCGGGACCGTGCACCGCTACGGAGGCACCCTGTGACCACCGCCGTCCTCGGCTCCCCGTGCCGCACCGCGGGCAACCGGGAGCTCCTCGCCCTGCTGGGCCGCACGCCCCTCGCCCGCGTGACCGCCGACCTGCCCTGCCCCCAGCCGGGCTTCTGGGCCAAGCTCGAAGGACTCGGCGTCGGCGGGATGAAGGCGCGCGCCGCCGTCTCCATGCTGCTGGGAGCGGAGGAGCGCGGCGAACTGCTGCCCGGCGCACCGGTGGTGGAGTCCACCTCGGGGACGCTCGGCATCGGACTGGCCTTCGCCGGGCAGGCCCTCGGGCACCCGGTCGTGCTGGTCGGCGACACCGAGCTGGAGCCCTCGATGCGGCAACTGCTGCGCGCGCACGGCGCCCGGCTCGAACTCGTCGACCGTCCGGCGGCCGAGGGCGGCTGGCAGGCCGCCCGGCTCGCCCGGCTGCGGGACCTGCTCGCGCGGCTGCCCGGCGCCTACTGGCCCGACCAGTACAACAACCCCGACAACACGGCGGGTTACGCCTCCCTGGCGGCCGAACTCGCCACCCAGCTCGACCACCTCGACGTGCTGGTGTGCAGCGTCGGAACCGGCGGCCACAGCGCCGGCATCATCGGACCGCTGCGCCGCCACTGGCCCGACCTGCGGCTCATCGGTGTCGACGCCACCGGCTCCACCATCTTCGGCCAGCCCGCCAGGCCACGCCTCATGCGCGGCCTCGGCAGCAGCATCCATCCGCGCAACGTCGCCTACGACGCCTTCGACGAGGTCCACTGGGTCGGCCCCGCCGAAGCCGCCGACGCCTGCCGCCGACTGGCCCGTTCCGCCTTCGTCACCGGCGGCTGGAGCACCGGCGCCGTCGCCCTCGTCGCCGCCTGGGCCGCCCGCGTCCACCCCGGCGCGGTCGTCGCCACCGTCTTCCCCGACGGCCCGCAGCGCTACCTCGGCAGCGTCTTCGACGACGACTTCACCACCACCCACGGCATCGACCCCGCCACCGCCGCCACCCGTCCCGTCGAGATCCCGCACCCCCGGGCCGTCGAGGCCACCGGCTGGGCCCGCTGCCGCACCGTCACCGACCCTCTCCGGACCCGATCGACCGCCACCACCCCGGAAGAGACCCCGTGAAGTCCCGTCAGCGCACCGTCCGCCTCACACTCACCGAGCCACTGCGCATCTCCCGCGCCACCATGGCGGCCCGTGAGGCCGTCTGGCTGACCGTCGAACACGACGGGCAGCGCGGCCACGGAGAGGCCGTCACCAGCGTCTACTACGGGCTCGACGCCGACACCCTGGGACGGCTGCTCCACGAGGAATCCCGCCGACTGACCCACTTCCCCGACCCCGAGACCGCCCTCGAAGCCCTCCGGGACGGCACGCGCCGGACAGCCGCCCCACCCGCCGTGACCGCGGCCGTCGAGTCCGCGCTGCTCGACCTCGTGGGCAAACGCGCGGACCTCCCGGTCCACCGCCTGCTCGGCACCCAGGGAGCCCCGCCCCGGGCCACGACCGCCCGCACCGTCGGCATCACGGCACCGGAGCGGGCCGGGGCGCGGGCGGCCCGCCTCGTACGCGACGGATTCACCGTCCTCAAGCTCAAGGCCGGCGCCCCCGACCCGGGCGACGACCTGGCCCGCGTACGGGCCGTCCGCGCCGCCGCGCCCCACGCCCGGCTGCTCCTCGACCCGAACGGGGCCTGGACCGCCCCGGAAGCCGAGCGGCTGATCCCGCGCTTCGCGGAACTGGGCGTCGAGGCCGTCGAACAACCCCTGGCCCCCGGCGACCCCGAGGCGCTGGCCAAGCTCGCGGAGCGCTCGCCCCTTCCCGTCATCGCCGACGAGGACGCGGTCGACTTCGAGGACGCCCGCCGCCTCGCCGGACGCGTCCAGGGGATCAACGTGAAGCTGGCCAAATGCGGCGGCGTCGGCCCCGCGCTCCGCATCGCCGAACTCCTGGCCGACACCGGAACCGAGCTGATGCTCGGCTGCCTGACCGCGAGCACCCTCGGCATCGCCCCCGCCGCCCACCTCGCCGACCGCGCCCGCTGGGTCGACCTCGACGGCCACCTGCTGCTCGCCGACGACCCGTGGACGGGAATCGGCGGCACCGACGGCACCGTACGGGCGAGCGCCCACCCGGGCCTGGGCGTACACGAACGCGCCGCCGAGGAGGCACGGACGTGAGGACATGGCACGAGATACGCGGCTTCCCGCCGGCCATCCGGCTGCTCCTCGTCAACCAGCTCGGCGTCAACACCGGCTTCTACCTGCTCGTCCCCTACCTCGCCCTGCACCTCACCGAGGACCTGGGGATGTCGGCCGCCGTCGTCGGCATCGTCCTCGGCGTGCGCAACCTCAGCCAGCAAGGACTGTTCCTCATCGGCGGGACGGCATCCGACCGGCTCGGAGCCCGCGGCGTCATCATCGCCGGATGCGCCCTGCGCACCGTCGGCTTCGGACTGTTCGCCCTCGGCGACGGACTGCCCGTCCTCCTCGCCGCGTCCGTGCTCAGCGGCCTCGCCGGAGCCCTCTTCAACCCGGCCGTACGGGCCTATCTCGCCCTGGAGGCGGGGGAGCGCAAGGCCGAGGCGTTCGCCCTGTTCAACGTCTTCGCCACCACCGGCGCCCTGATCGGACCCCTGCTCGGCAGCGCCCTCCTCCTCGTCGACTTCCGCGCCTCCGCGCTCACCGCGGCCGGGATCTTCGCCGTACTCACCGCAGCCCAGGCCCTGGTCCTGCCGGCCCGCCGGGTCGCGCCGACCGGCAACAGCGTGCTCGGCGACTGGCGCGAGGTGATCGGCGACCGGCGCTTCCTCGCCTTCGCCCTGGCCATGGTCGGCATGTTCACCCTCGACAACCAGCTGTACCTGCTGCTTCCCGACGCCGCCCGCCGGGCCACCGGATGGGACGGTGCCGCCGGGCTCGTCTTCCTCGTCGGCACCCTCGCCAGCCTCGCGCTGCAACTACGCCTCACCACCACGCTCAAGAAGCGCGGACCCGGAGCGCGCTGGATAGCCGCCGGACTCGCGCTGATGGGACTGTCCTTCGTCCCGCCGATGGCCGTGTCGGGCTACGGAGGCACCCCCGACGGCCTCGCGGACGCGGCGCGCCTGCTACCCGTCCTCGCCGGCGTCCTGCTGCTCCACCTGGGAACGATGCTGGCCCAGCCCTTCGTGATGGAACTGATCCCCGCCTTCGGCCGCACAGAACTCACCGGCACCTACTTCGGCCTGTTCTACGCCGTCTCCGGCGTCGCCGCCGCTGTAGGCAACGCCCTCGTCGGCTGGGCCATGGACACCGGCCACCGCACGGACACGCCCTGGCTGCCGTGGGCGTGCTGCCTCACCTTCGGTCTCGCCTCCGCCGCCGGCCTGGCCCTCCTGCACCGCCGCGGCGTCCTGCCCGCGCGCCCCGCCGCCGTACCGGTGACCGCATGAGCACCACACCACCCGTGCCCGGCATCGACGCGAACCTCCTCACCGACAACCCGGCGCTGTACGAAGCGCGTTTCCCCGACCCCGACCGCCTCGCCGCACGCTGGGCCGAGGACTGCCTCCGCCGCTACGGCCCACCCGGCTCCCGTGTCCTGGACATCGGCTGCGGCACCGGCCGCGACGCCGCACACCTCCACCGCTCCGGTCGTACGGTCATCGGCGCCGACCTGTCCGACGCGATGCTGACCTACGCCCGCGCCCGGCACCCCGGCCCCCTGTACGTCCGGGCCGACCTCCACGGCTTCGACCTGGGGCAGCGCGCCTTCGACGCGGTGGTGTGCCTGGACAGCGCCCTGCTCTACTGCCACACGAACGAGCAGCTCGACGGCCTGCTGACCTCCTGCCGCCGGTCCCTCGCGCCGGGCGGCCTGCTCGTCGCCGAGATGCGCAACGGCGCCTTCTTCCTGGGGCGCACGGACCTCCTCTCCGCCCCCACCGCCGACGACTTCACCTGGCAGGGCACCGCCTACCGCTCCACCACCACCCTGTCCGTGGACAGGACGGCCCAGCTACTGCGCCGCCGCCGCGTGTGGACCGCCGACGACGGCTCGCCGCCGGTCGAGCAGCGCTCCGCGTGGCGCCTGCTCTTCCCCCAGGAACTGCGCCACGTCCTCACGTCCCACGGTTTCGAGGTACTCGCCCTGCACGACGGGCCGGGGCCGCGCACGGACCCGCCGTGGCGGGAGGGCGACCAGCCCTCCGGGGCAACGGACGGCGACCGGATGCACCTCGTCGCCCGCCTCGCCGTGCCCTTCCATCCCTGAGTTCCCGTACGGCTCCTCTGTCTCGTGTGCAGCAGGCCAGCCAGCCAGACAGGCAGCCACCCGGCCGGCCACCGAGCCACCCAGCCGACCACCGAGCCACCCAGCCATCCCTCTATCCATCGCAAGGAACCATCGCCATGAACGACATCGCCGTGCGCGCCACCCCGGTCGACGACACCTCCGCCCACGACCCTCGCTTCCCCGGTCTGCGCCGCCGGGGCTTCCTCGCCGCCGCAGGAGGCGCCGCCGGTCTCGGCGCTCTCGCCCTGACGGGGTGCAGCGGTTCCGGACCGGCCGGCGACACCGACCGAGCCGCAGGCACCGCCGACGCCGAAGGCAAGCCGCGGCGCGGCGGACGCCTCCGCACCGCCTTCGCCGGCGGCGGAGCGAGCGAGACGCTCGACCCGCACCTCGCCAACCTCTTCGTGGACGGGGCCCGAGCCAAGGCGCTCTTCGACAAGCTCGCCGACTACGGGCCCGACCTGTCCGCGCGGCCGCGCCTCGCCGCACGGTGGGAGCCCAACGCCGCCCTCGACCGCTGGAAGGTCACGCTGCGCGAGGCCGACTTCCACCATGGGAAGCCGGTCACCGCCGCCGACGTCCTGTACAGCTACCGGCGCATCACCGACCCGAAGAAGGCCTTCCGCGCCAAGGCCTCCCTGGAACCCATCGACCGGGAGGCCAGCCGCGCGGTGGACGACCGGACCGTCGAGTTCGTGCTCAAGCGCCCGACCGCCGAATTCCCCAACGTGCTCGCCGCGTTCGGCGCGTACATCGTGCCCGAGGGGGAGCGTGACTTCGACCGGAACCCCGTCGGCAGCGGTCCCTTCCGCTTCGTCTCCTTCGCGCCCGGCAAGTCCGCGCTCTTCCGGCGCAACGACGACTACTGGGACGGCGCCCCCTACCTGGACGAGGTGGAGTTCCTCGTCGCCAACGAGGAGTCCGCCCGCGTCAACGCCCTCCTCGGTGGCCAGATCGACTACGCCCACGAGCTCCACCCCACCACCGGTCGCGCCCACGAGGGCGGAGGCCGGGTCGAGATCATCCGGCTCCGCAACAGCACCATGCAGTCGTTCGCGATGAAGACCGACCGCCCGCCGTTCGACGACAAGCGGGTACGCGAGGCGTTCTTCCTGATCGCCGACCGCGAGGAACTGGTCGCCGGCGCCCTGTCCGGCGCCGGCGAGATCGGCAACGACCTGTTCGGCAAGGGCTACGAGTACTACGCCGCGGGCCTGCCCCAGCGGGCACAGGACCTCGACCGGGCCAAGGCCCTGCTCAAGGAGGCCGGCGCCGAAGGCCTCAAGGTCACCCTCGACACCTCGCCCGTCGCCGCCGGGTTCACCGAGGCCGCCACCATCTTCCGCGACCAGGCGGCGAAGGCCGGAGTCACCGTCACCGTCAGGACGGGCAGCAAGGACAGCTACTGGAAGGACATCCTCGATTCCGGCACCCTCTGCTCCTACCGCTCCGGCGCCATGCCGATCGAGGCCCACATCTCCCAGCGCCTCCTCACCGGATCCACCACCAACGCCACCAAGTGGCACCACAAGGACTTCGACGACCTCCACCGCCAGGCCCAGTCCACCAGGGACAAGACCTCTCGCACCGCCGTCTACCAGCGCATGCAGCGCCGTCTGCACGCCGAAGGAGGTTTTCTCGTCTGGGGCTTCGCCGACTGGATCCTCGGCACCGCCCGCAACGTCCGCGGCGTCGAGACCGAGGCGCCGGCCAACTCCCTCGACTGGGCACGCTTCGACAAGGTGTGGCTCGCGTGACCGCACCACGCCCCTGGATCGCCCGGCGGCTGCTGCTCGGCGCGGCGCAGACGGCAGCCGTCGTCTTGCTCGTCTTCGCCCTCACCGAGGCCCTGCCGGGCGACGCCGCCATCGCCCTCGCCGGCGACCAGCCCGACCCCGAACGCATCGCCGCCCTCCGCGAGGCGATGGACCTCGACCGGCCCGCACACGAGCGACTCACGGACTGGGCGGCCGGTCTTGTCCACGGCGACCTCGGCACCTCCCTGACCTCCGGCCGGCCCGTCGGCACCTACATCACCGACGGCTTCGGCCCCACCCTGCTCCTCGCCGCCCTCACCCTCGCGCTCCTCGTCCCGCTCGGCGTGGGCCTCGGCGTCCTCGCCGCCCGCCACGAAGGCCGGCTCGCCGACCGGCTGATCAGCTCGGCCACGCTCGGCACGTACGCCGTGCCCGAGTTCGCCCTCGGCATGCTCCTCGTCACCGTCCTCGCCCTGCGCCTGGGCTGGGTCCCGCCGACCGCAGTCGGCTACGGCACCGACCTCCTCGCCCACCCCACCGCCCTGGTCATCCCCGTACTCGTCCTCCTCTCCCGCCCGGTCTGCTCCCTGTCCCGCCTGGTACGCGCCGGCATGATCGACGCCCTGGCCTCGCCGTACACGACACACGCCCGCCGCTACGGCGTCCCGGGCGCCCGGATCCGCTACGGCCACGCCCTCCCCAACGCCCTCGCCCCCGCCGCCCAGCAACTGGCCCGCACCGTCGACTGGCTCCTGTGCGGCGTCATCGTCGTCGAGGCGCTGTACGTGATTCCCGGCCTCGGCACCGTCCTGATGAGCGCCGTCGCCGAACGCGACGTACCCGTCGTCCAGGGCCTCGCCGTCGTGTTCGGCGTCACCACCGTCGTACTCAACCTCGGCGCCGACCTGATAGCCCACCGCTTCGCCCCACGGGCGGAGGTGGCCGCGTGAGATCCCGCGCCGCGAAGCGCCTTCCGATCGGACGCGGCCGGGTGAGGTCCCGCTTTGCCCTCGGCGCCGTCCTGGCGGGCGCCCCTCTCGCCCTGGCTCTCCTCGGCCCGCTGCTCGCCGGCGCCCCCGGGCCCCGTGCCGCCTCGTTCGCCCCCGGCGGCGGACACCCGCTCGGGACCGACTTCGTCGGCCGTGACGTCTGGCACCAAGTCCTGCTGGGCGGACGCTCGGTGGTGCTCGTGGCGCTGGCCGCGACCGCCCTCGCCTACCTGATCGCCTTCCCCCTCGGCGTCGTCAGCGCCCTCACCCACCGCACGTGGCTCGAAGAACTGCTGATGCGACCGCTGGACGTCCTCCTGGCCGTCCCGTCCCTCCTGCTGATCCTTCTCGTCGCCGCCGCCTTCACCCCCGGTGCCGCCGCCCTCGCGCTCCTCGTGGCCCTCGTCAACATCCCTGACGCCGCCCGCATCGTCCGGGCCGCGGCAGCCGAAGCCGCGTCCCGACCCGCGGTCGAAGCACTGCGGATGCAGGGGGAGACCTGGTGGCGCACGGCCGTCGGCTACGTGGGCCGATCCCTCACCCGTACCCTCGCCGCCGACGCGGGCGTACGCCTGACCGGTGTCCTCTACCTCGTCGCCACCGCGGCGTTCCTCGGCATCGGCGTCGAGCCGGACGCCGCCGACTGGGCGGTGATGGTCGACCGCAACCGCACCGGACTGCTCGTCCAGCCCTGGGCCGTGTTCGTCCCCGCGCTGCTCATCGTCGCCCTGACCACGGGCGCCAACCTCCTCGTGGACGCCGTACTGGAGAAGAGGAAACCGACATGGATACCGCCGACGCCGGCGTGAGCCCCGTAAGCCCCGTCAGCCCCGTGAGCCCCGTGAGCGCGGTGGCCGAGATCAGCGATCTGCGCGTGGAGATCGACGGCCGGGCGATCGTCGACGGGGTCGACCTCCGGGTGCTCCCAGGAACGATCACGGCGCTGGTGGGCGCGTCCGGGAGCGGCAAGACGACCACGGGCCTCGCCCTCCTCGGCGAGTACCCCGCCGGTGCCCGCGTGTCCGGCGACGTGCGCGTTCCCGACGGCCCGGTCGGCTACATCCCGCAGCACCCGGCGGCCGTCCTCAACCCCGCCCGCCGGATCGGCGCCCTGCTCCGGGACATCGCCCGCACACAGGTGCGGCACCTGCCACGGAGAGACCGCCGCACCGCCGTCCGCGAGCGCGTCCTCCGGGCCCTGACACAGGCCCGCATTCCCGACGCCGAGACGATCCTTCGGCGCTATCCCCACCAACTGTCGGGCGGCCAGCAACAACGGGTCGTCCTCGCACAGGCGCTGCTGCTCGGCACCAAGGTGCTCGTCGCCGACGAACCGACCACGGGCCAGGATCCGTTGACGAAACGGGGCATCGTCGAACGACTCGCCGCCGTGGCCCGTGATGGCATCGCCGTCGTCCTCCTCAGCCACGACCTGGACGTCGTCCGGGCACTCGCCGACGAGGTCCTCGTCCTGCGCGACGGCCGGGCGGTGGAGTCCGGGGCGCCCGAACGCCTCTGGCTCGCACCGCGGCACCCCTGGACCGCCGAGCTCCTGGCATCCGCGTCGGGCACCACCCCCATCGGACCGGCGCCCACGGGTGGAACGGTCCTGAAGACCGGCCCCCTCACCGCCCGCCACGGAAGGACGGCCGTGCTCCGCCTGCCCGGCCTCGCCCTCCGCGCCGGAGAATGCCTGGCCGTCGTCGGCCGCTCGGGCAGCGGCAAGACCACCCTCGCCCGCTGCCTCGCCGGTCTGCACCGGCACCACGACGCGGACATCCTCCTCGACGGCCTCCCGCTCCCGCGCAGCCTGCGCGACCGCACACCCCGGCAACTCGCCGCCGTCCAGTACGTCTTCCAGGACGCCCGAGCGGCATTCGACGAGCAACGCCCGGTCCTCCACCAGGTGGCCCGCACGGCGGTCCGGCTCCGCGGGGCGGCCGAAACGGCCGCCCTGACCGAAGCGCTCACCACCCTCGGCGCCCTCGGACTGAGCGAAGCGGTCGCCCGCCGCCGCCCCGGCGCACTCTCCGGCGGCGAACTCCAGCGCGCCGCGCTCGCCCGCGCCCTGCTGGCCCGCCCCCGGGTCCTGATCTGCGACGAGATCACCTCCGGCCTCGACACGGTCACCCGCCGGGGCCTCCTCGACACCCTCGCGGGACTCGTCGGCGACCGACGCGACCTGTCCCTGGTGCTCGTCACCCACGACATGAGCACCGCCGCGCCGGCCTCCCGCATCGCCGTACTGGAGGCCGGCGAGCTCGTCGAGGAGGGACCGGCGCAGCGGCTCATCACGGCGCCCCGGCACCCGCTCACCGCGCGGCTGACGGAAGGCCTCGCAGCCCTCAGGCGCACAGGTGCCTGAGGGCCGCGTTCCCGGACGTGGTCCGTCCCGACGGGTGCTGATCGAGGGCGATCAGAGGGGGCGAGGCGCCCCCTCGTCCAGGCGGCGGCGGATGTACTGGACGAGGGCGTCCGCGACACGCTGACGATCCAGGTCGGGCAGGTCCTCGTAGGCCGCCGAGACGGTCATCCACTCGTTGAAGACATGGCCGCCGTCGGTCACCAGCCAGTCCACGCACAGGTAGTCCGACTCCAGACTCCGGGCCAGCCGCTCACTGAGCTCGACCACTTCGGCCGGCGGCTCGTATCCGGAACCGCTGCCTCCCTGGCTCACGTTGGCCAGGTACGCCTCTCCGGTCGGCTCGCGCAGCAGTGCGGCGATGACCTTGCGTTCGTGTACGTAGACCCGGACGTCGCCGTCGTTGGGCACATGAGGCTGGATCAGGCAACCCAGTCCGCCGGGCGTCAGCAGGTCGATCGCCGAGGAGAGGTGCTGGGCCGTGTCGGCCTTGAGTACTCCGAAGCCCATGGCCATGGAGCGCGGTTTCACGACGTACGGTCCGGCCGGCAGCTCCGTGCCCACGGCGTCCAGAGCGCGTCGGGCGTAGCGCCCGAAGGGAACCGACACGGTCGGCAGCACGGGGGCCCCCAGAACGGCCGCGTGGTGGTACATGGCGAGTTTGTCGAGGCCGAGGACTTCGGGATCCAGGGTTCCGTCCGTGAGGAGGACGCAGTCGGAGGCCCGGATGGTCCGCGTGATGGCCTCCAGGTGCCGGGTGACGGCCGGGTCCCAGGACCAGGAGGTGACGAGGAATCCCGCGTACTCGGCGAGCAGGTCCTCCTTTCGCCACAGGAGGCGGGGCCTGCCGTTCCAGGCGGGGACGATGTCGCAGGAGTGGGCGATGCGCACGTCGAAGCCCGCTGCACGCAGCATGTCGACGCGTTCGGACCCCTCGCGTTGCAGACGCTCCTGCACGCTCGGGTCGTAGTTGTCAGGGGTGGTGATCCACACCAGCTTCGGAGGTGCGGAGGGCTCGGTGGAGGTGTCGTTCACAGCGCTTCCTTGGTGACGGACGACTCGGACGAGGGCTGCGCGAGCACACGCATGCCGCGCAGTGGGGAACAGAGGAGCCAGAGTGAGGCGAGGGCCGTCCCGGCAGCCCCCACCCAGACCGCGGACCGGGCGCCGTGGAACTCGGCGAAGACGCCGCCCAGGAGCATGCCCAGCGGCCGCGCGCCCCAGGCGAAGAAGCGGACCGTCGCATTCACCCGGCCCAACAGGTGCGCGGGCACGGTGCGTTGGCGGTAGCTCACCTGCGCGACGTTGTAGATGACCAGTCCCGCCGCGAAGGCGAACTGCGCACAGACCACGAAGGCGAGCCGTGCTCCGGATCCCGCCAGGCCCGCCAGCAGGGTGCACGGAGCGGCCAGGGTCACGCTCACGACGACGGCCCGTCCGTCACCGAAGCGTTCGACGACGCGTCCGACGACCGCGGTCGCGCACAGGCCGCCCGCACCTCCCGCGGTGAGCACCAGCCCGATGGTGACGGCGGACACCCCGAGATCCTGGGCGAGCAGCACCAGGAGCATGCCGTAGCCCATGCTCCAGCAGAAGGTGACGGTAGTGGAGCAGGCCACCAGCCAGCGGAGCACCGGGTGGCCCCACAAGTACCGGATGCCCTCCAGGATCGAGCGGCCGAGGCGGTCGCGCGGGGCGCGGTCGACCGGCTCGGGGTCCCGGTCCTTGATGCGGGCCACGCAGAACGCCGAACCCACGTAGGCGATCGCCGACACCATCACCGCCAGCGGCGCCGTGACGGCCTGCACGATCAGACCGGCGATGCCGGGTCCCGCCACCGCGGCCGTCTGGTCCACGGCGACGAGGCGCGCGTTGGCCGTCACCAGCCCTTCGGCGCCGACGAGATGGGGAAGGTAGCTCTGGTCGGCCACGTCGAAGAAGACGGTGGCGAGGCCGACCACGAACGCGACACCGCAAAGATGGGCGACGGTGAGCGCGTCCAGCGCCCACAGGACGGGAATCACCGCGAGTGCCACGGCGCGGGTGAGGTCGGCCACGATCATGATCGGACGTTTGCGCATCCGGTCGACCCAGACGCCGACAGGCAGTCCGATCAACAGGAAGGCGACCGTCTGCGAAGCGGCAACCAGGCTCACCTGAAAGGGCGTTGCGCGGAGGACGGTCGCCGCGAGCAGGGGCATCGCGAGGTTCAGGACCACGAATCCGCCCTGGCTGAGCGACTGCGCGACCAGCAACTGGCGAAGACCTGGGAACGGCGTGGGAGGTCCGGTCGTCCGGGTCACGCCGCTGCGGAACTTGCTGAGCTGCATGGCACCGCCGTGAAATCGTCTGGGCATCATGCGCCGCGGAGGGGGAGGCGCCAGGACGTGCAGAAGCTATGTGCTTTACGCGTGCCCCGCAACGGCCCCCGCGAGCCGGGCGCGGCGGCGCTCTGGGCATCCATGCAGGTCAGCGCTGTGGAGCGAGCGCCGGGCGGCGCCGGTGCGCCGGTGAAGGGAGAGCCGACCGAGAGTTGGGCAAGAGCCGCCCCGCGGGGGTCTCGACCGACGGCCGGTGTGCGTCCCGACGCCGTCCCCTCCACCTGTCCGCGCGTCGCGACGGGCCGATTGGCCGAAAAGACGCTGGGCTTCACGCCGCGTGCCCTGGAGGGGCGGAAATCGTGGCGGCGTGGGCGCGTGGGTGCGGAGGCCGCCACCCAGACCGTCGCCGGCCCGTCGGCGGGTGCGCGAGGCCGGTCGGACCCCACCGCGAGGACGTCGCCCCGCCGGTCCGTCTCGGTCGGCGCCCAACCGGAGCGGGTGCTTCACCGTGTTCGTTGACCGTTCTCGGGAGCGAACTCCCGCTTTGCAACCCGCACTTGGCTGCGCCGTGTCATCGGTGTCACCTGTGGAAGGCGGGCGAGAGGTTCGCCGGATCCTCCGCGGCCGGCGCGGTGCGGGACGTTGCGCGAGCACGTCGGCAACGTCGGGTGCGCCCCCCGATCGCGACTGCGGCCCCGCCCGGTGCGCGCGAGGAGGAGGGCACGTCGGCTCCGCGGCGTCGACCGGCGCAGGACTTTTTCCGTCCCGTGCGTCCGCTCTTGTGCAACCGCTGTCCGACATTCGGTGTCCCCGGATCGGGTCTGATCACCTCTGGACGAAATCAGCCAATCAATCCGCTGGTAGAGGCGTCCATTGACACACCCCCTGCACCTTCCGTCTACTTCTCACGCACAGTTCGACCGGCAGTCGACGCGCGTCACCACGTGAAGGGTCCCAGGATGTTCACCGATGACACTGATGACACTGATGGCAGATATCGACCGGTTCGTATAGGCGTGTTAGGGCCGCTCGAGGTCAGAGTCGGTTCGGATCTCGTGACCGTGCCGGGCCATCGGCAGAGGGGGATCCTGGCCGCGCTGGCGCTTCAGTCGGGGCGGGTCGTGGCCGCCGATCACCTGGTCAAGGCGGTGTGGTACGACAAACCGCCGCGGACCGTCATGGGGCAGGTGCAGACCGGTATCTGGATGCTCCGGACGACCCTCATCGAGGCCGGAGCGCCGGCGGAGGCGGTCCAGTCGTGTGCCACCGGCTACCGGCTGAACGGCGAGTTGTGCTCGGTCGACGTGACGAGCTACCGCGCGAAGCTCACGGAGGCCCGCGCCCTGCAGCGCCGGGGCCAGCTCGACGAGGCGGTGCGGCTCGTGCGATCAGCGCAGGCTCTGTGGCGTGGCCCCGCCCTCGTGGACCTCACCCATCAGGGCTTACGCAGCTGGTCCACTCGTCTCGAGGAGGAGCACGTCGTCGCGCTCAAGTATCGGGCTTCCCTCGAACTCCAGCTCGGGCGCCACGAGGAGGTCATCCCCGAGCTGTTCGAACTGGTGGACAACTATCCCTTGAGGGAAGGTCTCCACGCCGATCTCATGCTCGCCCTCTACCGGTCGGGCCGTCAGGCGGACGCCTTGGAGGTCTTCCACGGCGTGCGACAGACCCTTGCCGAGGAGCTCGGCATCGACCCGGGCCCTGAGCTTCGTACGCTGGCCCAGGCCATTCTCTGTCAGGACAGCAGGCTAACACCCAACTTGACGGGAAGTCAGCCGTCTTTGCACACAGCGCTGTCCGCGCCCTCGGCGGCGCTGTCCGGAGGGGACCTGCTGTGAGCGCCGGGCGCAGGACCGACGACAGCGCAGGTGTGACCCCGCCGGGCGCGGGAGCGACGAAGCGCGCCCGGACGATGCCCCGGGGCGAAGGGGTCGGCTGGTTCGGCACGGCCGCCTTGGTCAACGCGATAGGCACCGGGTTCTTCTACCCCTATCAGCTGTTGTTCTTCATCGCGGTCACGGACCTCTCGCTCACCACCGTGGGCGCCGGTCTCACGGTCGCCACCCTGATCGCCCTGCCCGCCGTCTTCATGGTGGGGCGGCTGGTGGACCGCTGGGGACCCAGGACCGTGCTGATCGTGGCAGCGCTCGTGCGGGCGAGCGTCTTCGTGGGGTATCTCTTCGTCCACCACATCGTGGCCTTCGTCGCGCTCGCGGTCGTCGCGGCGGTGGCCCAGCGCGCCGAGCAGATCTCCATGCCGGTGCTGGCCGCGGGGCTCGCCCCGGGGGAGGAGGTCGGCCGCTGGCTGGCCCTGACCCGGGTCTCCTTCAACCTGGGCATGGGCTTGGGGGGTCTGCTGGCGGGCCTCGTGTTCGTGGGAGCCGGCGACGATTCGGGATTCGTCGCGATGGGGCTGCTCAACGCCGCGAGTTTCGCCCTGGCGGCGCTCCTGTACCTGCCGCTGGCCGCCGTGCGCCCGTCGAGCTCTCGGAAGACCGCCGGGGCGGGGCGCCCCTGGCGCGACGCGGCCTTCCTGCGGGTGGCGGTGGCGAACTTCGTCCTCATCACCGTCATCGTCGCCACCGAGGTGGGGCTTCCGGTCTACCTGATCGACGAGTTGCGCACGCCCACCTGGACGGTGGGGCTGGTCTTCGCCGTGAACACCGTGCTGATGGTGCTGTTTCAGCTCCCCGTCACCGGGCGCGTCGAGGGCCGCGCGCCGCTGCGGGTCATCGCCTTGGGAGGCGCGCTGCACAGCGCCCTCCTGATCGTGCTGGGACTGGCCGGAGTCCTTTCCTTCGCGGCGCTGCTTCCCCTGCTCGTGCTTGGCGTGACGATCTACACACTGGGGGAGATCCTGGCCACCCAGGCACTCTCGGTGCTGCTCGTGAAACTCGCTCCGGAACGGGAACTCGGGGTCTACCAGGCCTTCAACCAGGTGCTCGTCGGTCTGTCACTGGCCGTCGTGCCGTTGCTGGTGGCCTTCCTCCTCACGCACGCGCCGGCTGGTCTGTGGTGGTTGCTCACAGCCATGACGGTGGTGCTGTCCCTCGGCATGCTGAGCCTGCACCGGACGTCGCCGGCGGCGGCCGGCGGTGTGCCGTCCGGGGCGAGCGGCTCCTGAAGGACGTCGGTGTCATCGGCTGTCGCGTCCGGCGCAGGTCCCGCCTGCTCCGGACGCGACAGCCTCGCCGTGGACCTACCGGCGCGGGGTGAAGGTGATGACGTCGCCGGCGCGCTCGCCACCGGTGGGGAGCTGGCCGTGGGAGTTGGTGCGGATGTACACCCGGTGCAGCCACCGGTCCTTGCCGTCCCAGCGGGGCGAGAAGGGCGTACGCGCGTGCGTGGTACGGAAGTTGTCGATGATCAGGAGGTCTCCCGGGGTGAGGAAGACTCCCTCGGTGACATCGTCGAGCGCCTGGGACAGCTTCGCCACGGCGTCGGCGTCCGGTCCCTCGTGGGGCTTGAGCAACTCCCGGTCGTAGCCCAGGAGCGGGTCGTCCTGAGGGCCGTACAGCGGCTTCACCCTGGCGATGGCCCCGGGGTCCGGGACCCCGCCGCGGAACGCCACGTCGACCTCGCACGGCTGCTTCTCTTCGTACAGCCGGTCGATCGTCTCCCCGTCCAGGAGCCGGATGGCCTTGCGTATCGAGCCCACGAGCGTCTGGGCCTTGCGCTCGTGGTCGGCCCTGGAGCACGCCAGAAGCACGTAGTTGGGCTGCAGCGTGTGGTAGGCCATCTCGGTGTGGAACTCCAAGAGGGTCTCGCTGGTCTCCGACGACAGGTGGTGCGCGCCCGGCGACGGGTACACGTCGTGGTAGACCGTTCCCGAACGCAGTTCCGCGTAACCGGTGTGCAGACCCAGGCGGCGGCCGATGATCGCGAGGAACGCCTCCATGTTGAGGCGACCCCGATCGACCGGCGCCGGCGTGCTCGTCGGTGTCGTGGGCAGCTCGTCGTCCGGCTCGACCGGAAGCCCGCGGATCAGCAGGTAGCCGTCCTCGTTGCCGACCTGGTTGAAGGCGTCGAGCGTGTCGCTGATCTCGTACGGCAGTTGCTGCGCGAGCTTGTGCGCCGCGTCGAGGAAGCCGTACAGGTCCTGACGGGGCACGGTGGGGAGCTGCGACACGAGCGACAGCAGCTGCTCCCGGTGCTCGGTGGCGTCCAGAATGGCCATTCCTACCTCTCCTCTTCCCTCTTCTTCGTCTGATGCGCGCGGGCGTACTGGAAGAGCAGCTCCGCACCGACCTCGGTGGCCAGGAGGCAGGTGATCCCGGCGTGGTCGTACACGGGCGACACCTCCATCACGTCGAACCCGACCGGATTCAGCTCGCCGACCGTGCGCAGCAGGGCGAGCACCTCCCGACTGGTGGGGCCGCCGGGGGCCGGCGTGCCCGTGCCGGGGGCGAACGCGGGGTCGAAGACGTCGATGTCCACCGAGACGTACACCGGGCGGTCTCCGAGCCGTTCCTTGATCAGGTCCGCCGTCGCCTTCACACCCAGGTCGCCGAACTCGTCCGCGGTGACGACGCGCACCCCGTGACCGCGTGCGTAGTCGAGGCTGTCGGGCTTCGGGTTGTGCCCGCGGATGCCGAGCTGGATCATGGCGTCCGCCTGGATGAGCCCTTCCTCGATGCCGTGCCGGAACGGCGTCCCGTGGTGGAACTCCCCGCCGATCATGGCGGGGTTGGTGTCCGAGTGGGCGTCGAGGTGGAGCACGGCCACAGGGCCGTGCCGGCCGTGCACGGCGCGCAGCGCGGACAGCGTGAGCGAGTGGTCGCCGCCGAGCATCAGGAAGGCGCCGTTGTCCGCGAGCAGCGCCGCCAGGTGCTCCTGCGCCGTCCGGATGGCGATGTGCTGGTTGAACGGCGTCAGGTCGATGTCGCCGCCGTCGACCACCTTGATCAGGTCGAAGACGCCGGGGCCGCGGTCGATGCCGACGCCGTGGATGAGTCCGGATTCGGTGCGGATCTGCTGGGGGCCGAACCGCGCGCCCGGACGGTAGCTGGTGCCGCCGTCGTAAGGGGCCCCGATGACCACGACGTCGGCCCCCCGGGGCGCCGGATCGTGCGGAAGCCGCATGAACGTGGGGATCTGCGCGTACCGCGGCGAGACGCTCGAGTTGATCTGACCGCTCACGGTGCCGTCCTTCGGGTGTGGATGTGGATGCGTGCCGCCGCGCGCCGCGCCTTGTCCAGCGCTTCCTCGGCGGTGCCGCCGTGGGCGTAGACGAAGCCGACGGAGGCCGAGTTGTCCAGCCTCTCGGCGACCAGGTCGCCCGGTTCGTGGTGCAGGCGAACCACCACGTCGAGCCGTTCCGCCTCGTCCAGGCCGTCGATGTGGGTGAACTCGCCGCTCTCGTCCGGGAACAGCACCACCACGGCGGCGCCTCCCGCCACCCCCTGACCGGGCTCTCCGTCCGGTGTGTGCTCCAGACCGAGAGCGAGCAGCTTCGCGTCGAGATGGGGGTTGGTCCCGCAGACGTCGGTGACCATCATGGAGATCATGTGGGCCGGCAGCCGCGGGTTCACCTCGATGACCCGCGGACCGTCATCGGTGAGCATCACCTCGGTGTGGGCCGGGCCCTGCCGGTACGAGATCGCCCGCAGGGTCCGGTCCACGCAGGACCGGATCCCGTCCCAGACCTCGGCTTCGAGTGCGAGCGGGAAGGAGTGCGCCTCCTCCAACATGGTGTGTTTGTGGAGGTACTTGGAGGTGGCGCCGAAGAAGTGGGTGACTCCGTCCACGGTCATCGACTCGACGCTGACCTCGGTGCCCCGAACGTACTCCTCGACGAGCACGTACCCGGGACGCGGCTGCCCCCGCAGGGACTGCCGGATGACCGACAGCTCTCGCCACGCGTCGACCGCCTCCGCGCGGGTCGCGCACTTGCGGACCCCGTAGGAGATGGCCTCGGACGGGGGCTTGGCGATCAGGGGCAGCCCGACGTGGGCGATCGCCTCGTCCAGTTCTTCGGCACAGGTCACCAGCCGCCACCGCACATTGGCCGGGTCCCCGTCCAAGGCGGCCCGCAGCAGGTGCTTGTGGTTGGCCGCGCGCACCGCGGCCAACCCCTGCGAGGGCAGGCCCAGGGCCTCGGCCGCCCGGGCGGTCACCTCCGTGTGGTAGTCGGAGAACGACAGGACCCCGTCCACCAGGGGTTTGCCGTCATCGTCGGTGAGGGCGTCGACCACGGCCCGCCAGTCGTGCGTGTCGACGTGCAGCACGCGGTCCACGCGGCCCAGCGGATGCTCGCTCAACGGTCGCCCGCCGCCGGTGTACCACTCCTCGCCCTGCACCAGCAGCCACACCTCGCAGCCGAAGTCCCGCGCGCGGTGGATGCCGGAGTAGAACGCGTCGTGCAGCATCGACTCGACGACGGCGAGCCGTCTGCCCTGGAAGAGCTCGTATGTGGTCACCGTCTGCCCTCGGCCAGGATCTTCCCGATGATCTCCTCGACGGCGATGTCGTCCGGGTGTACGCCGCCGATCACCGTCAGGTCGAACAGCTGCTGGACGACCCGCGCCTTGACGGCCGCGATGTCGTCCTCCGCCACTCCGGCCCGGCGGACCAGCAGGGAGAAGGACGCCGTCGTCCCGGACCCCTCGTGCACACCGAGTTTGGGGCGGTTGACGGTCTCGGCGGGCAGTACGTCGGACATCGCGGCGCGCAGTACCCACTTGTCCCGCCCGTACCGGCGTTTCAGACCTGCCTCCAGCACCGTCAGCAGCTCCAGCACCTCGCGGTCCCAGTACGGATGGGTGGACCAGTGGCCGGCCACCGCCGACAGGACGGGGCTCATCTCGTTCAGCCCGTCGAAGGTGTCCATGTCGTAGGCCACCGCGGTGTCCAGGTTCGGCAGCCGGTCCTCCCGGTGCATGCCGCCCAGGGGGATGTCGGCCCCGTACCCGGTGAGGATCCTCCGCGGCGGCCCGTCGATGCGGCGGTACAGCGCGGTCAGCGGCAGCAGGTACTCGATGACCTCGGGGTCGAGTGACTCCGCCGCGTGCACGGTGTGCGGGAGCAGGGCCAGCAGATCCTCGGAACCGACGGTGAGCTCGCGGTGCCGCGAGTCCAGATGCTCCGCGACGACCCGGGCCTGAGGGAACTCGTTCGAGACGTCCGTGCCCATGGACAGGGTGTCGATCCCCGCGGTGGCCGCACCGGCGGACAGTGCGGCCACCGCGGAGGAGTCGATTCCGCCGGACAGGACCACGAGCGGCCTGCGGCCGGCGGGAAGGCGCCGGATCACGGCCTTCTCCAGCGCTGCGCGAACGTTGTTGAGGGCCTCGCTCTCCGTCACCAGGCGGCGGTGCACCGGAGGTGTCCAGGTGCGGTGCACCGTCACCTCTCCGGTGCCCACGCGGATGTCGAGCACCGCACCGGCGGGAACCTGGTGGACTCCAGGAAGCCTCCGGATGCGGCGCGTCCCCGGCACCGGGGCGCCGCGGATCGCCCCGCCGGCCTCCGCCAGCACCTTCACCTCGGTGGCCGCCAGCACGTGCCCCGGTTCGGGGCGTACGTACAGCGGCACCGACCCCGCGTGGTCCGTGGCGGCGAGTACGCGTGTGCCCGCCACGAGCAGCGCGGCGTACCGGCCGTTGATCAGCCGGAACGCGTGGTGACCGTACTTCTCGAAGAGGCCGGAGACCACTTCGGCGTCCGAGGCGTTCGCGCCGTTCGCGGCTGAGCCGAGGGCGTCGTCGATCTCGTCACGGTTGTAGATCTCCCCGGCGAACAACACCAGGACGTCTCCGTCACAGGCGTGCGCACCGCCCGAACCGTCATCGGGATGGACCAGAACGGCGTCCACGGTCTGCGTGGGCAACCGCTCGGACAGCGGGGTGCGGCGGCCCCGCGTGGCGAACACCGCCGCGGGGATGGTGCCTCCGCCGGTGTGGGCGGAGGCCAGGAAGCCGAAGGCGGCGGGAAGGTCGGTCTGGGCCATGTCAGATCTTCAGCGCTCCGAAACCGCCGGCGGTGAACTCGTAGTTCACCGGCACCTCGATCAGGTACGGGCGGCCCAGCTCGACGCCCTTGCGCAGCGCGGCGAGCAGCTCCTCGCGCGTCGTCGCCCGGGTTCCCTCGACGCCGTTGGCCTGGGCGAGCTGCACGAAGTCCACTCCGGTGAACTTGATCGCCGGGGCGTGGCTGCGGTGGTGGCCGATGTTCTGGTAGAGCTCGATGAGGCCGTTGGTGTCGTTGTTGACGACGACGGTCACGATCGGCAGGTTGAGGCGGGCGATGGTCTCCAGGTCGGCGCTGTTGGAGTGGAAGCCGCCGTCGCCGGCGATCAGGAACGTCGGCTGGCCGGGGCGGGCCATCTGAGCGCCGATGGCGGCGGGGATGCCGTAACCGAAGCTGGAGCAGCCGGCCGAGGTGAGGAAGCCGTACGGCTGGTCGGCGCGGGCGAAGAGGACACCGTAGTGACGGAAGAAACCGATGTCCGAGACGATCGTGCCCTCGCCGTCCTCGGCGGTCTCGCCCATGACGGAGTTCATGCAGTCGATCACCTGGTGGACGCGCATGCCGTCGTCGTACGACTCGGGGTCGGACAGCAGCTCGGCGATCCGCTCGCGCACGGCCGAGATCTCGTGGCGCTCCTTCGCCTCGACGTCCGCGGTGCCGGCGTCCAGGTGCTCGACGAAGGCGAGCACGTCCGTGACGACGTCCACCGTCGGGCGGTAGATCCGCGGCACCGGGTTGGCGGTCGGGGAGACGCGGACGGTCTGCTTCTCGCCGCCCCGCTCCCACATCGAGGGGCGCAGGTCCTCGGCGTAGTCGTAGCCGAGGGTGAGGATGACGTCGGCCGGGCCGAAGAGGGACTCCAGGGCCGGGAACGACAGGATGCCGTCCATGTAGCCGGTGACGGCGCCGTAGTTCAGCTCGTGCTTGTGCGGCAGGACGCCCTTGGCGATGTACGTGGTGATCACGGGGATGTTCAGGCGCTCCGCGAGCGCGCGGATCGCGGGGACCGCTCCGGCGCGGATCGCGGCGGCACCGACGACGAACACGGGGTTGGCGGCCTCGCGCACCAGGGCGACGGCCTGGTCCGCGCGCTTCTCCCAACCGGGCTGGATCGCGGTGATCGGCTTCTCGGGGGTGAGCGCCGGACCGTGGTCCTTGTCGAGGTCGATGCCCTCGGAGGAGCCCAGCAGGTCCACCGGGAGGCTGATGAAGGAGGGGCCGACGGGCTCCGTCATCGCGGCCGAGACGGCCGAGTCGACGAGGTCGGTGATCTCGTGCGGGCGCTCCAGCTCGACGGCGTACTTCGAGATCGGCTCGGCGATCTTGACCAGGTCGAGGCACTGGTGCGTGTCGTTCGGGAAGATGTCGTGCGACTCGGACTGCGCCGCCATCGCGATGACGGGGGAGCGGTCGAGGGCGCTGGTCGCCATGCCCGTCGCCAGGTTGGTCATGCCGGGGCCGAGCGTGGCCCAGCACGCCTGCGGGCGACCGGTGATGCGGGCCAGCACGTCGGCGGCGACCCCCGCGGTGAACTCGTGGCGGGTCAGGACGAACTCGATGCCGTCCTGCTCGTCGAACAGGATCGAGGCGGCTTCCCGGCCGACGACGCCGAAGACCTTCTCGACTCCGTGCTCGCGCAGGCGCTTGAGCAGAGCGTGCGCGGTGGTCGGCTGCTCACTGGGGCCGGTGGATACACGGGACATGAAACGGGTCTCCTGTTCGTGGGGTGACGAAGAATCAGGCCACACACTCCGGCCGTGTGCTCTCGTCTTGCTCTCAAGTGGCTATCAGGGACCAGGGACCCGATAGAGAGTGGACTGAGACCGTCCCCGCCGAGGATCTGCCGCGTGACCAGTGGAGTTGTGATCAACCAATGGCAGACGCCCGAGGACGCGCGCGATGCCGGCTGGAGCGCGCTGGTCGGCGGTGAGGACTTCTTCCTCACCCCCGACTGGATGCGCGTCCTGCAGGATTCCGCCGGGGCGTGGATGGGCTATCTCACCGCGCGGGCGGACCACCGCGTGCTCGCGGCCCTGCCGATGGTCCGGGCCACGCGCGAGTCCCCGTGGGCCCTGGGCCGTACCGACCTGCTGGTACGGCATTGCGCCGAGGAACACATGGACGGCGCCGCGGAGGTCCTCGCCGGACTCGGCGACCTGGACCGCCTGATGCCGTCGATGATGTGCGGCGGCCGGCACCTGGGCCGCACTCGCCTGATGCTGCACCCCGACGCCGGCGCGGACACGGCGCACCGGATCCTCGAGGAGGCCGAGCGCGTCGCCTCCCGCGACGGATGCCGATCGATCTGCCTCCCGTACGTGGACGCGTCCGACCGCGTCCAGCGCGACGTGCTCCACGACCGCGGCTACATCTCCCACCAGTCCGGACAGTTCGCCTCCCTCACCCTGCCCGGCGAGGGATTCATGGACTACGCCCTGGCACTCCCCGCACGGCGCTCGCGCCGGGTCCGCTCGGAGCGGCGCCACATCGAGGCCTCGGACCTGCGGATCACCCTTGCCCCGCTCGACCCCGCCGACGTCCCGCGGCTCGCCCTCCTGGAGACCGAGCTGTTCGCCAAGTACGGCATGTCGAGCTGGGACCCGAAGCGCTCCGAGGCAGTCCTGACGGCCGCCGCGGAACGGCTCGGCGACCGCGCACTCGTCTCCAGAGCCGTGCTGCACGGAGACGTCGTGGGCTTCGCCCTGGTCCTCTCCCACGGCGACACCTGGTTCGCCCACCGCGCCGGCTTCGACTACGGGGCGGTGGGCAAGCTCCCGCTGTACTACGAGCTGCTGTACTACACGCTCGCCGACCATGCCCCGCGACACGGCGTCAGGACGGTCCACTACGGCATAGGTTCCACGGACGCGAAGGTGTCCCGCGGGTGCTCCCTGTCCGCGCAGTACCTGTACGTGAAGGAGATCGGCTGATGTCCGGCTGGAACGGCGCCGTCAAGAGCGTGGCGAATCCCGGTGGCAGGCCCGGCGGCCGCCTGGCCATGGTGGCCTCGGCCGACGTCGACTCGCTCGATCCGGCCCGCACCTACTACGTGTGGTCGTGGCTGCTCCAGCGGACCATGCACCGCACGCTCATGGCCTTCGGAACCGACCCGGTCACCCCCACGGTGGTACCGGACCTGGCGAGCGGCCCCGGCGAGGTGTCGGACTCCGGCCTGACGTGGACCTACCGGATACGCGACGGCGTCAGGTTCGAGACCGGTGAGGTGATCCGCGCTCGGGACGTCGCCTACGCGGTGGAACGCATCTTCGCGCAGGACGCCCTCCCCGGCGGGCCCACGTACCTCCTCGACCTGCTCGACCACGGCGACTACAAGGGCCCCTACGGCGGCCAGCGCTGCCGGGCCGTCGAGTGCCCGGACGACGAGACCCTCCGCTTCCGCCTCAAGCGGCCGTTCGCGGACTTCGACTTCGTGATGGCGCAACCCAACACGGCACCCGTCCCCGCGCACGGCGACACCCGCGAGGACTACGAGAAGGCGCCGGTGTGCTCCGGGCCGTACCGCATCCGGAGCTACCGCCCCGGACACTCCCTCCACCTCGTCCGCAACCCGATGTGGGACCGCGCCACCGATCCCCTCCGGCCCGCCCTGCCGGACGACATGACCGTCACCTTCGGAGTGGACGTCAACGAGCTGGACAGCCACCTCATCGCCGGCACGTTCCACATCGACGTCGAGGGCCGCGGCATCCAGCACTCCGCACGTGACGTGATCCTCGCGGATCCCGTCCTGCGGGCCCGGGCCGACAACCCGGCCACCGGCTTCCTCCAGTACATCACCGTGCAGACGTGCGTGCCGCCGTTCGACGACGTCCACGCGAGACGCGCCGTGTTCTACGCCGCGAACAAGGCCGCGCTCCTGGAGGCGCGCGGCGGGGACGGAGTGGGCGGGTCGCTCGCCACCAGCCTGATCCCTCCCACACTGCCCTCCCACACCGGTCACGACCGGTACCCCTGCGGCACGGACCTCACCGGCGACCTGAAGGCCGCCCGTGCCGAACTGGAGGCCGCGGGGCTCCCCGACGGCTTCGAGACCAGGATCGCCACCCAGCCGGGCAAGTTCGAACTCGTCGCCCGGACCCTCGCGGACTCCGTCGCCCGGGTGGGCATCCGAGCGCACGTCGAAGTCCTCGACACCGCCTCGTACTACCGCTCCGGCCTGGGCCACCCCGACACCGTGCGCACGCTCGGCCTCGGCCTCGGCGTGACCGACTGGGGAGCCGACTACCCCACCGAGTACGGCTTCCTGGCCCCCCTGATAGACGGACGGCAGATCAAGCACGGCGGAGGCAACTTCAACTTCGCCGAGCTCGACGACCCGCTCGTGCGGCGCCTCGTCGACGAAGCCCAGGCCCTCGCCGACCCCGTCGCCCGGCACCGGCTCTGGCAGCGGGTCGAGGAGACGGTCATGGAACGGGCCGTCATCCTTCCGATCGCCCACGACCGCACGCTGCACTACCGGCACCCCGACGTCACCGATGTGTACGTGCATCCCGCGTTCGGGCTGTACGACGTCCAGGCCATGGGACTGGCGCAGTGAGGCTCCCCCTCACCGCCGACGACCGGGCACCTGAGCCGCGTCGCCGGACGCACGAGCCTTCCCCACCATCCGTACGACGAGAGGCACTGAAGACCCCGTGGCATTGAACGCGCAGGCACGAGCCATCGTGAACCCGTCGGACCACCGGGGCGGGACGCTCAGGTACGTCCGCACCGACGACTTCGACTCGCTCGACCCCGCCGACACGTACTACGCGTACACCTGGAACTTCATCCGGCTCATCGGGCGTCCCCTCGTCGGCTACACGACCGACGAGGCGGGCAGCCCGCAGCTCGTACCGGACCTGGCGGAGGCACTAGGCCAGGCGACCGAGGACTCCCGCACCTGGACCTACCGACTGCGCGAGGGAGTCCGGTTCGAGGACGGCACGCCCGTCACGTCCGAGGACGTGAAATACGCGGTGCTGCGGGCCGCCTACCCCGAAGCGGTCTACGGCACGCCGGTCACGCGCGGGGGACCGGCGTACTTCCGCCAGTACCTCACCGGTCCGGAGGGGATCGAGACCCCGGACGCGCGCACCCTCGTCTTCCGGCTGCGCGAACCCTTCGCGGCCTTCGACTACCTGGCCGCGCTGCCCACCACCATCGCGGTGCCGCGCGAGCACGACACCTTTCCCGAGTACCACCGTCACCCGGTGTCCTCGGGCCCGTACCGCATCGACACGTACACGCCCGGCGCCCAGCTCACCCTCCACCGCAACCCGCACTGGGAGGCCGACACCGATCCCGTACGGACGGCCCTCCCGGACCGGATCACCGTCCGGCTCGGCGTGAGCGGCCCGGAGGTCGACCGCATCCTCCTCGACGGGGAGGCGGACATCGACCTCGCCGGCGTCGGGGTGCAGCCCGAGACCCAGGAGTCGGTGCTGGCCGACCCGGAGCTGCGACAGCGGGTGGACAATCCGCGCACCGGGTTCGTGTGGCTCTACTGCATCAACCAGAACATCGGCCCGCTGACGAGCGTGCACGCTCGGCGCGCCGTGCAGTACGCCACCGACAAGACGGCGATGCTCGCCGCCTACGGGGGCGACGCGGCGGGCGAGATCGCCACCACCCTGCTGCCCGCGTCCGTGGTGGGCCACGACCCCTTCGACCGCTATCCGGTCGGCCCCGAGGGCACGGGGGACCTGGAGGCGGCCCGACGCGAGCTGGCACGCGCCGGCCTCCCGGACGGCTTCACCACCAAGATCGCCGCCCGGGAGGACCGCACCAAGGAGTGGAACGCCGCGCTCGCCCTGTCCCGCGGCCTGGCGCGCGTCGGCATCCGGGCCGAGGTCGTGCCGTTCACCTCAGGTGACTACTTCACCAAGGCGGTCGGCGTCCCCGCGTACGTACGGCGACACGAGATCGGGATCGTGATGTTCGGCTGGGCCGCCGACTTCCCCGACGGCTACGGCTTCCTCCAGCAGATCGCCGACTCGCGGGCGATCAAGGAGACGGGGAACCAGAACCTCGGAGAGCTGGCCTCCCCCCGCATCGACGCGCTCCTCGACACCGGGGCCGCGACGCGCGACGACAAGGAGCGCGCCCGGATCTGGGCCGCCGTGGACCGTGCCGCCATGGACGAGGCCGTCATGTGCCCCTACATGTACGTCAAGTCGGTCGTGTTCAGGGGACCGCGGGCCGCCAACATCACGATGTCCCCGGCCTACGGCATGTACGACTACGCCGTGCTGTCTGTCCTGGACGAGAACGCGCAGCGGGGCGGCGAGGACACCGGCGCCTCGTGAGGCCCCACACGTCCTGCGGACTCCCGTAGCGACGAGGAGGACGAAGCGCCGGGTCGGACGGCCACGGGAGCGGAGGGGGGAAGGCGCGCCCAGCTGGAACCTCGTCCGATGGGGGACGGAGCCCGCGTGTCCGGTCCGCGCGACGAACCGGGGGCGCGCGCCCATACTGGGGAGGACGGCGGCCGTCCAGGGGTGCGTAGGGGACGAGAATCGCGGTGGCGATGGAGCAGGTGCCCTTCGACGAAGTGACCACCAGCGCGGCCCGGGACGCGGGCGGCTGGCTGGGGGCCCTGCCGGTCGCCGTGGTGGCCACCGGCGCGGACGGGGCCATCGTCCGCTGGGACAACGCGGCGGAGGCCCTGCTCGGCTACACCCCCCACGAGGTCCTCGGCCGCCACATCGCCGACCTGCTGCACCCGGGCGCGGACCGCGGTCTCGGCCGGTCGCTGTGGGAGGGCGCCGCCACCGGGCGCGGCGTCATGGGCACGGTGACCGCCTGGCACCGCGAGGGACGCCCGCTGGACCTGGAGATCTGGGCCTGCCCGGTGCCGGCCCGGCACCGCGGCGGGACGACAGTGCTGGTGTTCGCGGCGGAAGCGGAGGCCGCACGCCGCATCCGCGGCTCGTCGGCGGTGTGGGACGGCCTTTTCACCCGCTCCCCGGTCGGCATCGCGGTCCTGGACACCCAGCTGCGCTTCCTCCGCGTCAACCCGGCCCTGGTGGCGATGAACGGCCTTTCGCAGGCCGCCCACATCGGGCGCCGCCTGATCGAGATCCTGCCCGACGTCAACGCCGCGGACATGGAGCGCGCGATGCGCCGGGCCCTGGACGAGGGACGGCCCGTCCTGGACTCCCGCCGTACGGGCCGCACGCCGGCCGACCCCGACCACGACCACGTGTGGTCGGGGTCGTACGTCCGGCTGGAGGACACCGACGGACGTCCGATCGGGATCGCCGCCACCCTGATCGACATCACCGCCAAGGAACAGGCACAGCTCGAAGCCGAGGAGAGCCGGCGCCATCTCGCCCTGGTGAACGAGGCCACGCTGAAGATAGGCACCAGCCTGGACCTGGAACGCACCGCACAGGAACTCGCCGACGTCGCCGTGCCCGACCTCGCGGACGCCGTCACCGTCGACGTCCTGGAGAGCCTGGCCGCCGACGGAGAACCCGGCGCGGGCCTGGTGGGCGGCGCTGTGCTGCGCCGGCTGGCCAAGGCCCCACTGACGGGATCACCCGTCACGGCCGCCCTCGCCCCACTGGGACGCACTCTCGACTTCCCCGTCAACGCGCCGTACACCCGGGCACTCGGCGAGCGCCGCCCCTATGTCGTACCCGAGTTCGACGCCCGGTCCATCGCTCCGGCGGCCGGACACTCCGCCAGGCCCGTGGAGCTGCTCGGGCTGGGCGTGCACTCGTTCATGATGGCCCCGCTGCTCGCCCGCGGCGTGGTGCTGGGCCTGGCCACCTTCTACCGGACCCGCCCCGTCGGCCCCTTCACCCAGGACGAGGTCGACCTCGCCGGCGAACTGGCCGCCCGCGCCGCCGTCTGCGTGGACAACGCGCGCCTCTACCGCCGTGAACACGACACGGCCGCCGTGCTGCAGCGCAGCATGCTGCCCCAGCACATCTCCCCTCCGCCGGGGATCGAAGTGGCCCACCGCTACCTGCCCGCCAGCGACGTCAACGAGGTCGGCGGCGACTGGTACGACGTCATCGCGCTGGAGGACGGCCGGGCCGTGCTCGTCATCGGGGACGTGATGGGGCACGGCACCGCGGCCGCCGCCGTGATGGGACGCCTCTCCGCCAGCGTCAGGGCCCTCGCGCGCCTCGACCTCGCCCCCGAGGACATGCTCCACCAGCTGGAGGCCGCCCTGCGCGATCTCGCCGAGCCGATGATCGCGACCTTCCTGTCCGTGATGGTCGACCCGGCCACCGGCCACTGCCGCATCACTCGCGCGGGTCACCCGCCCCCCGTGGCCGTGCTCCCCGACGGCGCCGTGCGCCTGCTCGACGTGCCGCCCGGGCTGCCGCTGGGCGTCGGCGGCGAGGCCTTCACGACCACCGACGTGACCCTGCCCCCCGGGAGCCTGCTCGTCCTGTACACCGACGGCCTGGTCGAGTCCCGGAACAGCGACATCGACGCCCGCCTCACCGAACTGACCGATCTGCTCGCCGAACCCGTCCCGTCGCTGCCCGCCCTCTGCGACCGCCTGCTCACCCACCTCGTGCCGGCGTCCGCGGACGACGACATCGCCCTCCTCGTCGCCCGCCTCGCCCCCGCGTCCCGGCCGGGACCGGGCGGCCGGCGGCCGTGAATATGCGGAGGGCTCCGACGAATGCTGCAATGGAACCAGGACTGGCCCCGGACACGCCCGCCGACATGCGGCGGCCACGGGGTCGGGCTCCGTCATGTCCTCCCAACGGTGTGGAGCGGTGATGAGCGACGAATTCCAGGACATGGGGCCGGTCGACTATCTGGTCATCGAGTTCCCGGGCAACCGCATGACAGGCAAGGGAATGTCCCTCCTCCTCGACCTGGTCGACCGGGGGATCGTCCGCATTCTCGACTTCACGTTCGTCCGGAAGGACACGGACGGCAGCGTCATCGCGGTCGAACTGCGTGATCTCGACGACGACGGTGAGCTGGACCTGTCCGTGTTCGAGGGTTCCTCGTCCGGACTCCTCGGCCAGGACGACCTCGACGAGGCGGGCATGGCCCTCGAACCGGGCAATTCGGCCGGTGTCCTGATCTACGAGAACCTCTGGGCCGCCCCCCTCGCCCGCGAACTGCGGCGCGGCGGTGCGCAGCTCGTGGCCGGCGGGCGCATTCCGGTGCAGGCGCTCCTGGCCTCGCTGGAGGCCGTGGAGACGGACGGCGGCAGCGCCGCGGCCTGACGTCCGAGGACGACCCCGGAAACCGATCCACTCGAACAACGGCCAAGGAGGAACGACATGCCAGGACTTCTTCGCGGTGTGGCGCGCACGGCGGTAGTGGCCGGGACGGCGACCGCCGTCTCCAACAGGGTCTCGCGACGTCAGGCGGGCCGCTGGGCCCAGCAGGAACCGGCCCCGGCACAGTACGCCCCGCCCCCCGCCCAGGCGCCGGCGCCCGCCGCACCGGCCCCCGACATGAGCAGCAAGATCGAGCAGCTCAAGGAACTCGGACAGCTGAAGGACCAAGGCGTGCTGACCGAAGAGGAGTTCGCGGCGCAGAAGGCCAAGATCCTCGGCTCCTGAACTGTCCCCGGTGGCGTCACGCGCGAGGTCGCTCGTGGCGTCACCTGCGAGGTTGCTCGTGGCGTCACTTGCGCGGGTGCTCGCGGGGTCACTCCCGGCGTCGCGCGCGCGTCCCTCGTACGTCACTCGTGGGGTACGAGGGCGACCGGCGCGCGGCTGTGGTGCAGCACCGCGTGGGCCACGCTGCCGATGTGCGCACCGGCGGCCGCCGGCCGAGTGTGCCGGCCGACCACCACGAGGGAGGCGTCACCCGAGGCCTCCAAGAGCGCCTGTCCGGCCGAGCCGATCACGACGCGGTGGACGGCCGTCACCTCGGGGTACTTCGCCCGCCAGGGCGCCACGAACTCGCCGAGCGAACGCTCGATCTCGGGTACGACGGCGAGCCGGATGTCGGGCACCATCGCGGGACCCAGGCCCGCGAAGGCGCCGAGCTGCACGGCGAACAGGACGTGTACCCGCGCGTCCCGCCGAGCGGCCTCCTCGAAGGCGAATCCCAGGAGCGTGTCGGCGGACCGCCGCACGTCGACACCCACCGTCACCGGTCCTCCCGGCGCGGTCGAGCCGTGTGCCCGTACGAGGACGACGGGCCGGTCGACCGCGCCGGCGACCGTCAGACCGGTCGACCCGACCAGATAGCCGGCCACGCTGCCGAGCGCGCGCGAGCCGAGCACCAGCAGGTCGCCCTCCTCGCCCGCGGCGATGAGGGCAGCAACGGGCCCGTACGGCGACAGCCGGGTGGTGACCAGGATGCCGGGGTGCCGTGCGCGCAGCTCCGCCGCCGTACGGAAGAGCAGGTCCTCGGCCCAGGACTCGTCGGGCTTCCGGGAGACGAGCGGCAGTAGCAGCTCGGGCGAGGGCTCCTTCACGTGCACCAGGCGCACGCCGGTGTCGCGCAGCACGGCCTCGTCCGCCGCCCACTCGGCGGCGGCGCGCGCCTGCTCCGTACCGTCCACGCCGACCACGATTCCCTGCGTCATGATCGTCCACCTCCCGGTGAGTCGTCGTCCTCGTCGTACGTGAGCCGGGTGCGGGAGACCGAGACGACCCCGTCGACGGTCACGCACATGCGCTCGATCGCCGGGATCACGGCCTTGTCGGGCAC
The DNA here is from genome assembly GCF_040815545.1 of Streptomyces sp. LMG1-1-1.1. Lineage (NCBI taxonomy): Bacteria > Bacillati > Actinomycetota > Actinomycetes > Kitasatosporales > Streptomycetaceae > Streptomyces > Streptomyces sp. LMG1-1-1.1. Next base: position 50,511 of record NZ_JBFPNH010000043.1, on the reverse strand, counting down.
GCTCCCGCCGAGCTCCACCCGGCCGTCCCGCACCTCGACCACCAGGCCGGCGGGATCGAGGCCGAGGGTGCCGGCGAGCACGTCCTCGGTGATCTCCCGACGGATGTCGGCGTCCGCACGGAGGAAGACGCCCAGCAGATCCCGGCGACTGACGATGCCGACCAGCCGGTCCTCGTCGTCGACGACGACGAGGCGCTTCACGCCCTGCACCTCCATCAGACGCGCCGCCTCCACCGCGGTCCACTCGGAACGCGCGCACAACGGCGGCGCCGACATCAGCTCCTCGGCGCGCGTGCCCTCGGCCTTCTCCCGCTCCCACGCCCCGAGCCCCGGCACGGCCGGCACCTCTCCCGGGTCCGCGGCACGGTCCGCGGACTTCCGCAGCAGATCACCCTCCGACACGACCCCGATCACCCGGTTCGCGCCGTCCACCACCGGCACCGCGGTGACCCGGTGCCGCGAGAGACTCCGCACGATCTCCTTGAAGGGCGCGTCGCCGCGGACACTCACCACCTCACGGGTCATCAGCTCGCCGATCCTGCGATGACGCATCACCCGCTCCTTCCGTGCGCGGTCGCCGTCGACCAAGGCCGGTCTCCGTCTCCGTCCCTCCCACCGTGACCCGCGGACCTTCCCGACAGGAGTGCCGAACGGTCCCCTTCCGGGACCGGTGGCCCCACCCTGCGGGCGGGCCTGCAAGTCCGCAGGGTGCCGGGCGGGTCGCGATCGGGGCCGAACGGCCCCTCCCCATCGGGACCCTCCTGGTGCCAGCGTGGGAAGGGGCGCTCCCGTGGCGTTGCTCCCGGCGCCCGGGCGCAGTCCGGAGGAGGAAGCATGGACAGCGAGATTCCCGTCCGGCCGGAGCTCGGCGACGTCGTCGTGGGAGTCGACGGGTCCCCTTCCGCGCGCACGGCCGCGCTCTGGGCAGCCGCCGAGGCGGACCGCAGGGGCCGCACCCTGCGCCTCGTGCACGCCGCCGACACCGACCGGCGCGCCTATTGGACCGATGCCGAGACGATGCAGGCGGTACGCGAGGCGGGCCGCGACCTGCTGACCGGGACGGCCGGAGCGGTTCACGAGCGGTGTCCCGACCTTCCCGTCACGAAGGAACTCAGCCGTCGCGAGGCCGTGTCGGGTCTCCGGGAGGCCGCCGGCGACCGGGGGACGATCGTCGTGGGCAGCCGGGGGCTCGGCGGCTTCTCCGCCCTCATGCTCGGCTCGGTGGGCCTCGGCGTCGCGGCCCGGGCCGAGGTGCCCGTGATCGTCGTACGCGGGGGAGACGAGCGGCCCGAGACGGGCTCGGTGACCGCGGCCGTGCACGACACCACGGACCTCGACTGGCTCCCCCTGGCCGCTGCCGAAGCCGATGCCCGCAAGGCGGCCCTGCGCATCGTGAGCGTGTGGAACGTGTTCACGCACGTCGGCAGCGTCGCCACCATGCTCGACGACCTCGACGGGATCGCCCGTCAGCGCGTCCGCGAGGTGAAGACGCTCGCCGACCGGGTGCGCGCGCTCTACCCCCAGTTGATCGTCGGGCAGCACGTGGAGACCGGCACGAGCACGCCGGGCATCCTGATCGAGGCGAGCGGTCGCACCGACCTGCTGGTCATGGGCCGGAGCCGCCGACGGCGAGGGCCGGTGCCCTCCCTGGGCCGCGTCGCGCACGCCCTGATCCATCACGCCCACTGCCCGGTGGAGATCGTCCCCTCGGACTTCGTGACGCGGGACGAGGAGCCATGAGCGACATCCTGGTCGGCATCGACCCCCGCGAACTCTCCGTCCCCGCTCTCGTCTGGGCCGCCGACGAAGCCGTACGCAGAGGTGCCAGGCTGCGCCTGGTCGTCGCCGTGCCGCCGGTCCACGACCGGCTCCCGTACGGCGCGGTCGCCCACCAGAACTCCTTGCGCATCCGAGCGGAGTCGGCACTCGTCAACGCCGAGGACCTCGTACGGGAGCTGTACGACGGGCTGTGGACCGCGACGGAACTCGTCGACGGGACCCCCGCCACCGTGCTGCGCGACAGGACACAGGGAGTCGCACTCGCCGTGGTCGGCTCACGACACCTCGGCAGGGCCGCCGAAATCCTCGGCGAGGGCTCGGTCATCGTCCCGCTGACGGCACGCGCCGACTGCCCGGTCGCAGTGATCCGACAGCCGGAGCACACCGCCGTCCACCCGCCCGTGATCGTCGTCGGTGTGGACGGCAGCAGGGACTGCCGGGCCGCCGTGGCCTTCGCCGCGGCGGAGGCGAGTCTGCGGGAGGCGCGGCTCACCGCGGTCTGGGCGTGGCCCCGCCCCCTCTTCCCCCACGGCGGTGAGACCGAAGACCCGGCCGACCACGAGCGACTGCTCGCCGAGTCGGTCGCCGGTTGCGCCGAGCGCCAACCGGACGTCGACGTGGCGGCGGTGGTCATGCGAGGGCACCCCGTCGAGGAACTCACCCGGGCCTCCCGCGAGGCCCTCGCGGTCGTCGTCGGACGCAGGGGCCGAGGCGGCTACTCCGGCATGCGGCTCGGTTCCACGGTGCACGGACTGCTGCACCACGCCGCCTGCCCCGTGATCACCGTTCCCCTGCCCGAGAAGGGAGAGACGGACACGACCCCTTCCGGGGCCGAACGGTCCCGGTCCCGGTCCCGCAAGGACCCACCGGCCCGGACGGGCTGACCCCCTGGGCACTGGAACGCCGAGGCACCCGGCGGCACGCTGGAAGTAGGAGAACCACCCCGGACCGCCGTCCGGCCCCCCGGAAAGGTGAGCACGACGGAGCGGATCCGTCAGCCACCACCACGGCCCGGGAAGCGCACACGAGGAGCAGAACGATGACCGGAGACAAGGCGGAACGGAGTCGGAGGCACAGCCTCCTCCCCGACTTCAACGACTGGTTCAACCGCGAGTTCCCGGGGCTGCCCGGCTGGCGTCCCGGCAACGCCGCGCACTCCATCCCGGTGGAGGTGTCCAGAGGCGGCGGCACCTACGTCCTGCGGGCAGAACTGCCCGGCGTCGACCCCGACGACGTCGCCGTCACCATCGACGACGACCTCGTCACGGTGAGCGCCGAGCACAGCGAGAGCGAGGAGGACAAGGACCACTCCGAGTTCCGCTACGGCTCCTTCCGGCGGACCGTACGGCTCCCGATGGCCGTCCCCGCCGAAGACGTCGACGCGTCCTACGAGGACGGCATCCTCACCGTCCGCGTCCCGATGCCCGAGGAGAGGACCGGGATCCGGCGGAGCATCCCCGTGCGGCGAGCCGGCGGCAAGGACGGGGCGCGGCCGTGAACCCGAAGCGTGTCCTGGTCGCCCACGGCGGCAAGCACGGCGCGACCGCCGGCATCGCCGACGAGATCGGCAGGACGCTCCGCGACGACGGCTTCGACGCCGTCGTCGCGCCCGCCGACACCGTCACGGACGTCGGCGACTACGACGGAGTCGTCCTCGGCGGCGCCCTCTACGCCGGGCGCTGGGACGGCAAGGCCCGCCGATGCGCCCGCCGCAACGCCGACCAGCTCAGCAGGCGACCGGTCTGGCTCTTCAGCAGCGGGCCCGTCGACAGCTCCGCGGAGCAGCACGACATCCCGCCCGTGCCCGGAGTCGCCCGCCGGATGACGTCACTCGGCGCACGCGAGCACATCACCTTCGGCGGCGCCGTGACCGCCGAGACACCCGGGCGCATCGCCCGGTCCACGGTCCGCCACGGCAAGGGCGGAGACTTCCGCGACCCCGCGCGCATCCGGGCGTGGGCGCACCACATCGGAAGCGAACTCGGCGCCGCGCGCTGACCGGCGTCGCTCCGACCACCGGCCGACGTCTCACCCGGGAGGTGCGGCATGAGCCACCAGGAGCAGTCGGACCCGGGCCCCACCGCGTCCGGAAGCGGGCGGACCGGGGGGCGCGCCGCCCTCACCCTCGTCCTCGCCATCGCCCTCATCTGCGGGGCCGTCGTCGCCGGGATGCTGTGGAACACCGGAAACAGGGTCGAGCGCTCTCTCGCCGCCCACCGGCACCACGTGCAGGCGACCACGACCGGACGAGCCGGGGAACCGAGTGCCGCCGCCCGGCAGGGCGTCGCAACGAGCGCCGTCGCACCCGCGGTCTGGGAGTACCCCGACCACATCCGAAGGTCGGGAAGCGTCCCCGTGCCACCCCGGACACCGCAGGGCCGCACCGTCTCCATCTGGGTGGACGACCAGGGCGCACCCACCCGCCCGCCGGGCGGCACCGCGAACCTCGCGCTGACGGCACTCACGGGCGGCACGGCCACCGCGGCCGCGGTCGGGGCGGCGGGCGCGGGCGTGCTCACCCTCGTACGACGACGCACCGAGGGCCGCCGGCTGGCGTCCTGGGAACGGGAATGGGAACAGGTGGAGCCCATCTGGTCCGGACGGCTCCGGAGGGGCAGCGGCCCCGGGTCCGGCGAGGAATGACCGCACCGACGGCGACGCCGGCGGACGCCGTCCGGTGCCTCTCGCCGCCTTTGTCGGCCAGGCCCCGTGCGTTCGTCGACGCGGCTTCTCTCAGGATCACCCGCTTCCGTGGGCCGGGGGAGGGCCGTCGGGCCCCCGGGAGCGCCCGTGGTCGGCGGCGTAGGCCGCGAAGACGCGATCGGGCGGTCCTTCGGTGCGCAGGAAGCGCTCGTCGAGCACCGTGGCGAGGTCGTCGAGGGCGGTGCGCAGCACCGCCCCGGACAGCCGGACGTCCGGGTGGCGCGCCGAAGCGGCCCGGTTCGCCAGGTCGGCGGCGTAACCGAGTTGGCCGGGCAGGGACGTGTTCTCGTCCCCGTCGTCGAAGTAGTAGGACTCGGCGTACTGAAGGAAGTCGACCGTGATCGTCGACAGGGCCGAAGCGAGCCCGTCCAGGAGCGCGGCACCGCCGTCCGAGTCGATCGCCCGCGCGGTGGCCGGGCTCCGCCGCACGTGCGAGACCCTCAGGGCGAGGGCCCGGCGGCGGGCCAGCGCCGGATAGACGCCGAGGATCCAGGCGACGGTGGCCGAGAGCAGCACGAAGCCCACCAGGGCCTCCAGCGGGGCGAGGGCACGCAGCCAGCCCGCGGTCGGCGCGATGTCGCCCAGGCCGAGGGTGGCGAGTGTGACCAGCGACAGGTAGAGGGCGTCGACGGGGCCCGCGTGCTCGGCGGGGTCGAGCCCCGGGGCGTACGAGAAGCCTTCCGGCATCCGGGGCCAGTAGACGAGGCCCCAGCCGACGGCCACGGTGAGCGCCCACACGGCGACGACCGTCACCATGCCCAGGGGACCGGCGAGCCCCGCCGACCGCCACCGCGTGCCGCCCAGCGCCGACAGCCGCCACACCGCCCTCATCACCCGCCGGCTCAACCCGCCGTGACGTGTGGGATGCCAGAGCGTGTGGAAGACGTCCCGGAGGACGAACAGGACCAGCACGGCGCCCGCGAAGGTGCCAAGCCACGCCATTCCGGCTCCCTTCCGCACAGGGCACGGGCCTTCCGCCGCCACCGCCCGGGGGCGGCCGGTCCGTCGCCCGCCGTCGGGCCCCCACGAGGGCGCCCTCGTGACTCCCACTGCTCGGTGCTCGTCACGTCGGACGTGCTTCGAGCATGCGCGCCCGAGCGGACCTCCGCACGGGGGGCGGCGCGCCACGACTACCCGGCGGCGCCGGTGAGCCGGCACCGTACGTCCACCACGCCTTCGACGGCCTGCGCCAGGCGCGCCGCGAGCGGGATCAGCGAGCTGTCGCCGACCCCGCCGGTCAGGGTCACGACACCGGCCTCGACCTGGACGTCGACCCGGTGGTGGGAGAGCGGGAACAGATGCTCCACGACATTGCCGCGGAGGAGCAGGTCGGCCTCGGAGACCACGCCGACGACCCGGCCTTCGCCCTCCAGGACCGGGACGGCGGTCACCTTCCACCGCTCCAAGGCGGCGACGATCTCCTTGAACTCCGCGCCGCGCCGCACGGCGACGACCTTCGGGGTCATCACGTCGGCGACGGTGAACCGCTGCACGGTCATGACGCGTTCCTCCTCCCGTGAGTGCGGTGCCGGTCCCTCCGAGGCCGCGCCGGGCGCGGCCGTGGACCGCGGGCGCCGCGTCAGCGGACCAGGACGGCCACACCCGAGCGGGGCACCACGGCCGTCCAGCCCAGCTCGTGGTCGACGCGGTCGCGCAGCGCCTCGGACGCGGCCGGTTCGCCGTGGACGAGGTAGGTGGTGTGCGGGGGCGGTGCGCCGCGCAGCCAGTCGATGATCTGCCCGGCATCCGCGTGGGCCGAGAAGTGGGGCACGTCGGCGACCTCGGCCCGTACGGTCACGTACTCGCCGAACATTCAGGGCGCACGCGCCGTCCAGTCAGTTCGTGGAGCATGGCCTCGGTCCGGTCGATGGCGAAGGCGGGGATGACGACGGTCCCGCTCCGGGCGAGGACCCGCGCGACCACGGCCGCGAACTCCGACCGCCCGGTCTCCTGGTCGTGGCGCCGATCTCCGTACGTCGACTCCACCAGCAAGCACGTCCGCACCGGAGAACGGCTCCGGAGGCAGCAGCAGGGGATGCCCGGCCCGCCCGAGGTCCCCGGACACGGCCAGCGAGTGCCCGTCCTCCCACGTGAGACGGGCCCGCGCCGAACCGAGGATGTGCCCACCGTGACGAAGCGTGAGCCGCGTCCCGGCCACGATCTCCACAGAGCCGGCCGCGGAGCGGCGGGGCCGGGTTCGGGGCTTTCGGACATGGCCTGCCCTCCTTCGGAATGCGGTACGTACTCCACCGTCGCACGGGGGCTCAGACGAAGGTGAGCACCTCGGACACGGGCCGCCGGGGGGTGGCCGTGCCGTGGGGCCCGTATCCCAGGCGGAGCACCATGTGGACATAGCCGGTCGGGGAGGCCGGATCGCGTGCGTCGGAGCGGAGTTCGGGCCATTCGAGGGGTTGGGACATGAGGGACGTGGACAGACCGTCGAGCGTGGCGCGGAGCAGCACGCGCTGGAGGGCTTGGCCGGCCTTCAGCCAGTCCCTCGGGGTGTCCTCGGTCGTGCCGAGGAGGACGATCCTGGGGCGCTTCTCGAAGCTGGCGGAGGAGCGACCGGTCACACGGCGGGGCGCGTCGAAGTCCCGTACCGGAGACGTCACGTCGTACTGGCGCGGACCGAGGGCGTACGGGGGGATGCCCTCGGTCGCGGAGCCGTCACCGGTCGCGCCCGCGCGGATCCAGGTGGCGACCTCCGCACGGACCGAGTCGTCCGCGGCCTCGAACAGCTCGGAGGTGTGCACGAGGCCCATGACGGTGTCGGAGTGCCAGTCTCCCGGCACTTCCAGCCGGCAGCCCTCCAGGAGGGCGGCGGCCTGGAGACCCTCCAGGACCTCCGAGGGGACGGGCTCCTCGGTGAAGGGGAATCGGCTCGTGTGCCGCTTCCGCAGAGCCGGACGGAGTACGGCCAGGCCTTCGTCACCGGCGGAATCCCGGACGCGGACGTCCGCGACGTGCCAGGGGTCCCCACCGGTGGGCAGCAGCGAAGGCACGGCCTCCAGACCACGGTGGGCGGCGGCGACGCGCAGGCTGAACAGAGCGGCGCCGCAGCCCAGATGCAGGGCGCGGTGGTCGGGGTCCTCACGCGGCATCTCGCGCGCAGGGTCCCCGTACAGCTCGATGACGTCGGTGCCCGTCCGGTGGAGGAACCTCCACGGCTGTGCGTTGTGCATCGACGGCGCGGTGACCGCGTCCTCGACCAGCGAGGTGACGAGCGGCCGGGGCAGATCGGTGGTGGACACGGTTCGTCCCGTCTGTGTGCGCGGATTGGACACGGTTCGTCCCGCCTGTGTGCGCGGTCATGCGAAGACGCCGCGGGCGGTACGCGCCGCGGGCGAGAGCCGGATGTCGTCCCCCTGTGCCGAGAGCCGGTCCACAACGGCGAGGAGATCGCGGCGGGTCACCCTCCCCACCAGCCGTTCCTCCTCGTCGAGGACCGGAAGGCGCTCCATCCCGCGACGCACCATCAGCCGGGACGTGTCCGCCACCGACTGCTCGGCGTGCACCGTGATCGCCGGGACGGTCATCAGGCCGCCGACCTTCGAGTGCTTCATCGCCGCTCCTCCTGTTCGAGGCTGCCGCCGCGCCGCCCCTCGTCACCACCGTCGTCGGTCCGCGAGCGGCCCGCGAGGGCCGAACGGTCCACCGCCGGGCCCGACCGGCCTCGGAACGGACCCTCCGTGCTGCCGCGGTCCGACGGGCCTCCGGAGCAGACATCTCCGGGCTGCCGCGGTCCGACGGGCCTCCGGAGCAGACATCTCCGTGCTGCCGCGATGCGACCGGCCTCGGAGCGGCACGCACCGGAGCCCGTGTGCTCCTGGTGGGACCTTCGGCCCCATGCCTTGGACCCGGTGGCCCTCCTGCCCGCCGGGCCCGGATGCCACGGTGAGACCAGTCCTCTCGGAACGGACGAGGAGGGATTATGGAAGCGTCCTCAGGCCGCCCGGGCCCGGGCCCCGGCAGGGTCGTCGTCGGTGTGGACGGATCGCCGTCCGCGCGCTCGGCGGTCCTGTGGGCGGCCCGGGAGGCCGCGCTGCGAGGCAGCGGCCTGGTCCTCGTGCACGCGACGGACACCGACGCGGCGACCCCGTTCCTCCGCGGGACGGAGAGCGACCGGAAGCAACGGGCCGGTCGCGAGCTGCTCGACGAGACCGTGGCGGCCGTCGCGGCACGCCGTCCCGAGCTGGCGCTCCGCACCGAACTCGGCCATGGCCCGCCGTCCGACGCACTGCGGCGGGCCGCCGGCCACGGCGGAACGATCGTCGTCGGTCACCGTGGGCTCGGCGGGTTCCCCTCCCTCCTCCTGGGCTCGGTCGGTCTCGACGTCGCGTCGACGGCCACCACACCGGTGGTCGTGGTGCGCGGTGCGGCCGAGCCCGCCGTCTCCGGCTTCGTGCTCGCGGCGGTCCGGGACGCCGCCGACCTCGGCTGCGCCACGGCGGCAGCACGCGAGGCCATGCTGCGCAAGGCTCAGCTGCGACTCCTGCACATCTGGAGGGAGCCCCCGGGGGCCCGCCTGATGTCGCGGCGCGGCGCGGAGCACGACGCCCGGGACCACGTGCTGCCGTTGTCCCAGGTCGCCGACCACGTGCGGGAGGAGTTCCCGGAACTGACGGTGCACGCCGACGGCGAGAAGAGCCACAGCGTGGCCGGGGCCTTCGTCGACGCGTCACACCACGCCGACCTCCTCGTCGCCGGCGGCCGACGGTCCCCGGGACGTCTCGGGCCCACCCTCGGGTGGACCACTCTGAGCCTGCTGCAATACGCCCACTGCCCCGTGGAGCTCATCCCTCGGCACGATCCCGGACACGGGAGCCCCTCATGACCGGAACCAACCGGCGCAGCGATGTCGTCGTCGGCGTCGACCCCGTCAGGAACTGGCACCTCGCCCTCGCCTGGGCAGCCGACGAGGCGCACCGGCGAGGCGTGGGACTCCGCCTCGTGGTCGCCGTACCGCCGCCGGACGGCCGCAATCACGACGGTCAGCACGGCGGAAATCACGTCGGTCAGCACACCGGTCAGCACGGCGGAAATCACGTCGGTCAGCACACCGGTCAGCACGGCGGAAATCACGTCGGTCAGCACACCGGACAGCACGGCGGACATCACGACGGTCAGCACACCGGACAGCACGTCGGAACTCACGACGGAAATCACGACGGACAGAGTCTCGGTGACACCTCCCGGCAAGCGGCACGGGCAGCGGCGGGCCGGGACGCCCTGCACGCCGCACTCGACTGGGCGCGGGCCCGTCAGCCCGGTGTCCCGGCCGCCTCGGCCCTCGTCGACGGCTTCCCAGCGGGAGTACTGACCGGCCAGTCACGGGACGCGTCCATGGTCGTACTCGGCTCCAGGCACCTGAGCCGTACCGAGGAGTTCCTGAGCTCCGGCTCCCTCGTGGTACCCGTCACGGCCCGGGCGCAGTGCCCCGTCGTCGTCGTGGGGGACGCGGAACACGTCACCCAGCAGCCGGCCCACATCGTGGCCGGCGTCGACGGCAGCGACGCCTCCATGGCCGCGCTCGCCCTGGCCTTCGAGGAGGCGGACCTCCGACGCAGCCGGCTGCGCGCCGTCGCCGCGTGGCAGCCGCCCGTCTTCAGCCTGCACACGGGGGGGCACCCTGTTCCACGCCGAGCGGCGCCTGATGTCGGAGAGCACCGCCGGCTGGGCACAGAAGTACCCCGACGTCCGGGTCACCCACGAGGTGCTGATCGGCTCACCCGTGGAGACGCTGGCGCACGCCGCCGAACACGCCCTCGCCGTGGTCGTCGGCCGGCGGGGCCACGGCGGGTACACCGGGATGCGCGTCGGCTCCGTCGTCCACGGGCTGCTGCACCGAGCGCACTGTCCGGTGATCACCGTTCCCGGCGGGTGAGCCCGCGGTGACGACGTCGGCGGCGGCCCGGGACGCCATCGTCGGCAGGCGGCCCACCTCGTCCTCAAGGCCGGGAACCGTGTTCCGTCGGACGAGTCCGGCAGGAACGGAACGGACATCCGGACTACCGTGAAGGAGGGCGCGACGGGTGCCGTTCGCGCCTCTGACGCGACCGGAGGTGTCCGATGGGCCCGGAGGACGCCGAGTCCGCGGACACGCGGCTGCCACGGCTGAGACTGGACGAACTCCTCGACGAGCTGCAGGCGCGCATCGACGACGTGCGGGGCACCAGGGACCGGCTCAACGGGCTGCTGGAAGCCGTGATGTCGGTCGGGCGGGAGCTCGACCTGTCGCAGGTGCTGCGCGGCATCGTGGAGGCCGCGGTGACCCTCGTGGACGCCGAGTACGGGGCGCTGGGCGTGATCGGTGACGACCGCAGGCTCTCCGAGTTCGTGCCCGTCGGCATCGACGACGGTCTGCGCGGACGGATCGGCGCGCTGCCGTCCGGGCACGGGATCCTGGGCGAGCTGATCCGCAACCCGAAGCCGCTGCGCCTGTCCGAGCTGTCCGAGCACCCCGCCTCGTACGGCTTCCCGCCCCACCACCCACCGATGCGCACTTTCCTCGGTGTCCCGATCCGCGTGCGCGACGAGGTGTTCGGCAATCTCTACCTCACCGAGAAGCGGGGCGGAGCCGACTTCGACTCGGAGGACGAGGCGGTGGTGACGACCCTGGCCGTCGCGGCCGGCATCGCCATCGAGAACGCCCGGCTCTACGAGGAGGGACGACTGCGCCAGCGGTGGCTGGCCGCGAGTTCCGGCATCACCAGCGCCCTCCTGTCCGGAGCGGAGGAGACGGAGGTCCTCAGCGGGATGCTGGAGGCCGCCGTGGACATCGCAGCCGCAGACATCGGGGTCTTCTACCTGGTCGGACCGGGCGGCGAACTCCGCGGATCGCTGGCCGGCGGTGAGGGAGCCGAGGCCCACCGAGGGGTCGTCCTGCCGAGCAGCGAGGGAACGCTCGCCGCCGCGGCACTGACGCGCGAAGGCCTGATCACCGTGGCGGACGTCGAGAACGACCCCCGCATCACGGTGCAGCCCGAACGCTGGAAGGGTTTCGGACCGGCGGTGGCCGTCACGGTCGGCACGAAGGAACGGCTGAGCGGTGTGCTGATCCTCGCCCGACGCCACGGGCGGACGCCCTTCGAGGGCACCGAGATCGTCGCCCTGCCCGGATTCGCCGGACAGGCGGCACTCGCCCTCGAACTGGCCGAGCGGCGCCGCGACGCCGAGCAGGTGAGCCTCCTGGAGGACCGCGACCGCATCGCCCGCGACCTGCACGACCTGGCCATCCAACGCCTCTTCGCCACCGGCATGACCCTGCAGAGCGCCCGCCGGTTCGTCGAGCACCCGGAGGCGGCGGACCGGCTGACCCGCGCGATCGACGACCTGGACGCCACCATCAAGATCATCAGATCGACCATCTTCGCCCTGCGGGAGCACGACACCCCCGGGACCGCCCCGAGGCTGAGGAGCCGCATCGTCAAAGCGGTCGACCAGGCCGCCGCGGCGCTCGGCTTCGCCCCCGCCCTGCGCATGGAGGGCCTCCTCGACACCGACGTGCCGACCGAGGCGGCCGTGGAAGTCGTCGCGGTCATCGGCGAGGCGCTCACCAACGTGGCCCGCCACGCGCGGGCCCGCCACGCCGAGGTGGCCGTCGCCGTCGAGGACGGCATCCTCGCGGTGACGGTGAGCGACGACGGCATCGGTGTCCCGCCGGGTGGCTCCCGCAGCGGACTCCGCAACCTCACCGAACGGGCCGAGCGACTGGGCGGCGACCTGTCGGTCGGACACCGACCGGACGCGGCGGGCGGCGGCACCGTACTCGAATGGCGTGTCCCGCTCCCGACTGGCCGGGAGTGAGGGAGCGGGCAGCCTCGCCGGCATCGTCGGCAGCCTCCTCGCCGTCCCCTCGGCGGCCATCATCGCCGTCTCTGGAACTACCTCCGCGAGCAACTCAGCGACGACACCCCGGACCCGGACCCCCACGAGGCCCCCGGCCTGCCGGCCGGGCAGCTACCCCGTTTCGGACTCGTGCCCGTGGACCTGCGCCGCGATCACGGCCGCCTGGACACGGCGCTCCACACCCAGCTTGGCGAGCAGCCGCGAGATGTGGTTCTTGACGGTTTTCTCCGACAGGAACAGCCGTTCGGCGATCTGCCGGTTGGTGAGCCCCTCGCCGATCAGCTCCAGCACGGAACGCTCACGCTCGGACAGTGCCGCCAGGCGCTCGTCCTCCGGTGGCTCGGCGGCCTCAGGGTCGCGCAGCGCATGCATGAGCCGGGCGGTCGTGGCCGGGTCGAGCATCGACTGCCCGGTGGCCACGGTCCGTACGGCCGACACCAGATCGGCACCCTTGATCTGCTTGAGCACGTACCCCGCGGCCCCCGCCATGATCGCGTCCAGGAGCGCGTCCTCGTCGTCGAACGACGTCAGCATCAAGCAGGCGAGCCCCGGCATCCGGGACCGCAGCTCCCGGCACACGGCGATCCCGTCGCCGTCGGGCAGCCGCACGTCCAGAACCGCCACGTCGGGGCGCAACGCGGGCCCCCTGGCCAGTGCCTGGTCCGCCGTGGACGCCTCCCCGACCACCTCCATGTCGGGCTCGTCGTCGATCAGGTCGCGCAGACCCCGCCGTACGACCTCATGGTCGTCCACGAGGAAGACCCTCGTCGTACCGCCGGCCGGCAGATCGGTCATGGCAGCCCCTGTGGTCGGTAGGTGTCCACCAGCCCCCACAAGGATTGTCCGTCATGCGGCGGATTCGTGGGCATCGAGATCCATCGCTTCGTGGGCGTCGACATCCGCGGCTTCGTGGGCGTCGACATCCATCTGGACGTCGACGCGACCCACCTGCCGACAGCGTCACGGGCGTGCGTTACGGCGGTGACGCCCCCTTCAATCCCGTGGGCCGAGGCCGGGGCCGGGGCCAGCGGCCAGGGGCTGGGGGCCATCACCTGCTCGCCGCGATAGCCCGAGCGACCTCTTGTGCGTGGGTCAGCTGCGGATGGTGCCCCGCACCGGCGATCACGGTCACGGTGGCGTGGGGGAGGGCGTCCAGCAGGGACTGTCCCTCAAGGGTGAGCGGATCGTCGGAGCCCACGATGATGTGGACGGGCCCGGGGTACTGCCGCAGTCCGGCCCGCAGGTCCGCGCGCCACCGCGGGTGCGCACTGGCGGCCAGGAGCCGGGCCGTGGTGGTCGCGGTGGCGCCGCGGCGAAGATCCGCGACGGCCGATCGCAGCGAGGCCGCGTGGTCCGTGCTGCCGGTCAGCCGCTCGGCCAGCGCGGCGGGAGCGATCCGGCCCAGGAACCAGCGGGTCAGGGGCGTCCACGTGGCGGCGCGCGGCGGGGCGGCCTGAAGGAAGAAGGGCGATACGAGCGTGAGGCGATCCACCGCGTGAGGGTGCGCGGCCGCGGCCTCGACGGCAGCGGCGGCGCCGATGGAGTGACCCACCAGGTGACGGGCGCCGGTCTCGGTCACCAGCGCGGCCGACCAGGACGGCCAGTCCTCGCGGCACCCGGTGCTCATGCCCAGGCCGGGGAGATCGACGGCGCGGGCGTTCCCGACGGCTGCGACGACCGGTGCCCAGGTGTCCGCGTTGACCGGCAGACCGGGGAGCACCACCGTGGGCGCACCGGCCTCACCCAGTTCGAACGTCCGTATGCCGCCGGTCGTCGTGAACCGCCTGTCATCCGCGGGGGCGTCGTCACCGAAGCGGTGGGCCGCCAGGTGGTCGGCCCAGCGGCGGATCGTCGTCGCGGTGTCCGGCATGGTCAGCCCGTGCCGGGCGGCCACGGCATCGGCCGAAGCGGTCGGATAGCGATCGGTCGACAAGAACGTCAAGGTCTCCGGATCCGCCTGCGTGAGCCGGCGGGGGAGCCGTCTGAGCAAGGGCACCGGAATACGCACCCGGGGTGCCTTGACGCCGTACTGCTCCGCCACGAGCGTGAGCAGGTCCGGCAGCGCGGGCGTGTCGTCGTCCAGGAGCCAGTACGCGGTGTGCTCCGTGGCCGCGTCCGTCGGCAGCAGGGTCATGAACCGGGCGAGGTAGTCGGCCGCGACCACGGGGACGAACGTCTGCCCGTTACCCGGGAACGCGGGCAGCGAGCCCCGCCAGAGGGCGTTCAGGTTCGTGGCGAGCCCGAGGTACTGGTCGCTCTCACCGGTGACGCTGTCGCCGATCACACTGGCCGGATTGACGATGGACCACGGAACGCCCAACCGCGTCGCCAGGTCCCGGAACACGGCGTCCGCCTCGACCCTGGACGCCTCGTAGGCGCCGAGCGCCCGGTAGGTCTCGCGCCGGCGTTCCTCACTCCACGGCTCCGCGTCCTGCCCGCCCACGCGGTACCCGGAGATCTGGACCAGACGGCGCAGCCGCGGCAGTCGCGCCGCGAACTCGACGACCGCGCGCACACTGTCGACGTTGGCATGACGTGCCTCGTCCTCCGCCATCCCGAACCGGAAGGCACCGGCGCAGTTGTAGACCTCGGTGATCCCGTCGAGATCCCCCTTGCGGTCGCTGTTGCCATGGCCGATGCCGTCGCTGTTGCCATCGCCCCCGATGAGCGACGCCTTCGTGTAATCGACCCGGAAGTCGGCCGGAGCCTCGCCGAACCCGCGCCCGGCCAACCACCGCGCCAGCCGCTGGGAGGACGCGTCACTCCGACTGGCCGTACTCACCCGCACCCCGGCCTGTCCCAGCGCGAGCACCACGTGGCGCCCGATGAACCCACTCGCACCCAGCACCAGTGCGTGCCGCTCCTCCGCACTCACGCCGAGCCCTCCGCACCCTCTGCCAGCAGTACGGCGATGGCCTGCGCGGCGCAGTCCAGCGGCTCGGTCGACCGCTGGGCACGCGACACGATCACCGCCCCCTCCACCATGCTGACCACCGCGGTCGCCAATGCACGGGCGACGGCCCGAGGACGGCCCTTCGCGACGAGCAGCTCGCCCACCGGCCCGATCCACGACTCGAACGCATCCGCACACGCCCCGCGCAGCCGCTCGCTCTCCGCCCCCATCTCCAACGTCACGACCGACACCGGACACCCCAACCGAAAGTCGCTCCCGTCAAGCATCCCGGCCAGCTCATCGATCACCCGCCCCAACACCTCACCCGCCGTATCCGACCCCATCGCCGAATCCGCCACCAACGCCCCGAACCGTGCCGCCGCCAGCTCCACCGCCCTCGCCCCCAACTCCTCCTTCCCCTCCGGAAAGTGGAAGTAAAGCGACCCTTTCGGCGCCCCCGCATGCTCCACCACCGCGTTCAGTCCCGTACCGCTGTACCCATGCCTCTGGATCAGCTCCAACATCGACTCCGCCAGCCGCGAGCTGGTCTCGGTTCCCTTGTTCCCCTTGGCTCCAACCATGCCTGAAGAATAGACCGGTCTATATATTTTTCAAGCTCCTGGCCACGCGGCGCGACCCGGGCCACCTGAACCATCTCGAGGTCGGAGTCGGCGGCGACCGCCACCGCCCGCGGGCTTCACCCGTACGGCTCGATTCCGTGCGCGCGGCCCGGGTACGGGATGGCCTGTCTTTCCCCGAGCGCATTTCCCGGAGGTATCCGTGCCCGAGATGAACGTTCCCTACAAACCCGGCACGCCGTGCTGGATCGATCTGATGGCCCCTGACCAGCAGGCCGCGATCGACTTCTACTGCGATCTCTTCGGCTGGCAGGGGGAAGTGGGACCGGAGGAGACGGGCGGTTACGCGGTCTGCACGCTCAAGGGCAGGCCGGTGGCGGGGATCATGAAGGCGATGAACCCGGATGGGACGGTTCCGGACCTCATGCCGCCGACGATGTGGACGACGTACTTGTCGACGGACGACATCGAGTCCACGGTCAAGTCCGTCACCGAGGCCCACGGCACGGTCATGATGGGTCCGGCGGACGTCATGGACCTGGGCCGGATGGCCGTGATCGCCGACCCGGCGGGCGCCGTCGTGGGCCTGTGGCAGGCCGGTACCTTCGGCGGTGCGGGCATCGTCAACGAGCATGGCGCGCTCATCTGGAACGAGCTGGTCACCGGCGACCTCCCGGCCGCCTCCGCCTTCTACTCCGCGATCCTGCCTGTCAGCACGGCCCGCTCCGAGATGCCCGGGGGCGAGGGGTACGTCGAGTTCAAGGTCGCCGGTCGTGCGGTGGGAGGCATGATGGACCTGGCGGCCATGCCGCCGGGCGTGCCGCCGCACTGGCAGCCGTACTTCCACGTCGACAGCGTGGATGACATCCAAGCGGCCGCGGTCCGGGCCGGCGCTTCCGTCCTGGCTCCGGCTTTCGACATGGCCGCAGGTCGTATGGCGGTCCTGGCCGACCCCCAGGGTGGTGCCTTCTCCCTCATCAAGTCGCCGACACAGGAGGACCCCGCCTGACGCGGACGGGCGCGCAGGGAAGACCTCCCCGCGCGCCCTCGTTCCTCACCCCGCCATGCGGCGCAATTCTCGCCCCGGCGGTCCCGGCGGTCCCGGCCGCCCCGGCGGTCCCGGCGGTCCGGGCGGTCCGGGCGGTCCGGGCGTCCGTCAGGACACTTCTTTCGCAGGTCGCCAGACGTACCGGATGTCCGGCTCGCGTTCCTCGTTGCGTCGGCCGTCGGTGCGCTCTGCGGCGACGAAGCCGTGCCGCTCGTAGAAGCGACGGGCAGACCCGTTGACCTGGAACGTCCAGAGCGCCAGCCCTGCCGGACGGTGCTGCTTCGCCAGGTCCACGAGGCGGCCGCCGATGCCTTGGCCCTGCCAGGCCGGGTCGAGGTAGAGCTGGTCCAGGTCTTCGCCGTCCAGGACCATCAGGCCCACAACGGAGCCCTCGACCGTCGCCACCCATGTCTCCCGGCCGGGCACGACCACCTCCTGGAACCAGGACCGGACTTGGTCGTCCGAATGGGCTCGGCGCACGTTCGGGAGTGCCGCCGCGAAGGAACGCAGCCACACCTCGGCCACCGCGGCGGCGTCGGAGTCGACCGCACGGCGGACGACGAAGTCGGTGATCTTCACAGCGACGCATGCTCGCAGAGAGGCGACGTGGCCGCACGCGAGTTCTCGGCGAGGGCTCCGGTCCGATCGCGAAGAGGGCGGAGCGGTGCGCCATTTCATCCGCCGTACATGGAGTGGCGGATCCACTCCGCCTAGTGTCGTGGCCATGGCAGCAGGAATCCTCACTGCGCGCCGCCACGTCGACCAAGGGCACGTGGCCAGCGCCCTCTGTACGGTCGCCCCGGCGCGCTGATCGCGCCGCTCCCCCCACGGGATCCCCACCTGGCGCCCCCGCCTGACTCCCGTCTCTTCCCCTTCTCCGCCGCGGCACCGACGTGCGTTCCGCCGTGCGTCCGTCCGTTGCGCCCCCTTGTGCAGTCGCACCCAGAGGAATGGACATCATGAGCGAGAATCGACGCCCGCAGGTGAGCCGGCGAGGCTTTCTCGGCGGTGCCGCCGCGGTCGCGGCCGCGACCGCCGTGCCCGCCTTCGCGCAGGTCGCCGGAGCCACCCCCGCCGCTGCCGCGGGCCGGCCGAACATCCTGCTGATCGTCACCGACGACCAGCCCAAGCAGACCGATTGGGCGCTGCCCAAGACCCTGGGCTGGCTCGCCGACCAGGGCGTGAAGTTCACCCACGGCCATGTCACCACCCCGCTGTGCTCGCCCTCCCGCTCCAGCGTGTTCTCGGGCCGTCACGCCCACAACCACGGCGTACGCAACAACAAGGCGTCGTACGCGCTCGACCAGAGCACCACCGTGCAGAAGTACCTCAAGCAGGCGGGATACCGCACCGGCCTGTTCGGCAAGTACCTCAACTCCTGGACCCTGGCGGACAACCCGCCGCACTTCGAGGAGTTCGCGCTCCTCCAGCCCGGCTACGTCGACGCCCAGTGGAACGTCGACGGCACCGTCCAGACGATCAACGGCTACACCACCACGATCGTCAAGAACCGCACCTTGAAGTTCCTCGACAAGGCCGCCACCGACACGCGGCCCTGGTTCGCGTACGTCACTCCGTACGCGTCCCACGGCCCCCGTACCCCCGAGGCGAAGTACGCCGGCACCCCCGTGCCCGACTGGAACGGCCGGCCCTCCGTCCCCGAGAACGACCGCAGCGACAAGCCGGCGTACGTCAAGAACGCCACCGGCACCCTTGCCGACGGCCGGACCATCCGCGCGGAGCAACTGCGCACCCTGCTCTCCGTCGACGACGCCGTACAGGCCTTCAAGGACAAGCTCCAGGCCCTCGGTCAGCTCGACAACACGCTCGTCATCTACATCGGCGACAACGGGTTCAGCTGGGGCGACCACGGCTGGACCGCGAAGTCGGTGCCCTACCGCCCGGCCCACGAGGTGCCCTTCTACCTCTCCTGGCCGGCCGGCGGCCTCGGCGCGGGAACCGTGGACAACCGCATCGTGGCGAACATCGACATCGCGCCGACCATCCTCGACGCCGCCGGCATCACGCCCGCCGCCCCGCAGGACGGCACCTCCCTGCTCTCCTCCCAGAGCCGCGACCACCTCCTGGTGGAGTGGTGGAAGCAGGGCACCGCCGCCGGAGGGGTGCCGACCTGGTCCTCGTACGTGGCGAAGGACAAGCAGTACACGGAGTACTACGACCTGACCACCGACGGGAACGGCACCGTCTCCGGCACCGACCAGGTCAAGTTCCGCGAGTACTACGACCTGGTCAACGACCCGTACCAGCTGACCAACAAGCTCTACCAGGCCACCCCGTCCGACGAACAGGCCCTCGGAATCCCCGCCCTGGCGACCCAGCTCGCCGCCGACCGCACGGCCTGACCGGTACCGCCGCCGAATCGCAGACGCAGACGTCGGCGGGGGATGCCTCCACGGGGCGTCCTCCGCCGACCGGCGGGCGAGCCGTCGGTCCTTGCGGCCCTCCTCCCGCGTCACCAGCGCGGTAGGGGCTGCCCCACCCCGTTCCAGGGGGGTTGTCGGAGTGCCCGCGCTCGGCGCCACATGATCGGCTGTCCGTACGGAAATCGCGCGACGGAAGGCGAACAGGTGAGAGTCCGGATCGGATACGCGGCATGGATCGTGGGCGTGGTGCAGTTCTTCGTCATCCACGGGATCGCCGAGTCGGCTTGGGTGAGACCGTACAGCTGGGCGCGGAACAACATCAGCGACCTGGGCAACGCTCATTGCGCGTTACAGGCGGAGCCTGAACCCCGGTACGTCTGCTCTCCCGAGCACGGTCTGATGAATGCTTCCTTCGTCGCCCTGGGAGTGCTGCTCGTCGTCGGCGTCGTCCTGACCGCCGGTGTCCTGTGGCGCGAGAATCGGACCGCGGCCGCGGCCCGCCTGCTGCTCGCCGGCGCCGGCGTGGGATTCGTGCTGGCCGGACTGGCTCCCGCGGACGTCGACGAGAACCAGCATGTCCTGGGCGCCCTCCTCATCATGGCGGCGGGCAACATCGGGCTCGTTCTGGCAGGGTTCGGCCTTTCGGAGCGCATACCGACCCGCTTGCGGTGGGGCACCGCGGCCCTGGGAGTCACGGCTTTCGCCGCCCTGGGACTGTTCCTGTCCCGCCAGTACCTCGGTCTCGGCATGGGAGGAATGGAACGGGTCGCCGCATTCCCCGTCCTGCTCTGGGCGCTGGCTGCCGGCATGCGCGGCCTGGTCATCCGTCGAGCGGGTCGCATGGTCGAGGCGATGCCGACGGGGCGGCTCAGCCGCGCGGGTTGAGCGGCGCCGGTCAGTTCGCCGTGTCGGCCGTCTGGAGGGCGGGGGCGGCGGCGAACAGGGCGAAGACGGAGGTGCGGACCTGGCCGGCGACGACCTCGGGCGTCGACGCGTCGAGCTTGCCGTCGAGGTGGAGGAAGGCCAGGCCGTGGACGAGGGCCCAGACGGTGGTCGCGAGTGCTGCGGTGTCCTCGGCGGCGGGGAAGGCGCTACGGACGATGCCCTGGACGTACTGGGTGATCGCTTCCGTCGCGGCGACGCGTTCCTCGCTGGTCGGGTCGCAGGGCTCGGCGAACATGGCGCGGAAGAGCGCGGGGTGGTCGAGGGCGAACCGGACGTAGACGACGGCGACGGCAGCGAGGTCGTCCGGGGTCGAGGGGGCGGGATGGGCCGCCGCCAGGTGCTCGGCGAGCTCACGGTAGCCCTCGGCGGCGACGGCGGAGACGAGCGCTTCGCGGTCCGCGTAGTGGCGGTACGGTGCGGTCGCCGAAACCCCTGCCCTGCGCGCGACCGCGCGCAGGGAGAGGCCCGCGCTGCCGTCCTCCTCCAGTAGTTCCCGTGCCGCCCGCAGGCAGGCGGCACGCAGATCGCCGTGATGGTACGTACTGCTGTGCGCCATGGGACCCACTCGTCTTCCTGATATGTGCGGTGTTCACGTCGTGATTCTGATGTGAACGGTGCATACATCATAAAGGATCGAAAGGGAAGAGGGAACCGGGAGGGAAAGTGAGCCGTTCTCCTGCCGCTCCTGCCGCTCCTGCCGCTCCTGCCGCTCCTGCCGCTCCTGCCGCTCCTGCCGCTCCTGCCGCTCCTGCCGCTCCTGCCGCTCCTGCTGCTCCGGCACTCCTGTGTCCCGTGACCCCCGTGCCCCACCCCCGTGGCCCTGCCCTCAGCGCTCCTGCGGTCAGCGGACGCCGACCGCCTTCATGACCTTCAGGGCGCCGGTCAACAGAGTGGCCCACCTCTCGGGGCTGATGCGGGACGGCGGGTGGAACCCCTGGAGGCGCTGGTGGGCGACGGTCTGGGCCTCGGTGTACTTGAGGATGCCGTCGGCGCCGTGGCGGCGGCCGAGTCCGGAGTCGCCCATGCCGCCCATCGGGGCGTCGACGCTTCCCCAGGCGGCGGCGAAGGCCTCGTTGACGTTGACGGTGCCCCCCTCCTGGGCAGGAGGCGATGAGCGGCAGCGCCCGCAGCATCCTGCGGCGACACCGGCCGCTCCGGCAGGGCCGTCCTCCACCGCGGCCTTCCGCAGCGTCCCGGGAAGCGATCCGTACGCGTTCGTACGCGGTGGTCACGCCCGCGCCGCAGCAGCGGTTACCGACGAGTTGCGGGTGTTCGCCCACCGCCGCATCGCAGGAGGACGTGCGGCAACAGGGACCCGGGCACGCCGGGTTGCGCGTGTACGGCAGGCGGGGATCATGGAAGGAAGAGCAGGGACACGGTGCGCTGTGTCCCCATGGCGGGTTCCGCGGAGCCGGCGTGCGTGCGGTGGTGGGACCCCGCCTTCCCAGTCTGTCGCCGACAGACAGCCGGCAGACGGCCGACGACTTCAGGTCTTCCAGCCGTCGATCAGGACTTCCAGCCCGACAAGAGGTTCCCATGAAAGAACCCGGCGATTCCCTCGCCTCGTGGACTGGCCGCCTCCTTCGGCTCGGCGTCGGCATTTCGCCCGAAGACGCGCGGAGATTCGTGCACGACCTGTACACCCAGGCCCAGGCCGATCTCGACGACGAGCGGGCGGAGGCCGACTTCGAGCGGGAGGAGTGAACCCATGGGCAGCTTGTCACCGGGGTTCCATGGGAGGACTCACGCGTTCGAAGGACGGCTGCCACCAGGGCAGTACCCCACGGAATCGTTTCCCGTCCTGTCCGCCGGACCCACCCCGCACGTCCCCACGGACCGGTGGTCGTTCACCGTGACCACCGACGCGGGGGAGACGCGGACATGGACGTGGGACCAGATGATGGCCCTCCCGCAGGAGGAGCCCACCGTCGACATCCACTGCGTGACCAGGTGGTCGAAGTTCGACACCACCTGGCGCGGTGTCTCCCTCGACGTCTTCCTGGACGAGGTCGAGACCGCGGCCGGCTTCGTCGTCGCCGAGTCCTTCGACGGCTACACCACCAACCTGCCGCTTGAGGACGTGACCGACGGCAAGGCATGGCTGGCGCACTCCTACGACGGGTACGCGCTGTCACCGGACCACGGCGGCCCGGCCCGCCTCGTCATCCCCCACCTGTACTTCTGGAAGTCGGCCAAGTGGGTCAAGGGCCTCATCCTCACGCCGGACGACGAGCCCGGCTTCTGGGAGTCGGCCGGCTACCACGCCTACGGCGACCCGTGGCGCGAGCAGCGCTACCGGAGTGACTGATGCGCGGGTGGCGACGGGGCCGACTCACCGACCGGACGCGACAGACGGCGACCGGCCGCACACTGACCCTTGACGTTCCGCACTGGCCCGGACACCTTCCGGGTCAGCACGTCGACGTACGGCTGACGGCGGCGGACGGGTACCAGGCCGTACGGAGCTACTCGCTGGCCGCCCCCGCCGACACCGACCGCATCGAGCTGGGAATCCAGGCGGCATCGGGTGGCGAGGTCTCCCCGTACCTGGCCGACGATCTCCCCGTGGGTGCCGAGGTCGAGGTCAAGGGACCTCTCGGAGGCTGGTTCGTATGGACGCCACAGGAACCGGGCCCGCTGCTGCTCATGGCCGGAGGCTCCGGCATCGTGCCGTTGATGGCGATGCTCCGCGCCCGCCTCGCCTCCGCGTCGTCCGAGCCCTGCACCCTGCTCTACTCCGTCCGAGACCCGCACGAGGTCTGGTACGCCGAGGAACTCGACACCACCGACCCCCACGTCCGCGTCCGGCGCCTCTACACCCGCCGCGCACCGGACGGCTCCGAGCGGCCCGCCGGACGCATGACGAAGCTCGACCTCGTGGACGTGCCGCCCGCGGCGGAAGCCCGCTGCTACGTCTGCGGCCCGACGGGGTTCGTCGAGCACGCCGGCACCCTCCTCCTGACCACCGGGTACGCGCCCGGCCAGATCCGTACCGAACGCTTCGGCTGACACCCGCGCCGCCGACCGGTGAGGAACCCCGCCCATGAACGAGCACCCGCTGTACCTCGACGGCAACGCCCTGGCCGGCCCACTCGGGGACATCTTCACGATGGACCCGACCACGGCCTGGCGCCTGTGCCCCTCCTGCCGTCTGCCGGCGACCCTGGCCCAACTGCACGTCTACGGCCCCGAACCCGGCCTGACCGCCCGCTGCCCGGGCTGCGAGGCCATCGCCCTGCGCGTCGTCACCCAGCCCCGGTACCTCTGGCTCCAACTGGGCAGCGGAGCAGGTGCCTTCCGCTTCGCTCTTCCCCCCACCACGCCATGAACCGCGGTGCGGCGAACGGAGTTCCACATGACTGAGACCGAGGGATGGGGCGACGACGTCTACCAGCCCGACGGCAGCGAGGTCCAGGACGACGCGGGCGTACTGGACTACGAGGACACCCTCTACGCGCCCGCCGGCGACCCGCTCGACGAGGGTTACTCGCCGCCCGAACGCCCCCTGGGCGTCGAACACGAGGGCGTGACCGCGGCGGAGCGCGCACGCGGCGAATCCCTCGACTCGCGGCTCGCACAGGAAGTGCCGGAGCTCGCCGCCCCGGACGGCGACGGCCTCGGCGACGCCACGGACACCGACGGGGAACTCCTCGACGACCAGGTCGGCGGCCGCCGCGCGGGGCGCCTGCTCTCCGAGGACCAGGGCACCGGCCCCGCCCGGTACGAACTCAACGCGCGCGACCTCGGCATCGACGGCGGCGCGGCCTCCGCCGAAGAGGCCGCGATGCACATCGTGGACGAGGACTGAGCCCCGAATGTTGACACTGCACACTTCGGAACCTAATGTATGTGATGTAAACATTCGGCTCCCGGGTGTGTGGACCCACCCCGTCCGCAGGACCCGTGAGAGCCCTGCGTCACGGTCGTGGGAACGGAGTTGTCGTGAAGGCCGTATCGATCACGGAGCACGGTGGTCCTGAAGTCCTGGAGTGGGTCGAGGTCGAGGACCCGACGCCTGCCGCCGGCGAGGTGGTCATCGACGTCGTGGCCAGCGCCCTGAACAGGGCGGACGTCATGCAGCGCTGGGGGCTCTACCCGCTGCGGCCCGGCTGGTCGCCGTATCCGGGGCTGGAGGTCTCCGGCCGGATCGGCGCCCTCGGCGAGGGAGTCACCGGCTGGCGGGTGGGCGACGAGGTCTGCGCCCTGCTGACCGGCGGCGGCTACGCGCAGAAGGTCGCCGTTCCCGCCGGACAGCTCCTCACGATCCCCAAGGGAATCGGACTGACGGAAGCGGCAGGCCTCCCCGAGGTCACCGCCACGGTCTGGTCCAACCTCGTCATGACCGCGCACCTGAAGGCCGGCGAGACGCTCCTCGTGCACGGCGGCGCCGGCGGTGTCGGCACCATGGCGATCCAGATCGCCAAGGCCCTCGGCGCCCGGGTCGTCACGACGGTCGGCGGAGCCGAGAAGGCCGCCCAGGCCCGGGAACTGGGCGCCGACGTGGCCATCGACTACCGCACCGAGGACTTCACGGAGCACGGCCCGTACGACGTCATCCTCGACGTCGTCGGCGGTGACTACCTGGAGTGGAACGTCCACTCCCTGGCGGCCGACGGACGCCTGGTCGTCATCGGCCTCCAGAAAGGCCTCGAGGGCCGGCTCGACCTCGCCGAGATCGTGTTCAAGCGGGCCTCCGTGCACGGCACCACCCTGCGGACCCGCTCGAAGGCGCACAAGGCCGAGATCGTGGCCGAGGTCCGGAAGAACGTCTGGCCCATGATCGAGAACGGCACCGTGAAGCTGGTCGTCGACCGGACCGTGCCCATGGCCGACGCCGCCGAAGGACACCGCCTCATGGAGGCGGGCGGCCACGTCGGCAAGATCCTTCTCGTCAACGACGAGGGCGCATGACGGCAGGCAGCCGAACGCCGGCGCATGACGGCAGGCAGTCGAACGCCGGCGCGTGCAGGCAGGCAAGGTGCCGCCGCCGTACGCTTCGCGAAGGCGCGGGCGATCAGTACCTCGTCGTGGCCGGTCCCGCGTCGACACGCCCTGGATCGCGGACCGCCAGGAGTGCCGCGCCGATGTCGGCCGCCGCTCGCGGATCGGAAAGGGAGCGGCCCGTCAGCTCCTCCACGCGGCGCAGGCGATAGCGGACGGTGTTGGGGTGGACGAACAGGCTCCGGGCGGCGGCGGCGGCCGAGCCGGCGGCGTCGAACCAGTGCTCCAGGGTGCGCAGGAGCCGGGCTCGTTCCGCGGCCGGCAGGTCGAGCAACGGCCGCAGCACCAGCTCCATCAGGTGCGTGGCCTCTTCAGGAGCCGCGGCGACGACCATCGCCAGCGGATTGTCGTCGAAGCGTGCCACACCAGGTCCCGCACCCGCCGGTCCGGCGAGGGCCAGACGGGCGAAGCGCAGTGCCTGGGGCGTGTCCCGCAGTGAGTGGAAGAGCGGGCTGAAGCCGACACGGGCGCGCGTCCGGCGCAGGACGCGCAGACATGTGGCCTCCGCCGCCGCCGTGGGCAGGGCGATCAGCGCGAGCTGCTCGTCCGGCAGGAGCCGCCAGGCGGAGGGAAGGTTCGCCTGGCGCAGGGCCGTCTCCGAGCCGGTGAGGGGCCCCTCGCCGGGGGTGTCGGCCTTGGCCGCGGCGACGGCGTAGGGCCCGTGCTCGGGCAGCTCGAGTTCGCGGGCCGCCTCCCACAGCGTGCGGTCGGTCACGGTGCCGGTGAACAACGCCTCCACCAGCGCGGAACGCCTGGCCTGCCCCTGTGAGGTGAGTTCCGCGGCCGCCTCCCGGTAGGCCACCGCCACCGCCTCCGCGTACAACCCGGACAACGCCCAGAACTCGGCCGACTCCGTCAACAGCAGGTCGTCCGACACGTCCGGGCGCGTACGGGCCTCGGCGAGGATCGCCGTCCACAGGAGTTGCGAGCCGATCCGGTAGGCGTGCAGCGTGTCCGCAAGCGGCACCCCCTGCTCGGCGCGGAGCCGCCCGGTCTCGCGGGCCGAACTCGCGTCCGGAGCCCCTCCGACGCGGAGGTGGGTGAGGATGAGGTCCGCGTTCGCGGTGCAGGAGCGGTGCAGCGAATCCAGGGTGATCAGCGACTCGTCCCGGTACGCCTCGACGTCCGCGCGGATCCGCAGCGCCATGCGCTCACCCAGCTCTGGAAGCCCCGCCAGAAGCGTCGCCGCGACACCCGCAAGAATCATCTGCGCAGCTTAATGCCCTCATCTTGTGGTGGAGGACAATGCGCGGGCTCATGCGTTGTCCCGCAGGCCATAGGCCCGGGCCGCACCCGGCTGCAAGATGTCGACGATGTAAACATCCGGCGATGCGGTGTAACGGAGGCGGGTCATGGCCAATCTGGCAGGGTTCCTCGTGGAGACGGCGCGACGGCAGCCCGAGCGCCCCGCGCTGCGCCTGGGGACGCAGGTCATCTCCTACAGGGAGCTGGACGAGCGCAGCGCCCGCGCCGCCGCCCTGCTCAGGTCCGAAGGCGTACGGCCCGGAGACCGCGTCGCCCTGATGCTTCCGAACGTCCCCGAATTCGTCGTGCTGTACTACGGCGTCCTGCGTGCCGGAGCCGTGGTCGTCCCGATGAACCCCCTCCTGAAGACCCGGGAGACGGAGTTCCACCTCGCCGACTCCGGCGCGGTCCGGCTCTTCGAATGGCACCAGGCCCCCGGTGAGGGCGCGCAAGGAGCAGCCGCCGCAGGGGTACGGCACACGGCCGTCGAACCCGCCGCCTTCGCCGCCCTCCTGAAGCTGCACGAGCCGCTGGCCGAGGTCGCCGACACGGACGACGACGACATGGCCGTCCTCCTGTACACCTCCGGCACCACCGGCCGCCCCAAGGGCGCCGTCCTCTCGCACGCCGGGCTGCGCCACAACACCGAGGTCAACACCGTCCACGTCCAGCGGATGACACCGCAGGACGTGGTGGTGGGCTGCCTGCCGCTGTTCCACATCTTCGGACAGATCTGCACCATGAGCGCGGCCGTCCGCAGCGGCGCCTCGCTCGTCCTCATCCCGCGCTTCGACCCCGCAGCCGTCCTCGAAGCCATCGCCCGCGAACGGGCCACCGTCTTCGAGGGCGTACCCACCATGTACGCGGCGCTGCTGCAGCACCCGTCCGAAGCCGACGTGTCGACCCTGCGCATGTGCATCTCCGGCGGCGCCTCGCTGCCGGTCGAGATCCTCCACGGATTCGAGCGCCGCTTCGGCTGTCCGGTCCTCGAAGGCTTCGGCATGTCCGAGACCAGCCCGGTGGTCACCTTCAACCACCCCGACCGCCCGCGCAAGGCCGGCTCCATCGGCACCCCCATCCAGGACGTCGACGTACGCCTGCTCGACGACAAGGGCCAGGACGTCACCCCCGGCGAGATCGGCGAACTGGCCGTCCGGGGCCCGAACGTGATGCGGGGCTACTGGAACCGCCCGGAAGAGACCCGGGCCGCCATCCCCGACGGCTGGCTCCGCACCGGCGACCTCGCACGCGCCGACGACGACGGCTACCTCTACATCGTGGACCGCAAGAAGGACATGATCATCCGGGGCGGCTACAACGTCTACCCGCGCGAGATCGAAGAGGTCCTCCACGAGCACCCCGCCGTCGCCCTCGCCGCCGTGATCGGCGTCCCCCACGCCGAACTGGGCGAGGAGGTAGCCGCCGCGGTCACGCTCCGCCCCGGCTCCAGCGCCACCCCCGACGAGCTGCGCGCCTACGTCAAGGACCAGGTGGCCGCCTACAAGTACCCCCGCCAGGTGTGGGTCGTGGACCAGCTCCCGCTGGGGCCGAGCGGTAAGATCCTCAAGCGGGAGATCACCCTGCCGACGCCGTGACGCCCACCCACCGCGAAGCCGCCGCTCCGGGAGGAGCGCCCACCCACCGCGAAGCCGCCGCTCCGGGAGGAGCGGCGGCTTCCGCACACCCGAACCTG
This sequence comes from Streptomyces sp. LMG1-1-1.1, assembly GCF_040815545.1. Lineage (NCBI taxonomy): Bacteria > Bacillati > Actinomycetota > Actinomycetes > Kitasatosporales > Streptomycetaceae > Streptomyces > Streptomyces sp. LMG1-1-1.1. The sequence goes on along the minus strand of NZ_JBFPNH010000043.1, from coordinate 22,394 downwards.
CCTGACCGCTACGAACCCTGCTTGGCGCGCACTCCGTCGGCGATGCGGGCACCGATGGCCGCATCGATGTTCCTCCAGTACTCGAACGCCCGTTCCAGGACCGGCTCGCTCACCCCGTCGAGGAGGTGCCCGACCACGTTGTCCACGAGCCGGTCGCGGGCCGCGTCGTCCAGGACCTCGCGGACGAGGGTGCCGGGCTGCCCCCAGTCGTCGTCCTTCGGGTGGGAGACGTAGGCCGCCCGGGTGATCTCGCCGTCGGCGGCCCAGCCCGGTGGGGTCCCGTACCGCTCCGTGTCGGCCGCCGGTCCGCCCTTGGAGTTCGGCGCGTAGACCGGATCGGACGTCTTCCGGTACGCCATCGCGCCGTCCTTGGAGTACGTGTGGACGTCGACGACGGGGGCGTTCACCGGCAGCTGCTGGTAGTTGGTGCCGATGCGGGCGCGGTGCGCGTCCGCGTACGAGAAGAGCCGGCCCAGCAGCATGCGGTCCGGACTCGGCCCGATTCCGGGGACGAAGTTGTTCGGCTGGAAGGCCGCCTGCTCGATCTCCGCGTGGTTGTCCGTGGGGTTCCGATCCAGCGTCATCCGGCCGACGGGGATGAGCGGGTAGTCGCCGTGCGGCCACACCTTCGTGAGGTCAAACGGGTTGAACCGGTACCCGGCCGCATCCTCGTACGGCATGACCTGGACGTGCAGCGTCCACGACGGGAAGTCCCCGTCCCGGATGTGCTCGAACAGGTCCCGCATGTGGAAGTCGGAGTCGACGCCCGCCATGCGGTCGGCCTCCTCCTGGGTGAAGAACTCGATGCCCTGATCGGTCTTGAAGTGGTACTTCACCCAGAAGCGCTCACCGGAGGCGTTGATCCACATGTACGTGTGCGAGGTGTAGCCGTTCATGTGGCGCCACGTCCGCGGGATGCCGCGGTCGCCCATCAGCCACGTGACCTGGTGCGCGGACTCCGGGGACAGGGTCCAGAAGTCCCACTGCATGTCATGGTCGCGCAGGTTGTTGTCCGCCCGGCGCTTCTGGGACCGGATGAAGTGCTGGAACTTCATCGGATCCTTGATGAAGAAGACCGGCGTGTTGTTGCCGACCATGTCGTAGTTGCCTTCGCTGGTGTAGAACTTCACCGCGAAGCCCCGCGGGTCGCGCCACGTGTCCGGGCTGCCGCGCTCACCGGCCACCGTCGAGAAGCGGGCCACCAGATCGGTACGCGTCCCCGGCTGGAACACCGCCGCCTTGGTGTACCGGCTGACATCGTGCATGACCTCGAAGCGGCCGAACGCACCGCTCCCCTTCGCGTGCGGCTGGCGTTCCGGGATCCGCTCCCGGTTGAACTGCGCCATCTGTTCGATCAGATAGGCGTCCTGCAGGAGGATCGGCCCCCCAGGCCCCAGCGTGAGCGAATGCTCGTCACTCTCCACCGGCGCGCCGGAATCGGTCGTCGTCGCAGGTCGGCCTTCATTCATCACAATGCCCTTTCGTCGCACCCCGCCTACCCTCCCCCGCCCCGGCCACCCCTGCGACCCGAGACGTCCTGATCGGTGATCCCCCGAGCGCCGCCCCGCGCACTCGGCCCGGATCACCACGGACCCCCCCCCGTGCCAGGACGTCACCCTCCGTCACCCCGGAACTCAGGCCTCGAAGTACCGGTCGAGAACCTGGGGCAGGTAATCCGCGGTCGGCCCGTGCAGGTCAGCACGGGAGGGAGCGGGTACGAAGGCGAGCGCGTCGAGTTCGGGTACGTCGTCGTGCCCTGTCGACGGTGCGGCAGACAGGCCCGCCCACCTCCGGCGCACGAGCCCGGCGGACGTCGGCGGGCAGAGGAAGTGGAAGCCGAGACTGCCGAACCGGCGTCCGCGGGTGAGCCCCCACAACCGCAACTCCGCATCGGCCACGAGGACGCCGGTCTCCTCGGCCAGCTCGCGAGCCGCGTGCTTCCGCAGCACCTCCGTGTCCAGGGGCATCCCGGAGGGCGGCGGCTCGGCCGCGCCGCCCGGGAGGGTCCATCGGCCTGGCGCCGCCGTGACGGCCGATCCGCGTCCGATCACGATCCCTTCCTCCGTGGGGAGCAGGGCGGTGACGAAGACCGACCCGGGGACCCGCTCGGGCGGCCGGAGCCGGCGCAGCGCCCTGTGGCGATAGGTCATCGGTGCCCACCCCACCACCAGGCGGCCAGCCACCCGCTGGTCGACCGTGAGGCTCGCGACCAGAGGGCCGTCGAACGTGGCGGGATTCCGGGCCCGCGTCTCCTCCCACAGACGGTCCACCTCGCTCCGCTCCCGTGGCGAGAGCACCGGCGGGGCGTGCTCGACGAGCGTGAGCCCGCCGGGATCGAGGAACTCGGCGGGCTGGGCTGAACGGGTCACGGGACTCCTCGACCGATCGCGATTCCCTGCAACGACATTGTAGGCAAGGGTGGTTGTCCGAAACGCCGACACGAGGCCCGCCCCCCCTGTGGGGAGCGGGCCTCGTGTGCCGGTGATCGTCAGGGATGGATGGTGAGGGCGGTGTCGTCGAGGAGGAAGTAGGTGGGGGCGGCGAGGTCCTCGGTGGAGGTCCGCAGCAGCGGCAAGTGCGCCGACGTCTCCGACTTCGACTCCGCGGACGGTGCCCGGATCGTCCAGTGGGGCTGCGGTGGGGACATCAACCAGCAGTACTGGTTCAAGAACGTGGGCACCAGCGGCTACGTCCAGATCATGGCCCGCAACAGCGGCAAGTGCCTCGAAGTGAGCGGAGCGTCCGTCGAGGACGGCGCGCCGGTCGTCCAGAGGACGTGCGGCTCCGTGAAGGCCCAGCACTGGAAGGTCGAGCCGACGGGCGACGCCGGCTACAGCCAGCTGGTCGCGCGGCTCAGCGGCAAGTGCCTTGACGTCTCCGACTACTCGTACGCCGACGGCGCCAAGCTCGACCAGTGGACCTGCAACAGCGGGCAGAACCAGCAGTGGCAGCGGACGATCGCCTGACGGCGGCACCGCTTCCGGGCCGCCCCTCCACCCTCGCGGTGGAGGGCGCCCGTCTGTATACGGGCGCCTCCCCTCGGAAGGTCACAACAGCCTAACGGGTCTGAACCAGACGTCGTCGACTGTTCACCTGTGATGAGTTTTGAGCAAATCTGTTCATCCTCGGCCGGGCTCAGGCTCATCAACGCCCGGCCGAGAGCGCCGTGCACCCCAACCACCGTCCTCTCCAGAGAGCTTTCGTGCGCCTGTCCCGTTCTGTTCGCGCTGCCCTCGCGGGCACCGTCGCGGTAGCCGTACTGCCGCTCGCCGCCTCCGCCCATGCCGCGAGCGACAAGGCGGGAGGGTCCGCCGGCGCCGCCGCGGTCACCAAGCGCCCCAAGTCGCTGGTGATCGGCATCGACGGTGCGACCTTCGCCAAGTTCGACAAGGCGAAGATGCCGCGGGTCAAGGGCCTCATGGCGGCCGGCATGACCTCCACCTCCAACCTCTACGCGAACCCGATGGCCCCCACCTCCTCGGGCCCGGGTTGGTCGACCATCGCCACCGGCACGTGGCCCGACAAGCACAAGGTCGTCGACAACAGCTTCAACGGCGCCCGCTACGACCTCTACCCCGACTACGCCACCCGCCTCGAAGGTGCCCAGTCCTCGCTCAACACCCTGGTCGTGGGCACCTGGAGCCCGATCCCCGGCACCGTCTTCGGGCCCGGCGTCGACACCCGCCTCGGGGGCGTCAGCGACGCGGACACCACGGCGACCGCCGTCTCCAAGCTCACGACCACCGACGCGGACGCGACCTTCGTCCACCTCGACGACGTCGACGGCGCCGGCCACTCCTACGGCACCGAGCACCGGGCCTACCTGGACGCGCTCAACACAGCCGACACCGAGATCGGCCGGATCCTCGACGCCGTCACCTCCCGCGCCACGTACGCCGACGAGGACTGGCAGATCATCGTCACCGCCGACCACGGCCACATGCCCAGCGGCGGCCACGGCGGGAACACCCCCGCCGAGCGCCAGACGTTCGTCATCGCCAAGGGGGCCGGCTTCACGCCGGGCTCGGTGCGCTACGACGTCAAGGTCACCGACATCGCCCCGACCGTCCTGAACCACTTCGGGGTCACCCCCGACCCGGCGTGGCAGCTCGACGGCAAGCCGATCGGCACCCTCGCGCCCGACGCCTTCGACGCCCTGCGGCCCTCGCTCGGCACCAGGGTGGACGAGGGCGCCCTGTCGTCCACCCTCAAGGGCTGGACGACCAGCGCACCCACCGGCTGGACGATCGACAACTCGGCCATGCCCACGGGCGGAGTGACCGAGTGGCGCGGCTGGTCCTTCGCCACCGACGAGTTCTGGACCAACACCGATCTGGGCCAGAGCCGCGAGACCAACGTGAGGGCGCGCAACGTCTTCGCCGTCGCGGACTCCGACGAGTGGGACGACAAGGCCCACGGCGCCGGGCAGTTCGACTCCACCCTCGTCAGCCCGGCCTTCGCCGTGACCGGCGGCGCGTCGGCGACCGTCTCGTACGCGACGAACTACAAGGTGGACGGCCCGCAGACCGGCGACGTCTACATCTCCTTCGACGGCGGCCCCCAGCAGCTCCTGCAGTCCTACCGCGCCGACCGCAACGCCGTCGAGCGCCTCACCGTCGCCGTCCCGGCCGGCGCCGCCACGGCCCGCCTCTCGTTCCGCTACACGGGCACCAACAGTGCCTTCTGGACGATCGACCAGGTCGCCCTCACCTCCTGGTCACGCGCCCCGGCACGCCAGTGCCACGGGCCTCGGCGGGTGAGTGCAATCTGCAATGATTACGTAAACATGAGCATCTCGGCAAGAGTACTGTCGAGATGCTCATGTTTCGTCCCCGGAGTTCGCGGCGAGGTCCGCACCCGGTGAAGCTACGTCCAGGTAAGCCTTGACGCCCTCACTCCACGACTGTCACGGTTCGTTCGAAAGTGCTCGGCAGTGGGCCTGATTTAACAACATCGCGCACGATCAGTGTTCGTAACTGCCTTCTTCCTGTCGTCACCTCACTCCCGTCGTGCTGCGCGCGCTCAGCCGCGCCCGCAGGTGTGCGTCCCTTCCAGCGAAGGAGTCCTCCATGCGCTTGTCGCGCAGGCGGAGAACAAACCTCTCCACTCTCGCCGCTCTCACCCTCGCCCTCGCCGCGCCGCTGCCGGCGACGGCCACGGCGACCGCCGCATCGGCCTCGGTCGCCGAGACCACCGCCCCGGCCGTCGTACCCCAGCCCGCGTCACAGACGAACCTGACCGGCAGCGGCTTCACCCTCACCGCGCAGACGCCGGTGAACGTCGTCCCGTCCGCCGATCCCGACGCGGCGGGCATGGGCACGTACCTCGCCGCGCTGCTCGCCCCGGCGACCGGCTACACCCTGCCGGTGACGTCGACCTCCCCGTCTGGCGGCCAGGCCGTCGTCCTCGACGCGAACGGCCCGTCGAGCCTCGGCGCCGAGGGCTACACCCTGTCGTCGACCGGCACCGGCGTGACGGTGACCGCGCACGGGGCGCAAGGCCTCTTCCGTGGAGTGCAGACCCTGCGGCAGCTGCTGCCGGCGGCGATCGAGTCCACCACGGTCAAGCCCGGCCCCTGGACCGTCGCCCCCGTCCAGATCTCGGACACGCCCCGGTACGCCTACCGGGGCGTCATGGTGGACGTGGCCCGGCGCTACTTCCCGATGGCCCAGCTCAAGAAGTACATCGACCAGGCCGCGGCCTACAAGATCAACACTCTGCACCTGCACCTGACGGACGACCAGGGCTGGCGCATCGCGATCGGGGCCGTTCCGAGCCTCACCACGATCGGCGCCAGCACGCAGAGCGGCTTCACCGGCGGGACGACCTGGTACTACACCGCCGCGGAGTACCAGGAGATCGTGGCCTACGCCAAGTCCCGCTTCATGACCGTCGTCCCCGAGATCGACGGCCCCGGTCACACCAGCGCCGCGCTGGCGTCCGTCGCCAACCTCAACTGCGACAACAAGGCGATCAAGCCGTACTCCGGCTTCGACGTGGGCATCAGCCTCTACTGTCTGAGCGACGCCCAGCACATATCCAACGTCAGCGGCTTCCTCACCACCGTCATCGACACCGTGGCGGCGATGACTCCCGGCCCGTACGTCCACCTCGGTGGCGACGAGACGCCGCAGGCCACCACGTCCCAGTACAACGCCTACGTGTCCGCCGCCACTTCGGCGGCGACGGCGCGGGGCAAGACCGTGATGGCGTGGCACCAGCTCGGACAGTCCACGATCCCCGCGAACAGCATCATGCAGTGGTGGGGCGACGCCGACGACCGGGCCAGCATCGGCACCGCCGGCGAGACGCAGGACGTCCAGTTCGTCCGCAACGCCGTCCAGCAGAACGCCCGGTTCGTGATGTCTCCCTCGGACCACGCGTACCTCGACATGAAGTACGACGCGTCGACGCCGTACGGGCTCTCCTGGCAGGGCTACGTCCCGGTGAGCAAGGCCTACGACTGGGACCCCTCCACCTCGACGGCCAAGCCCAACGGCACCGGCTCGCTCGTCCCGGCCGACCGGATCGCCGGCGTCGAAGCGGCCCTGTGGGCCGACCGCGCGTACGCGGGCAGCCAGAGCCTGCCCCAGTCCACCAGCCAGTTCCCCGAGCCGTACGTGTACGCCGAGTACATGACCTTCCCGCGCCTGCCCGCCATCGCCGAGATCGGCTGGTCGCCCCAGTCCACCCACGACTGGACCGACTTCAGCCGCCGGCTGGGGATCCACGGACCGCGCTGGACGGCGGCGGGAGTCGGCTACTACGCCGCCCCCGACGTCCCCTGGGCGAGCGCTTCCGGCGGCAGCCTGAACGGCGTCCACACCCTCGCCTCCGGCACCCAGGCCCTGGACGTCCCCGGCAGCTCCACGTCTCCGGGGACGCGGCTCACCACCTGGGCCCTGCACGGCGGGAACAACCAGAAGTGGACCCTCACCGAGCAGTCGGACGGCTCCTACACCCTGGTCAACGTCGCCTCCGGGCTCTGCGCCGACGTCAGCGGCGGTTCCCTGTCCGCCGGGGCCGCCGTCGTCCAGTGGACGTGCACCGGCGGAACCAACCAGCGGTGGCGGATCACGCCGGTCGCCGGCGGCACCCACACCCTGGCATCGGTCAAGAGCGGCCTCCTGCTGACCACGGCCTCGACGGCCAACGGCGCACTCGTCGCCCAACAGCCCGACAGCGGATCGGCGTTGCAGCGCTGGACCATCGGATGACACACCGCGTCTGACGGCAGGGCGGTGCGATGAGCGGGACTTCCCGGCCCACGGCCCCCGCCGTGGGCCAGGGAGGCTCCGCGGGCTCGGCGGGGCCCCGTCGCGTCGCCGGCACAGCGTGAAGGGCCCCGCTGCGACCGCAGCCGGGCCCTCCTCTCCCTCTGTTCCTCGCGGGTCAGCGGCCGGCGAGGACACGCAGCAGGCGTGCCACCTCCGCGGCCACCGCCTCACGCGCCGGACCCAGGTACCCGCGGGGGTCGGCGACCGCCGGGGCGGCTTGGAGCCGTTCCCTGATCGTGCGGGTGAAGAGCTGGTTGAGGTGGGTGGAGATGTTCACCTTCGTCATCCCGGCGGCGACGGCCTTCCCGAGGTCCGCGTCGTCGACGCCGGAGGAGCCGTGCAGGACGAGAGGGATGTCCAGGGAGGCCTTCAGGCGCGCGATGAGGCCGAGGTCGAGCACGGCGTCCCGGATGATCATGGCGTGCGAGCTGCCCACGGCGACGGCGAGCGCGTCCACCGCCGTCGCGGCGGCGAACTCGCGTGCCTCGTCCGGGTCCGTACGGACATGGGGGGCGTGGGCGCCGTCCTTGCCACCGACCTCGCCGAGCTCCGCCTCGACCCAGACATCCGCCCGGTGGCAGTGGTCGGTGATCATGCGGGTGGCGGCGACGTTCGCCTTGTACGGCAGCTTCGAGGCGTCGAACATGACCGAGGTGAAGCCGAGGTCGACGGCTTCCTGGACGAGTTCGGCGGACTCGGCGTGATCCAGGTGGACCGCCACCGGCACGGCCGCGGCACCGGCTATCCGGAGCGTGGCCAGCGCGATGGGCGCGAGGGCGCCGTGGTAGCGGGCGGTGTTCTCGCTGATCTGCAGGATGACCGGCAGGCCGGCCTGCTCGGCTCCGGCGACGATCGCCTCGGCGTGCTCGATCTGTACGACGTTGAACGCGCCGACACCGGTGTTCGCGGCGCGCGCGGGCTCGACGATGTCGTCCGTGGGGGTCAGGGGCATGGGGTTTCTCCATGGAGCGGTGACGGAGGAGTCAGCGGGTGGGGCGGACGGCGGTGTCCGCCGCACCCGCCTGACGAGGGCGGCAACGGTGGGGTCGAGGCTCCGGGGCCGTCGGGGATCACGGAGCGGGGCAGGTGGCGAGGACGCTGCGGGGCGTCAGCGCGGACCTCGAAGAGGTGGACGGGGCGGCGCCGAGTGCCGTGGATGCTGCCTGGAGTGCGCCGACTTGACCCGCCATCAGGCAGGTGAGTCCGTTGCGGTTCGGCGGCGGGGTGGCGCGAGTTCGTCCACCCGGACCTCTCGCCGGAACTGTGAGTAGACCGCGGCGTCGACCTCGCCCGCGACCGGGCACGGCACGGCCGCGGCCGAGAGGGCCACCGCCTCGCGCAGGATGTCCGGCCAGGCCGCGCGGGCGGCGAGGCCGGACGCGATCGCGGCGACGCAGGCGTCTCCCGCGCCCGTGGGATTGCCCGAGAGCGGTTCGGGTGGGGCGGCCCGCCAGGCCCCGTCCGGCGTGATGGCCCGCAGCCCGTCGGGGCCCGCCGATGCCACGACCGTCCGCGCGCCACGGCGGCGGAGCTCTATGGCGGCTGCCACTCCGTGGCGGTCACTGCCGGACCCAGCCCGTTGAAGACGGTGGCGTCACCGTCGTTGCGCGAGACGACGGTGACCGTACGGCGTGACTCGCCCGCCACGGTGACGAAGGAGGTGCGGATCCCGGCGGACCGCAGGCCGTCGTGGATCAGGCGGCCGGTCGGTCCCCCTGTCAGGCCGGTGACGAGCGGCGAGTGCCCGAGGAAAGCGAGCACCCGGGCGACGTTGACCCCCTTCCCTCCGGCTCGCTCGTGCGCCGCGCGGACGCTGTGGGACGCACGGGGCCGCAGGTCGGATACCTCCCAGGTGACGTCGAGGGCGGCGTTGAGCGTGACGGTGACGATCATGGCGTGGGGGCTCCTGTGAAGGACGTCTTGAGCTGACGTTCAATCAAAGTGATTGGTTATGCGTTGTGCGAGCATAAAACGAACACATTCACGCAGGCTAGATGCGCAGAAAAGCTACTGCGGGGTACCGCTCGGTGTACGTGGCACGGCAGGGAGTGCTCTTCGCGAGCGGCGGCACCCAGTCCACGGCGATGCTCGATGTCGTCGCGCTACGATCAACTTCGCGCACGCCTCACCGGTGCGATGGTCCGACGGTCAGACGCCGGGCGGTCGCGCCGCCGAGGACTCGGGCGCGCGGTGGGGGCGTCTCAGGGACAGCGAAGGGTTGCGGCACATGTCCAAGCAGGAGCGGTGGAGCAGGTTGCTCGAACTGTTGGCGGTCGAGGGCAAACTGGACGTGGAGCAGGCCGCTGTCGTCGTCGACGTGTCGCCCGCCACCATCCGGCGGGACCTCGACGAGCTCGCCGAGCAGCGACTCCTCGTCCGCACCCGCGGCGGGGCCCTCGCACACGGTGTGTCGTACGAGCTTCCGCTGCGCTACAAGTCCTCCCGACGGGCCTCCGAGAAGCAGCGCATCGCCAGGGCGGTGGCGGACCTGCTGACCCCCGGAGACGTCATCGGTCTCAACGGGGGGACGACGAGCACCGAGGTGGCCCGCGCGCTGGCCCTGCAGACGGGTGGCGGCGCGGGTGCTTCAGGGGAGGGGCAGGCCGGTCCCTTGTACACCGTGGTGACCAACGCGCTGAACATTGCCGGCGAGCTGGCGGTCCGCCCGCAGTTCAAGATCGTGGTGACCGGTGGCGTGGCCAGGCCGCAGTCCTACGAGCTGGTGGGGCCGCTGGCGGCAGGAGTGCTGAACGAGGTGGTGCTGGACGTCGCGGTCCTGGGCGCCGACGGCGTCGATCCCAAGCTGGGGGTCATGACGCACCAGGAGGAAGAGGCCAGCATCAGCAGGCTCTTCGCCGAGCGCGCCCGCAGGGTCGTCCTGGTGGCCGACTCCTCCAAGATGGGCAAGCGCGCCTTCGCCCGGATCTGCGGCCTCGACCGCATCGACACCCTCGTCACCGACTCCGGCATCGCCCCGGACGCGGTGGCCAGGCTCACCGAGGCCGGCATCGAAGTCATCGCCGTCTGACCGCACTCGCCCCGACACGACGCCCCCCGCACGCCAGGACGTGCGGGGGGCGTCGTGCTGTCCGGCGTCGTCCGGAGTCCTCGAAGGTCCGCTCCCCGGGGGTGCCGGGCGCCCAACATCCGGGCGATTAGGCGTCGTTCGCGTAACGCCCCCTGGTACCGAAGCCCTGTCGTCGCGTCTACTTTGCCCACAGCAGATGCTCGTTCCTGAGCGAAAGCATGAACTAGCAGTCAGGTTCACGCAGGCTCCGAGCAGCTGTCGCTCCTTCACCCCACCGACCGCATCGTCCGACGGTCGGTAGATACAAAGGCGGTACTGACGATGAACAAGCGGATGTTCGTGGTGGCCTGCACCCTGGGCGTGCTCACCCTCACGGCCTGCGGCGGCGGCAAGGACGGCGGCGACTCGGCGAACGGCGAGGTGACACTGAAGCTCGTCGCCGCGGACTACGGAGACACGGCGTCGAACAGCTCGACGGCGTACTGGAACGACGTGGCACGGCGCTTCACCGCGGCCAACCCGAAGATCAAGGTCGACGTCCAGGTCATCAACTGGAACGACATCGACTCGCAGGTGAAGACGATGATCCAGAGCGGCAACATGCCGGACGTCCTCCAGACGGGCGGCTACGCCGACAAGGTCGCCGACGACCTCCTGTACAAGGCCGACGAAGTGTTGTCGGAGACGACCCGGAAGAACCTCATCGACAGCTTCGCCAAGGCCGGCGAGGTCGACGGCACGCAGTACGGCATTCCGTTCGTCTCGTCGGCGCGCGCCTTCTTCTACAACAAGGACCTGTTCGCCCAGGCCGGCATCACCGAGGCGCCCCAGAGCTGGGACGAGCTCAAGGCCGCCGCGCAGAAGATCAAGGCCAAGGTCCCCGGCGTCACCCCGTACGCCCTCCCGCTCGGCCCCGAGGAAGCACAGGGCGAGTCCCTGATCTGGGAGCTCGGAAGCGGCGGCGGCTACACGGACGCCAAGGGCGGCTACACCCTCGACGCCAAGGCCAACGTCGAGGCGTTCTCCTGGCTGAAGGCGAACCTCGTCGGCCCCGGACTGACCTACGCCAACCCCGCCACCACCGACCGGAAGACCGCCTTCGCGGACTTCGCGGCCGGCAAGACCGCCATGCTCAACGGCCACCCCACGCTGATCCAGATGTCCAAGGACGGAAAGGTCGACTACGGCGTCGCGCCCATCCCCGGCACGTCCGGACCGCTGACGTCCACGCTCGGCGTCGCCGACTGGATGATGGCGTTCAAGGACGGCGGCCACAAGGAAGAGGTCCGCACGTTCCTCGACTTCGCGTACTCCAAGGAGAACACGCTGAAGTTCGACGAGACGTACAACCTCATGCCGGTCACCGAGGACACCCTCGAGGAGATGACCGCGAACGGCAAGCACAAGGACCTCGAGCCCTTTCACCCTGCTGCCGCACGCCGTCTTCTATCCGCTCGGCGACACCACCTGGGACGCCGTCTCCGCCGAGATCAAGAAGAGCGGCGGCACCGCCGTGAACTACCCGCGAAGGTGCTGGGCGAGCTCCAGAAGAAGGCCGAGGCAGCGGTCGCCGACCAGTAGGCCCGCGCCCCGTCACGGAAGGCACCCTCGTGTCCACCACCTCATCCGCCACCCGCCCCGGCCGCAAGGGCCCGGGCGGCCTGGCCCGCCTCGGCCCGCTGCCCTGGATCGGACCCGCGGCCCTGCTCATCGTCCTGGTCGTGCTCTGGCCCGTCTACGAGATGGTCCGGACCTCGTTCCTGAAGATCAGCAGCAGCGGCTTCGTCCGCGGCTCCGCCGGAACCGACAAGTACACGCAGCTGTTCGAGGATCCGGCCCTGCCCTCGGTCGTCGTCTCCACCGTCATGTGGACCCTCGTCGTGGTCACCACGACCATGGTGATCTCCCTGGCACTGGCCCAGCTGTTCAACCAGAAGTTCCCCGGCCGCCGCGTCACCCGCTGGGCGCTCATCGCCCCGTGGGCCGCCTCGCTCGTGATGACCGCGATCGGCTTCAAGTGGATGCTCAACCAGACCTCCGGCGTCCTCAACACCGTCATGAAGGACCTCGGCCTCGTCGACGGCCCCAAGGACTGGCTCGGTGACCCGTCCACCGCCTGGCCGTGGATGATGTTCGTCGCCGTCTTCGTCTCGCTGCCCTTCACCACGTACACGCTGCTCGCCGGACTCCAGACCATCCCCACCGAGGTCTACGAAGCCGCCAAGGTCGACGGTACGAACACCTGGCAGACGTACCTGCGGATCACCCTGCCGCTGCTGCGCCCGGCGCTGCTCGTCGGCATGGTGATCAACCTGATCAACGTCTTCAACTCGTTCCCCATCATCTGGAGCATGACCCGAGGCGGCCCGGACAGTGACACCGCCACCACGACGGTCTTCATGTACCAGCTGAAGAACGCCGACATCGGCCAGTCCGCGGCGATGTCCGTCGTCAACTTCGCCCTCGTCGTGGTCGTGGTCGTCCTCTTCCTGAAGGTCGGCCGCTGGAACCAGGAGGAGAACTGATGACTCAGCGCACCTTCACCGTCGTACCCGCCACGGCCCCCACCCCCCACCCGGAATCCCCCTCCCCGGCCCCGCGGGCCCGGCCCCCGCGGGCCGTCACCCCCCGCACCCTGCTGACCGCGGCAGCCGCATGGCTGCTGGCCGCGGTGTTCCTCTTGCCGTACCTGGAGATGGTGATCACCGCCCTCCGGCCGGCGCACGAACTGCGGGACGCCACCTACCTGCCGAGCGACTTCGAGTGGGCCAACTTCATCGACGTGTGGCGCGAGTCCCACCTCTGGGACAACCTCCGCGTCACCCTGCTCGTCTCCGCAGGATCGACCCTGCTCGTCCTGCTCGTGGCCGTCCCCGCCGCGTACTACACCGCCCGCATGAGGTTCCGCGGACGCAAGCTCTTCCTGCTGCTGGTCCTCATCACGCAGATGTTCCAGCCGACGTCGCTGCTGGTCGGTCTCTACCGCGAGTTCTACCAGCTGGACATGCTCAACTCGGTGTGGACCCTGATCCTCTGCAACGGTGCCTTCAACCTGGCCTTCGCGATCTGGATCCTCACCGCGTACTTCTCCTCCATCCCGGAGGCGCTCGAAGAAGCCGCCATGATCGACGGCCTCGGACGCGCCGGCGCGCTCCTGCGGATCACCCTGCCGCTGGCGATGCCCGGAGTCGTCACCGCGATGATCTTCACCTTCATCGCCGCCTGGAACGAGTTCGTCATGGGCCTGACCCTCTCCACCGTTCCGGAGAACCAGCCCCTCACCGTGGGCATCAACAGCTTCATCGGCAACTACACCGTCCAGTGGAACTACCTGTTCGCCGGCTCGGTCATCGCCATCGTGCCCGTCGTCGTCCTCTTCGCGCTCATCGAGCGCAAGGTCGTGTCCGGCCTGACCGCCGGCTCCGTCAAGTGGCCCGTCGCCGGCCCGCTCCCCGCCGCACGTCCGACGAACGGCGGGGAGCGGGCCTTTCCGTGGCGCACAGCAGAGGGAAGAACCGTGCCCGAACACCGACATGCCCTGACCGCGGCCACCGCCGCACTCGTGCTCTGCGTGCGTCGGCAGGCTGCGCGAACACCTCAGGCGAGGTCACCCTGAGACTGGTGGCCGCCGACTACGAAGTCGCCGCGGGCCGGTCCGACAGCACCGAGCGGTACTGGGCGGAGCTCGTCCGTGCCTACGAGTCCGCCCATCCCGGGATCAACGTCGAGGTGGAGATCGTGTCCTGGGACCACATCGACCGCCAGTTGGCGGACAGGGTCAAGGCCGGCAAGGCTCCAGACATGGCGCAGATCGCCTCGTACGCCGAGTTCGCCGAGCGCGGCGAGCTCTACCGGGCCGACAGCCTGCTCTCGATCCCCGTGGAGGCGAACTTCCTGCCGGCCCTCGCCGAAGAGGGGCGGTACCAGGGGACGCAGTACGGCATGCCGTTCACGTCCTCGACGCGGCTCCTCTTCTACAACGAGAAGGCGTTCGCCCGGGCCGGCATCGACAAGCCACCGACGACGTGGGCCGAACTGAAGGCGGCGGCCGAGCAGTTGCAGCGGCGCACCGGAATCGCGCGTACCCCGTGGCGGTGCCCTTAGGCCCCGAGGAGGCACAGATCGAGGCGATGGCCTGGATGCTCGGAGGCGGTGGCGGCTACACCGGACTGAACGGCTCCTACGAGATCGACTCACAGAAGAACATCAACAGCCTGAACTGGGTCAAGGACAATCTGGTGAAGACGGGACTCACCGGTCCCGTCCCGCCCGAACGCCTCAACCGCAAGGACGCCTACGCGGCGTTCGTACGCGGCGAGGTCGGGAAGGTCAACGGGCATCCCTCCCTGCTGCAGCCGGCGCGGGCCGCAGGCATCGAAGTCGGCAAGGTGCCCGTCCTCGGCCGGGACGGCACGTCCCACGCCGCGCCCGCGGTGGTCGACTGGATCATGGCGTTCAAACGCAGCGGACACCCTCAGGAGTTCGGGAGCTTCCTCGACGTCCTCTTCAGCGACGAGAACGTGCGCGCGTTCGCGGCCCGCAACAACCTGCTGCCGGTCACCGTCTCGGTCAACCGACAGATGGCGGCCGACGACCGGCACCGCGACCTCCGCGAGTTCCTGCACGAGCTGCCGACCTCGGTCCTGCCCCCCCGTGGGCAAGACCTCGTGGGGCGCCGTGCGAGAGAGCACCAAAAAGTAGCCCCCTGGGATGTCTTTGACGGTCCGGACATGCGAGTTGTCCACGGCCCAGTCGCCAGGTCCAACGCGTCCACGCGGCGTAACTCGGTCAGCAGAGCGGCATGGACGGCCAGACGCCGGATTCGGCCCGGTCCCGCAGCCGCCGCCAGGCTGTCACGCCGGAGCAGTCGACGGTCGTGGCTGGGACATCGCGCCAGGCAACGCCGGTTCGCAGTAGATGGGCGGCGCCAGAAATTTGCGTGACGAGGCTGCGAGCCTTTGGCATGATCGCTTAGTTGTCGCTGACCGGTTCTGGAGGAACGCCACGGCTATCAACTACGAGCTCGCTCCGGCCTGGCTGCCGTGGTCTGCCGTCGATCCTGATGTCGTTGCCTTTGCCTGGGATGAAACGGAGGCGTCTGAGATCACCACGGTGATCGCCTCGATGGTGCCTTCTGACGGCGCCCGGTGGGAAGAGAAGCATCGCTTCACCAGCGAGGTCACGGTGCTCTTGGCCGCCCGATATGGCCGCTGGGCCTGCGGATGGCATTGGGCGGTGGGTGAGGGCGGTGGTGGTGGTGTCGTCACCCACTGGTGTTGTGCCTCCCATTCGGTGGGCGGACCCGCGGTGACCGCCGCCAAGGTGGTTGCTTCGCTGCTTGAGTGGCGTGACTGGCTGGAGGAGTTGGCGGAGCGGTTCGAGCAGTTGACTCCGCCCGACGGGGCGGATGTCGAGGATCGCAGCTGGCATCTGGAACGGGCGGCCACCCGACTCGTGACGGTGGTCATGGACCGCACCGGGGCCGAATGCGGCTGGTACGGGCTCTGCCACACGGTGCTGACGTGGTTCCTCTCTTCCACGGGCATGGGGGCCGAAGGCGCAAAGAAGGCGGTCAACGCCGCGATCGGTGGACGGTTCAAGAGCTGGACCATGCCGTCGCGGACCCTGATCGATGCAGTGGGTGAGGATCTCGCCGTAGATCTGACCGGAACGCAGCCCTACCGTGAGCGCTGACGCCCTGGCCGCCTGGGTCCAGACCAGGAATCAGATCGACTGGACTTCCGCGGCCGGTGAGGCGCCGGCCTCGATCGAGCCCATCGTGGACGGCCTCACCACCTGGTGCGGCGAAGGGGGCCGTTCCTCGGACCTCGCTCGAGGTCACCGGTTGCTCGCGGCGCTGGCTAAGTCGCGCACAGACGCATCCCGCAAACGCCCCCTCACCTGCGCGCTTCTGACCGGATGGCAGCAGCTGGTGCTTGGCGTGCCTGAGGTTCGATTCCGGCAAGGCGACGCCTTCGCCAAGGGCGGCCGGGAACGCTACGTACTGACGCCCCACACCGAGCACGACTTCGAGCAATGTCTGCGCGATAGTGCCGACCTGCGAGTCCCCCTCGCCTCCCGCGCGGCCAGGGCCTATCTGGACGTGGCCTTCTTCCACCCCTTCCCGGACGGCAATGCGCGCCTCGCCATGCTCACCCTCGCCTACGTCCTGGAGCTGGAAGGAGTTCGACTGGACAACGTCGGCCCCTTGCAGACCACACGCTACGCGGACGACGACGCCGGGGCGGCAGACCTGGCCACCCTGGTCTTCATCCTCATCCGCTCGACCCACCAACGGGCCACCGGACTCCCTCCCTGAGGGATCAACCCACCACGATCGCCACGGCTTCTGGCATCAACGTCCCTCCAAGGTCACTCGGGCGGCATCAGATCGCTTTCGCTGAGGGTGTAGGTAAGCGGAGGGTAGGCGAAATCCGTTTCGTGGTTCTCGCGGCGTCGCAGTGCGTAAAATTCGCGCCCCTGCTCGTCGTCGGCCAGCGTGAGGCGCTCACCCTGGGGGAGGTATGGTTGTCCGTCACGAAATCGGACCAGGGTCTTTGACGTTCGAAAGGTCACGCCCAGCCATTGATTGTCAGTTGTCGGGGCGGGTGCATCGAGTACGATCTTGTGTCTGAATCGTCGATTCGAGTCGACAGAAAACGCGACGACACTGTTGTGGGTGAGAGGGATCTCGAACTTCTCGGCATCGGAAGGGTGCTTTGATTCGAAGATCAATTTCCTTGGTGGGCTCGCTTCGGGATGCCGATAGCAGGAGAAAACGGCGATAAAAGACTCGTTGTTCAGATCGATGGCCTGGTCGGAATGGCTGCCCATGGTCTTGTACGCGTTCGTGTAGGTCTCGATGAGTGCGTTGTTGAAGCCGATCGACAATGCCGCACGATCTTGAATCTCTTGCGCCAACCGTGCGTGCACCGACCGGAAGCGCTGCGCCGGACTGACGTATCGAGTGGTAGTGCGTACGAGAGGCACGCCAACCGCGCCATCCGCGTCGTCGATCTTGGTAAGTACGGCACCTCGCCGACCTTTGCCTACGTCTTCCATGCGAGTCGAAGCGGACAGCTCTCCAAAGAGATCCGCCTCGATCGGCAAAGCACACGAGATGATCTGAGTCGAGATCCTAGACCTGTGGGGCAAGGTAGTCTCCCGTGTTCATGCTGAAGCGAAATTCGTCGCCGTACTCAATGAAGGACGAGGTCCTGTTCTCCTCGGCGTACAGTCGGCGGAGCTCGTCCAGGCCTGCTGGCGTGGGCGGCCGCAGCTTCACCAAATCTCCGGCGACTTTGAGGAACGTGTCGCCGTTCTTGTGCACGGCTTCGGCGCTGGAACAGCGCACCACGTATCCGAGGCGAGTGGGGAGCAGTGCGGCGTCCAGCGTTGAGGGGCGGATCTCGTGCGTGTACAGACGGTTGGTGGAAAGCGGCATGAAGAAAACGGAGCCTGGATAGAGCGTCAGGGTGAACTGGCCGGGGAGTGTGACCCCGTCGTGTTCTTCGACTGAATCCTTGAGGCGAAAGTGGAGTCGGGTCAGTCCGCTGGCACCCTTCACGCCGTAGTCAAAGGCGTCTTCGGCCAAGGGCTGCAGCGCATCGATACCTTCATAGAAGGTGCAGAAGGCCATCACACCATTGGTGGGCATGTCCTTAGTCTTGTCGGCATGGGCCGAGATCTTGGCTTTGGACTGCTTGCGTTCGGCCGTGGCGAGGGTGTTGTGATAGATCTGAGCGAGGACGTGATTCAGCGGTGCCTGGTTCCGGAAGACGGTGGCGGCCTCGCGGTTGAGTGCCTCGACGATGCGCGTGTCGGTCGGACGGAAGCTTTCGGTCGGCCCTGAGAGGTTTGTGGAGCACCGGAGCAGTCGGAAATGGAGATCGTCGCCGCTTCGTGTGACGGGCGTCAGGTAGATTCCGCTGCGATGGGCTGTTCCCGGCTTGGTGGACTCCGTCAGGGACTGGAACGCGTGTTCGTCGCGGATCCGTCCGAAGTCGTCGGCGTCGGGATCGAAGAATCGGCGGTAGTACACGCCGACGCCGTGTACCCGCGCGGGAACTCGGCCGAGGTCGACGAGGGACAATGGTCGGTCGGCGGCCTCGTGGTAACCGTGTGATAGCTCCCGGATGACGAATGCGCGGGCAGCCGAACGCAGTTGGCGGGTGCGGATGGCAGATATGTCGCCACACAGGTAGACGGTCTTGTGCGCAAGGTCGGGCGAACCGGAATCGAGGTCCTCTGGTGTGATCGTGGACCCGAAAAAGTCCCTGACGAATTCGTCGCCTTGCAGGCTCGAAGGTGCAACCAGGATGTTGCTCGAATCATCAACGCGGGCTTCTTTTGGTTCTGTTGAGTGCATCGAGTGGTACCTGCCATTCGTAGGACGTGGTGAATTGATCGAGGGTCCTTGGGCCGTTGGTGCGCGACAGGCAGACGCCAGTAGTCCAGCTGTAGTTCTTGATCACTGTTGCGGAGCGACCTGTCGTTGCCGCCGCCCGTCGTCGATCGTGGGTGGCCTCATCCGTGCCGCTGCGCCGGGAGGACTGGATGGCTGAGCTCATGGCTTCGAGCATTGTCGTCCCGTACACCGAGTATCTGCGGACTGGTGTGAGCGCCCTATGGGTTCGGTTGCGGGAGCTCCTTCAGGACCAGGGGCTTGACCCTGAGGCGACGGTCGTCGTTGGCCTCTTGCAGGAGGGCCCCGATCACGAGGATGGCCAAGTCTCTGGCGACGGCAGGGTCTTACAGGTTCAGCCTCTTCTATTGATCAGAAACGGCTCGGGTACTCATCAACAGGAGGGGTCTTCACCAGGGTCGCCTGATCCGCCTCGATGGTCCTGGCCGCCTCGGCTGCTTCCCGGAAGGTGACGACAGCCTCGCCGTTCTCCCGCGCCCATGCGGTGAGCATCCTGATGGGCTCCTCCAGGGTTCGCCCGAGATCGGTCAGTCCGTACTCCACGCGCGGCGGCGCCTCGGCGTACGCGTGCCGCTCGACGAGCCCGTTGGCTTGGAGCCGGCGCAACGTCTGGGTCAGTACCTTGCGCGAAATGCCACCGCTCAGCTCGACCAGCTCGCCGTGGCGCAACGGGCCGTCGGTCAGCGCGAAGAGCGTGACCATGGACCACTTGCTGGAAATGATCTCCATGGCCAGGAGAGCGGGACAGTCGGCGAGGAAGGCTATTCCGGGTCGCAGGCTCATGCCCCGAAGGTTACCTGGAGGTACCTGGTGGCCGCCTATCGTCGTCGAGGTGCGCACGGCCCCTTACTCGCATCTCACAAGATTGAGGTTTAGCCATGTTCGTCTCCCTTGCCGTCGTCACCGTGTTCATGTCGGCGCTTCTCCTGGTGTCCGCTGGGGCCAAGTCTCTGCGGACGCGGCACATCACCGAGCAGATGTCCGCCCTCGGACTGCCGCACCGCATGATGGCCTTCCTGATCGGCGCTCAGATCGCGGGCGCGGCGGGTGCGATCGCCGGACTCTGGTGGGGACCCATCGGAATCGCCGCCGCGATCGGCCTGACGCTCTATTTCGCCGGGGCGGTCGCCTTCCACCTGCGCGTCGGCGACCGCAAGGGCGCGTCTCCGGCGGGGGTCCTCACCGTGGCCTCCGTCGCCCTGATCGTGCTGCGTGCTGCCACCCTCTGACAGCGGACAGCCGGTCTGGCGCTGGCCTTGATCGAGCTGAGTGAGGTCGGTCTCCTCTGAGGGCAGCCACCGTTGATCATCGTGAGTTGTGTCGACACACGAAGATCAGCCGGTGGCCGTGGGACGCGTGACCTTGCCCGGTGGCAATCTGTATTCGATGGCCTGATGGGCAAGGTGGCGGGCCCGTTCGCCCGGGTGGAACCGCGCCGCCGGGCGAGGGCGTTCGTGTTGGGGTTGCTCGCGGACCTGCCGAGGAAGAACTGCTGGACGATCGCCGAGTACGCCGGTGACGCCAGTCCGGCCGGCATGCAGCACTTTCTCAGCCGGGCCGCTGGGATGCCGACGAAGTCCGCGACGACATAGGGGACTTCGTAGTCGAGCGCCTCGCCGACGAGGACGCCGTACTGGTTGTTGACGAGACCGGGGACCTGAAGAAGGGCACCGCGAGCGTCGGGGTCAGCGCCGGTACACCGGAACCGCGGGCCGGATCGAGAACTCCCAGGTCGCCGTATACCTCGCCTACGCGAGTGCGGCCGGGCACGCCGCCATCGACCGCCGCCTCTACATCCCGCGCTCCTGGGCCCAGGCCCCCGATCGGTGCCGCACGGCAGGCGTCCCCGACGACCTGACGTTCGCGACCAAGCCCGCACTGGCCACCGAGATGATCGCCCGAGCTCTCGATGCCGGCGTCCACGCGGCGTGGGTCACCGGCGACGAGGTCTACGGCGGCGATCCGCACCTGAGCGCCGAGCTGGAGAGACATCAGATCGGTTACGTCCTGGCCGTCTCACGCAAGCGACCCATCGCCACCCGCGCGGGCGTCTTCCGGGCCGGCCAACTCGCCTACGGCCTGCCGAAGAAGGCCTGGCAGCGGCTCTCGGCGGGCACCGGCGCCAAGGGCCATCGCTTCTATGACTGGGCCCAGTTGACATGGCCAGCTCGCCCGGTAGCCCCGTCACCGCTGGTTGCTGGTGCGGCGCAACCGGCGCACCGGTGAATTCGCTTTCTACCGCTGCTACTCGGCCCACCCGGTTCCACTGAGCACCCTGGTCAAGGCGGCTGGACGCCGCTGGACGGTGGAGGAGACCTTCCAAGCCGCCAAGGGCCTGGCCGGACTCGACGAGCACCAGGTCCGCAGCTGGTCTCCTGGCACCGCTGGACCACCCTGGCCATGCTCGCGCACGCCTTCCTCGCCGTCACCGTCGCCATCGAACGGGCCACGACCACCGTGAACCCCGAGCTGAGCCCGCTGACCTGCAATGAGATCCGACGACCGTTCGCAGCCCTGCTTGCGCCGGCCCGCGACCTTGCTCACCGCCTGCGCTGGTCTGCGTAGCGCCGCCTGCACCAAGCACGCTCGCGCACCAGCCACTACCAGCGACAAGCCGCCCAACGACCATGAAGATCACGATCTACGGCCGGAGTACTAGCCCAGCGACCGAGGGCGTGCCGAGAGTGGTCCCGAAGGGGAGTTGTCCACCAGAGGGGTCCCGCCGATCTTGGCCATAAGTTGAGTGCGGCACGATCAAGCCGAGCAGGTCTTACGGATGGGGATGGGGGTACCGGGTTGGGTCGGCAGGAGAGGTACCGCAAGGTGTTCAGACCGCTGCTGCGAGCCGGGCTCGAGGTGATACCCGACGCGGTTCCGAGCTCGGCGATCCCGCATGTCCTGGGGTACGAGCGAGAGCGGGTTTTCGGGTTCTGCCTGGTCGAGTACGAGGACCCGCGATTCGTGGAACGGCTCAACCAGGCCTGGTACGACCTCGCCACATCCTCGGGCCTGATCGACGAGAACCGCGAGTTCCTCCTCATGTTGCCCAGGGGAACCTGGACCGCCGAGGAAGACCGCCGGCGACGCACGATGAACGTCTGGCACCGGGTCCGCCTGCTGGAACGGTGGGACCTCATGGGGGCCGGCGCCGCGACGTTCCTCGGCATACGCGCCGGCCACCCCGGCTTTGCCATGTTGGCCCTGGACAACAGCGTCTGGCTCCTGGCCGACACGTACGAAGCGGGTGCGGCCGTGTACGCGGTACGCGATCCCGCCGGTTCTCCTGGGGTCCTGCGCGAGTTGAAGTGGGAGGTGGAGTGGCTCGCCGAGAGGGACGCGGACCCGGAGTTCCGACGTGATGTCAGGGTTTGGCTGGAGAGCAGGCGACAGCTCTAGTCTTCTGAGTCAGGAATTCTATTCAGATATGAGGCGAGGCGTTCGAGGATCTCGTTCGCGGTCTTGGTCCAGATGTAGGGCCTGGGTTCGGTGTTCCAGGCGGCGATCCAGGTCCGGATGTCCTGCTCCAGGGCCTGGACGGTCTTGTGGACGCCTCGCCGTATCTGTTTATTCGTCAGCTCGGCGAACCATCGCTCCACCAGGTTGAGCCAGGACGATCCGGTGGGTGTGAAGTGCAGGTGGAACCGGGGGTGGGCCAGCAGCCACG